>NZ_JAGYZL010000014.1:0-49135 GCF_018370895.1 Actinomyces sp. oral taxon 181
CGAGTCCGGCGAGAAGGCTGCTCACCCGAACAGCCGCTTCACCGTTCCCGCCTCGCAGTGCCCGATCATCTGCCCCGACTGGGAAGCACCCGAGGGTGTTCCGGTTGACGCAGTCCTCTTCGGTGGCCGCCGTGCAAGCAACGTCCCGCTGGTGGCTGAGCAGTATGAGCCCGCACACGGCGTGTTCATCGGCGCTTCCGTGGCCTCTGAGGTCACCGCTGCTGCAACCGACGTTAAGGCCGGTTCGCTGCGCCACGATCCCTTCGCCATGCTGCCCTTCTGCGGCTACAACATGGCTGACTACTGGGGCCACTGGCTGGAGATGCAGGACAAGCTGGGCGAAAAGTTCCCGAAGGTCTACCAGGTCAACTGGTTCCGCAAGGACGAAGACGGCAACTTCATGTGGCCCGGATACGGCGACAACGCTCGTGTTCTGGACTGGATCGTTCGCCGCGCAGCTGGCGAGGTCGAGGCAATCGACGGCGTCACCGGTCGCTACCCGCACTTCGAGGACTTCAACCTTGAAGGTCTGGACATCGACGAAGCCAAGTGGGCAAAGCTCTTCGAGATTGACCCCGATGCTTGGTCGGCAGAGATGGACGACACCGAAGAGTACTTCTCGCAGTTCGGCGACAAGCTCCCCGCAGCTATCACCGAGCAGCTCGCGAAGTTCCGTGCACGCATCGCTGCTGCAAAGCAGGCCTGATAGCTTCTAGCTAGCACACTCGATAGGCGGGCGGTTCCCACAGCGGGAGCCGCCCGCCTATGTTTGTCTTTCAGTGATGTTTTAGAGTAGAAGATACGTGCGCATTTTGGGCGCCCACGTGGGGAGGCGAATTGGCTGTTAAACGATGGACGACTGTTAACGGATACGAGTGGGCCGTACTCGAGCCATCATCGGGAAATCCGGATGATCTGTGGATGTGTTTGACACTCTCCTACGGAACATTCAATGTCGCTCCGGAAGAAATCGGTGCCCTTCACGTGCTCATGGAGTCCATTGGCACCGAGCTCAAACGTCCAGTTGAATATGCGCCCGGTCAGTTCGCGTCCGCTCAGGTTGAATTAGCAAGCTACCTTTCTGAAATCGATATCCGCGTACATGGGCCGCGTGAAATCGTCCGCCAAGCGTGGTTGCGTTTGCCGGCTTGCTTTGAAAATCCCGAAGGCATGCTTCCATCTGCCGGACATGCAGATGCCTCTGATATGTGGGCATCCGAGGTGGCCAATCGCGCGGGTATTTCCGAAGCTTTGCTCGCTATTTTCCGTCCTGATAGCGTGACTTTCGAGGCCGAAAAATACTTTCCCGCGGCTTGCGAACTTGCGCGCCGGATATCGCCTTTTGAAGCACGCTACCCCTGTGTTTTTGTAACGACAGAGCCTGACTTCTTGGGGTTGGGCTTTGATCGTGCGCCAGATTCTTTGGACCTGGATGATCTTCTAGCAGTAAATACCGAGACACCGCGTGAGCAGTACCAGCCGGGTAGTCAGTGGCAGGGTGGAACAAATTATCTATTCTCTTTTGCTGTCCCAATGACGCGCGCAGGTCTTGCGGCACGTTGGGCAATAGCTATTGACGCTACAAATGTTCTGCGAGCGATGAATTCGCGTTACTCGGACATCAAAGTGTCAAGCGCTGCTTACTCTGTTGCTCCAGAACTCATTGGAATGGTCCGTTTCAAAGAAATGGACATGTACTGGGATGCGCGTCGTTTCCTTGATGAATTCTTTAAACCGGAGCGCAAACTAACGGTCGATCTTTCCCAAATTATCGAGCGCGTTGCAGATGATGAGAATCTCGATGTTTCGCAGCACTTGCACCGGATTAATGACACCAGTGTGCCGACCCCCGCAGAGGTCCGCGATATCATCGACCGAGCAATCGCGTGCGCCCACATCGCCTACGACGTGGCATCGCCCCAGCTGCTGCGGCGTTATCCGCTTCTGACCGCAGCGAAGTCTACTTACGACCACTTCCCACTCTATAAGGGATATCCCGAGCCTGCCCCTTCGATTCCATATCCCTCGACAGAGGGGACAGACCTTCTATCGAGCGTTCCTGAAAACCTCAGCGGATACTCGATGATTCTTCCTCATCACCTCATGGTCTCAAGTGACAGGCTCGTCGCGCAGTGGTTTGATCCATTGAAGGCTGCTAATCCGAACTTAGTTACCCGTCGTGTTGAAATTACCATTGCAAACATTGCGGTACTTCTTCGTACGGGGAAGGCCTATATCCTCATTGATCGCGATGGGACCTTCTTGCCCCTCTATCCCAAAGCTTTCATCAGCCCAGAGTCATTAGTCATCTTTGACTCATTGCTGGGGTATCTTCAAGAAAACGTTCCAACTCTGACTATTGATTCGCTGTTCGATCAGGAAATTGAGCTGGTTGATAGCTTTAACCAATACGGACCCCGGGGAGTTGAACAGGGCAGTGTGAAGCCGTTGCCCGACTACATCACGCACTTGGACACCGTTCGTCTGTGGCGGCAAAATGCTCCGGAAATGGAGGAGGCCTGGCGCAATCCCGGTGGAACTCCCGCAGACAACAGTCTTTCTACGGGCGCCTATGGGTATGAATCGCAGGCTGTCGCGCGAAAAAAGAAGCGTGTGGGATGGATTCTTGCGGTGATCTTCATGCTGGTTTTCGGAATTATTCGCGCCTGTGCACATACGACGATCAAGAGTTCCAATACCCCAACGGTGACGCATATTCCGACCATTTCAGTCACCATACCCAGTTTTTCCGTACCTCCAATCACCTTGCCCACTCCCAGTAGCACGCAGTGATTGGGAAAGACCGGTGACTCACGAACCTGAATGCGCTTCTAAAAAACAGTAAGATATTCGTAATTATTCAATGAGCCAGGAGTTTCCTGAATGTCCACTTATCTCACCGATGATGAGCTCAAACGCAGCAAAGAGCTCCTGGACCGTATCCAGAAGATCTTCTCAGAGCGCGTTGTCGGCCAAGAAAACCTTCGTGAAACCCTGATTGTTGGCCTGTTGGCTCAGGGGCACATCCTGATGGAATCCGTCCCCGGTTTGGCAAAGACTACGGCCGCTCAAACGATTGCGCAGGCAATTTCGGGTTCTTTCCACCGCATCCAATGCACCCCAGACCTGATGCCGAACGATATTGTTGGTACGCGTATTTGGAACCAGGCCGAAAATGAGATGACAACGGAACTGGGGCCCGTCCACGCCAATATCGTGCTTCTCGATGAAATCAACCGTTCATCGGCAAAGACCCAATCTGCCATGCTCGAGGCGATGCAGGAAGGACAGACCACCATCGGTGGAATTGTTTATCCGCTGCCCAAGCCCTTCATGGTGATGGCCACTCAGAACCCCATTGAAGAAGAAGGAACCTACGTGCTTCCCGAAGCGCAGATGGACCGCTTCTTGATGAAAGAAATCATCACCTACCCCAAGCCCTTGGAGGAGCTTGAGGTTCTTAACCGCATCGAAGCGGGGACTATGGACAAGCCCATCGATGCGCAGCCCATCTCCCTGGAAGATCTGACTTTCCTCCAGCAGATGACCAGACGCGTCTTCCTGCACGATACTTTGAAGGCGTACATCGTCGACATCATCAATACCACTCGTGGTATGGGCCCCAACCCGCTTCCCGGTTTCTCGCAGCATGTGCGAGTGGGCGCATCGCCTCGTGGCGGTATTGCTCTTATGCGCGTGAGTAAAGCCGTGGCGCTGATGGCTGGCCGCAACTACGTGATGCCTGATGATATTAAGAAGCTTCGTCACGCAATTCTTCGCCACCGCATCATTCGCACCTTCGATGCGATGGCCGATGAGATTTCAGTTGATGGCTTGATCGATGCCGTCTTCAACGCGGTAGCAGTACCGTGAGCCCAATCCTGAAGAAGGGGGTCGTTGAGGGCACGTCTCAGACTCTCGGTGACGTCGACCAGCATCAAAAAGCGCACGCGAATAACGCACAGCTGCGTGCTCTGGGCGGTCGAACTCAGCTCCCGGTCTTGCGTAAGCTGCTCTCCTTGATGGAGGGCCAGCACTATTCTGCGCGTGCCGGGCAGGGCTGGGAATTTATGGACATGGCCGAATACAAGCCCGGCGATGATGTCAAAGATATCGACTGGGCAGCAACCGCTCGTGCCGGAAAGCCCATCGTTAAGCGTTTTGAAGCCAGCGCGAATGTTCAGGTCATGCTGGTTGTTGATACCGGACGCTCGATGAGTGCGCTTGCCCCTTCGGGTGAAAGTAAAGAAGCGGTTGCATTAACGATTTGCCAGGTCGTCGCATGGCTTGCCTCTAGCCGCGGTGACCAGGTGGGTTTGGTGTCGGGCTGTCAAGGACGTATGCGACACATGCCCGCGCGATCGGGAAATGCGCATATCGAACTGATTTTGCGACGCCTCGAGGAAGATATTGACCTGCGCTCGCCCTCTTCGGATCTTGAAACCCTTCTTGCTCGCGTGCAGGCGGCAACCTACCGTCGCTCCCTTATTGTTTTGGTCACGGATGAAACGCATCCCCAGCCCACGCCTCGTGTACGAGAATTGCTTAAACGCCTGAGCGTCCGCCACCGCTTGCTCATCATGCAGGTTGCGGATGCGGATCCGACGCAGCTCCCCGCGGGTACTCGGATTGTGGATGTTGACGCTGGCCCGCTTCCCGACTTCCTTTTGGGGGATAGTCAGATTGCTGCCGAGGCCGCCGCGCGAGCTGACCAAAGCCGAACTGCAGTGCGTCAATTCCTTGAGATCCCGGGGATTACCCGCGTGAGTGTTTCGTCCAGTGATCAGGTTGTTCGCACTCTTCTCTCCGCATTGGAAAGGGAAAGTCGTGTCCGGTGAATTACGCGAGGTTCTCAACTACCCGAACTGGATGTGGATTATTGGAGTCTTGCTTCTGGCTCTTGTCCTGGTGTGGGTAGGAGTGTGGCTGATCCGCTGGCTGCGCTCGAACCGCTTGCAGGAACAGAATCAGATCGCACTTATTCCCTTGGATGAGAAGCGTCGTCTGCGCTACCTGGGCTTTATTGACGAGGTCGAGGGTCGCTTGAACACGGGCGACTTGGATGACCGCGGGGTGCACTTGGCAGTCGCGGGTATTTTGCGTGCGCTGGGCACTGAACGTACCGGTCGTGATCTTGAGACTGCAACCGTGTCTGAGATTCGAAAACTCATTCCCACATGGCCTGATCTTGCGGATGCTCTTTCTGCCTGCGAGGACAGCTTTAAAGCAGATTCCGAGGCCAATGGCAAAGAAACTCAGTTCGATCCCGCATTCGTCATGGATTACGCGCGGGAGGTGGTGAGGAAATGAGGTATGGGTACCTCATCGCCGTCGTCCTGGGTGTTATTGCTGTCGCTGCAGCTTTTGGCTGGTGGCGTATCGGTCTGCGGCTTCATGCGAGGGAACGTCGAGGCTGGGTTGCCAATACCGGTTACGTACGTGACTTACCGCGTTACCGTGCACTGATGCGCCGCACGCGTATGGCGGTTGCTGGTTTGCTTGCTGTTTTTTGTGCTGCTGCCGTATCGCTTTCTGTCGTCGCTGCAAACCCCGTTGACCGTCGAGTGGATGACCGTCGTCTGGCCTCGCGAGATATCGTTCTATGCTTGGATGCATCAGGTTCGATGCTGGAATATGACAGCGAAATCGGTGATGCCTTCAAGAGCCTTGTTGAGCACTTCAACGGCGAGCGTGTGTCTTTGTACCTGTGGAGTGGTCGTTCAGTTCGGAAGTTCCCGCTGACTGATGATTACACGATGGTGAACGACAACCTCGATACCTTGAGTTCGCTACTGAGGAATGGCGTCATTTCGAAGACCTCGAACGGATATCGCATCACCAATGATCTTGCCCGTTATCTTGAGGGAACTGATGATCCCGATGGGCAAGCAGCATCCCTTATCGGTGACGGTCTAGCATCTTGCGTGCTGGGTTTTGATCACACAGATCAAGAGCGCTCGCGGACGATTATTTTGGCCTCGGATAATGAAGTCAATGGTGAAGGCTTGTATACCCTCAAGGAAGCAATTGACTTTGCAAAGCGTCAGAAGGTTGAGGTTATCGGCCTCTACCCGGGTTCGACGCTGACCACCGAGGGCGAAGATATGAAGAACCAGGTTGAGTCAACCGGTGGCGAGTTCTATACGATGTCCAGCTCCGGCACAGTGGATTCGATTATTCAAAATATCGAGGCCCAGCAGAAGCGCGAGGTTGAGGGCGATGCTCGCGTCACGGTTACTGACCGCGTCAATACGCCCGTGGCCTGGCTAGCACTTGCCATCGTGGCCTTCCTTGGGCTTGTTGGTTTTGCCAAGCTCTGATGCCTAGGAAAGAGCTGGAGGGAGATCTTTTAGTAGGGCCGTAGCGACGTCGACAGGATTCAGTGAGAGCCCGCCTCGATTGCTTGTGAATACATTTGTGGGGCCGCAGCTGTTGCTGCGGCCCCACAATGATTTATTGCCTGAAGCGCTTAGGCCTTGCGACGCTTAGCTGCAAGAAGACCAGCAATCAGGGTCAGTCCTGCTGCGCCAAGGACCATTCCGCTTGTGGCGCCGGTGTGTGCCAGAGGGCCTGCCTTCTTCGGGTTTGCAGCCTTGGGGCTTGCTGGCTTACTGGGCTCCTGAGGCTTGTCGGGAGTGGGCTCGGTTGCCGGAGTCGAAGGCGAAGGCGAGACCTCGCATCCGGGGATAGAACCAACCAGGGTGTGGAAGAAGACCATGGGCTTCGAAGTCGGGGTATCGAATGCCTTTTCGCCGGTCAGCACTGCGGTGACCTCAACGCTCAGTGAGGAGTTTTCTGGCATGTGTGCAACCGTGAAGGTGAGGGTCTTCTTATCGGCGCTCACGGTCGGGTTGGAAATTCCTGTCACCGACTGCGAGAAGCCGTTAGCAACAAGCTGGCCACCGCCGGGGGTCAATGCAGAGGCGATCGAGGCCTCGTCAAAGGTTGCGCCCTGGGGAGCGCTTACGGTCATCGTCGCATTGTTGAGCTCGCGCTTGGTTGCAGCGTAGAAGCGCATACGACGTGTTGCGCCGGCGGCATCAGAGTACTGGCGCGAAGGATCCCAGCCGTCAGCTCCGGCCTCGCCCCAAAGGGCGCCGGTTCCCTGCCAGCGATCGGAGTACTTTTCACGAAGGTCAATATCCTTCGAGTAGGGCGAGAAAGTCGTGCGTCCAACGACTCCGGCTTGGCACTGTCCGACAGTGAGTTCAGGCTCAGGAGTCGTCAGGCATGCGTTGCCATTCTCATCTGTTTCGCGCAGGCCGCGGAAGTGAGAGGTTGCCTCGTAGTGCTTCGTACGGTCACCGTTTCCGACGAATTCAACGATCGCAGCGTGGCCTTCCGGCAGGCCATTCGGGAAGGTCAGAGTCCAGATATTACGCGCTGCATCGGTTTGGGTTGCGGTGGGGACAATATCCCAATTGAGCTTGCGTGCCAGTGCACCGAAGGTTTGACGCTCCATGAACTCATCAAGCGTCATGTCCTTGACCTCGGTTCGCAGGTCACTCATCAGATGGACATCGGTCATGTCGTCGGGAAGATCTACAGTCAGGGTTGCGCCGGGAAGGATCCCATATTCGGCACCGATCGGGATGCGCCAGTATTGGATATCACTCACAGGGTTGAACCAGTGGTGGTTCTCAAGCACGGCCTTGCTGCCGTAGTCTGGGTGGACGCTCTCCATGAAGCCGGAAGTTGAGTAAGGGCCCTTTCGGAGTCCGACCGGAATATTGTTCATGTTCCGATCGAGCATGGCGCGAGCGGTCCAGTCGACGACGCAGCCGGAGCTGCGATCGCCGTTGATTTGCCCGGGAACGCGTTCAACAGCCTGAGCATCAATGGCGGTAAAAGAGGAAAAAACGAGCGCCAGTCCGAGTGAACCGGCGGCAATGTTTCGGAGGGTTTTCATCTTGCCTCGATTATTCTTTGTGGTTTGTATCAGGACACCATGATACACAAATGAATTTAACGATGGATCGCTTCAGATGTCAAATAGCTTCCCTGAGAGGATGAATTTGAGATGGGCACTATACTTGCCAGTGTTTGATCCGATCCGCAGGAGGAATATTGTCGCTCTCCTTCCGACCCCTTATGTCGGTTGCAATCATCATTGTGATCATTGCAGCGTGCGCTTTCTTTTCCTGGTGGAGTGCTCGGCGTCATCGCCCCTTTAGAACATCGGATCTGGTGCGCAGAGGTGCTATCACCTGCGCACTGCTCTCCATCTTGATCGGGCCTTCAGTTCCCGGTGAAGCGCAAAAAGTGACGACCAATGTCGAGGTCTGGCTTGCGATTGACCGGACCGGTTCGATGGCCGCCGAGGATTGGGAAAGCGGAAAGACTCGTCTTCAAGGCGTGAGCCACGATGTTGAGCAGATCCTTCAAGCTGCTCCGGGTGCTCGTTATCGCATTATCACCTGGGATTCCGAGGCCGATACTGAGCTTCCCCTGACCTCTGACCTTGGCGCGGTTCGTTCCTTTGTTTCGACGCTGACTCAGGAAGTGAGTTCCTCTTCGCGAGGTTCATCCCCGGACCGCCCCGCACAATATCTTGCGGAAGAAATGCAGGCGGCCGCAAACAAGCATCCTGAAAATACCCGCGTACTTTTCGTGTTCACCGATGGTGAGACCTCGAACAATTCTGCGTGGAGAAGTGCCGGCGGAGGCGATCCTCAGCAATGGGACAAGATCAAGCCGCTCCTGACGGGAGGCTTGGTCATCGGCTATGGAACTGAAGAGGGCGGGAAGATGAAGGTTGCCGCTCTGGGGAAGCAAAATGACGGTTCGACCCCCGAATACATCAAAGATTTTTCCCAGCCCGGAAACCCCGATGCAATTTCGAAGATTGATGTCAAGAAGCTGAATGAGATCGCTCAAAAACTTGGTATCAATATGGTTCGTTCACCCAATGATTCCGCCATTAGCTCCGCAGCTTCATCCTCGGTTCAGAATGCTCGAAATACTGCGGATGCAAACGATACGATCCAAACTTCACGCTACGTTTTGTGGCCATCGGCTCTTGTTTTAACTGTGCTATTAGCTTGGGAGGCCGCTATTTTTGCGGGTCGTATCCACGCGCTGAGGAGGACCCGTGCGATTTAAGCGCCGCAGCGATAAGGAA
The DNA here is from genome assembly GCF_018370895.1 of Actinomyces sp. oral taxon 181. Classification (NCBI taxonomy): domain Bacteria; kingdom Bacillati; phylum Actinomycetota; class Actinomycetes; order Actinomycetales; family Actinomycetaceae; genus Actinomyces; species Actinomyces sp. oral taxon 181. The sequence goes on from NZ_JAGYZL010000014.1 coordinate 9,122, forward strand.
CAGCGTCCTACTGCTTTCTATCAGCCTCCAGCAGATGGCGAGGCTGCAGCTGATACCCAAACGGGGGATGGCGCACCCAGCGCAACCCCGGCCTCGGCAAAGAGGAACGAGGCGGAGAAGCCGCGACGTAATGGGAAGCTATTGCGCCCTCTGTGGTGGTCGCTTCCCATTGTTGTGGTTGCCCTAGCTGTCGGAATTTATATGACCGCCCTGCCGGTGTGGGCATGGAATACGGGTCGCGCTGTGCGCGCGGGGAATAATGAGGGTGCGCTGAACTCCTATTCAAAGCAGATTTATTGGGGAGATCTTGGTCCTGCCAGCTGGGTTGCGCATTACAACGCGGGGACGCAGCATGTGAAGCTTGATCATCCTGACGAGGCCGTCGCTGAGTTGCGCACTGCTTGGGACCGAGTTCCGAAGGCAAAGCAGATTGAGGACGGTCGAATTGAGACCTATTCCTATGAGTGCACCGTCAGAATGAATTTGGCACTTGCTTTGGAAAAGCAGGGAGATGCGGCGATGAGCACGGATCGTGCGCGTGCTGCTGAAATTTATAAAGAAATGGGCGAGGTCGTGGCCCCCTGTCAATCCGCTGCCTCGACACAGAATCAGCAGAACCAGAACCAGCAGGGCGGCGGCGGTGGCGCCGATGCTGACAAGGCTCATGATCGTGCTCAGCAAAAGCAGCAGCAGGCTCAGAAGCAGGAAAATCAGGACAAAGATAAAGATAAACAGAATCAGGATAAGGACAAGCAGAACCAAGACAAAGATCAGCAGAACCAAGACAATAAGGATAAAGACAAACAAAACCAGGATCAGCAGAACCAGGACAAGGACAAACAAAACCAAGACAAGTCCAAGGATCCTTATGAGGGAGAGACCAAAGAGCAACGCGCGAAGCGTGAAGAGATGCAAAAGCGTCAGGAACAAACCGATCGCGAGGAGCGCCAGAATAAAGATCGCAAACGCGGAACCGGTGGTACTGGCGCCTGGTAAATCTTCTGTGATCTAGGTCTTAGGCCGGAATAAACCGGAATCTAGGTGACGTTTATGCCTGCAGTGCTGCTCGAAAGCGGCTCCTGGAAGAAAGGCTTATCCCATGGCTTACAAGGTCGCTTACATCATTGGTTCGCTGTCCTCGAACTCCATTAATCGTAAGCTGGTGGGTGCGATGATTGCTGATGCTCCTGCTGATCTGGAATTTGTTGAGGCTGATTTCTCGAAGCTGCCGCTGTACAGCCCTGATTACGATGCGAACTACCCGCAAATCGCCACGGACTTCAAGAAGATCCTTGAAGATGCGGATGCCGTTCTGATTGCAACCCCTGAGTATGGCCGCTCGATTCCCGGTGGTCTGAAGAATGCTATCGACTGGTTTGGCCGTCCGTGGGGATCCAATCCCATCGGCGGTAAGCCGGTTTATGTCGTGGGCGCATCTAGGGGAGCGGTCGGTGCTGCTATTGGGCAGATCTCAACCCGTCAGGCGCTTGAGTTCTTTAACCCCTTGTTGATGACGCAGCCCGAGGTGTACATGAAGATGTCGCATGAGGATATCGGCGAAGATAGTCGCTTTATTGATGCGGCAACTCAGGGATTTGTGAAGTCAGCTATTGAAAAATTTGCGGACTACATTCGTTCGCATGCCTGAGCGCAGATTTTACTGAATTAAACGACCCTCCAGCCAAAAGTAGGACTAAGGTCCTTTTTAAGGCTGGAGGGTGTTTAATTTGTGTGCCTCCCGTGCTGCTGCTTTAGGTTTGCGTAAAACGCACCACCCTGTTTTAGTGCGGTAGACAAGGTTGTCACTTCTGTTTAAAGCCTTCTTATTCAAGGGAAAATTTCCAGAAAAACACAGAAGTAAAAACCTCCGAATGGTTTCTCGTCGGCGCTAACGTGAGGAACGGAGACGAGAAACACCCCCTGACATTCTGCGTCTCCAAGAGGGCGCCTGTTGAGTCTCTTTCCGGGCGCCCTCAATCTCTTCTCTTGATGTCTCATAGCGATGTTGTTAGTGCGAAAACCCGTGCTGCCGAGGTGTGCACGATGAGAATACAGACTCTCAGAAAAGCGGAAGGATGAGTCTTCTCAGACTAGGCTTGTGGCTATACATACACGCGTAAGGAAGGGATATGAGCGAGAGTCACGTATCGGCCACTGAGTCGAGCGATGAGGGCGAAAACGCCTCCGCTCATTCGCGCCCGCGTCCCCGCAAGCCCCCTGTTTACCAGCGAGCATCTGACAAACTCTCGTTTGCGCAGGACCGCGACTGGGGTTTCGACGATGTTGTCGATGCCTTGTTCTTTATCTTCTCTGGTGTGGCAACACTGTGGCTCGCCTACGTTTTCTTGGCGGGGTCAATCAAACTCAAACCTACCGCTATCGCGTGGTTCCTGATCTGCTGGGCAGTTACCGCTTACCTCGCACTTCCCAGAATCCATCAGTTGCTCACGTGGCTGTATGTTCCCGACTATTTCATTGGTCGAACCAGGACTGCTGATGGGCTCCTCGGTGACCCAGTGAACCTTGCTCTTGTTGGTAGTGAAATCGATATCCACGCTGCCATGACTGCAGCCGGATGGGTACGTGCTGACCCGATTACTCCCCACACAGTTTTTCGAGTGATACGGACCTTCGTCAGTCGTAAAAGCTACGATGCTGCGCCGGTTTCAAATCTTGTGCTCTTTGGTCGTAAGCAGGACTTTGCCTACCAAAAAGGCGTTCCCGGTCGTTCTTCAGAACGCCATCACGTGCGTTTTTGGCGTACGCCCGATGGCTGGGTTCTCCCGGGCGGTCGTCGCGTCGAATGGCTGGCAGCGGGAACCTTTGATCGTGCTGTCGGATTGAGTCTTTTGACCTTCCAAATCACTCATAAGATCGATGCCGATATCGATATTGAGCGCAACTTTATTGTTGATGATGTCCTCTTCGCTAACCCCGCGGCAGAGCTTGAGATTCTTCCCGATTTCTTCAGTTCCTACCACGATAAAAATGGTGGTGGGGACCGCATCATCACCGATGGTGACCTGTACCTATTGGATGTTCAAGACGTTGAGCCCAATGATGATGATGCCCATGAAATGGCAGATGCCCATGATGTTGATTCTCAAGCACATCGTCAACGTCCGGTCCAACTGGTTGTCGGCATGGCCCTGGTTGCGTTCATGTTCGCAACCGAGCTGTTCCAGACTTACCTAGTCCTTCAAAATCCGTGGAAGTACATTGCACTTAATGTCATCGGCATTGATGATGTCGCCAATGCGCAATTCTATATTTTGTCGATGAGGCTGATTGTCGCTCTTGTAACCGTGATTCTTCTTGTCATGGAAATCATTACTGCTGTCATGACGTGGAATGGGCATCCTCGTGCCCGGATTATTCTTCTGACGGCCCTGAGCGCCGACATTATTTTCGCTGCCGCAGATATTGCCAGTTCGGGCGCGACACACATTGTGTTGATGACGCTGATCCGTTCGTCTTTGGGGGTGCTTGCTCTATTGGCTCTTTCAGCGCGTGCATGCCACCAATGGGTCAGAGAGCGTAAGAAAGAACGACTTCAGGCGAAAGCAAATCTTGCAGGCGTCCTGCCTACTTCACCGGCTTCATAAACCACGCGGCCTGCGAGTCCTCGGGCACCCCATCGTTATAGGCAAGTCCCGCGTAGGCGGCAGCATTCTTCCCCAGCTCGGATTCAAGAAATGCTTGGAAAGAACGGGCGGCCTCGGAATTCGAAGAAGGCTGCGGGACTGTTGCTGAAACGGTTAAATCCACGCATGTTCCCGGGACAGCCTCAGCGCGGCTTTCGGCGCCAGTATTGGAGGCCACGGCAACCGCTAGGCGTGCATCCCAGATGAGGATTGGACGTTGGTGGGCGCCCTGAGCACTTGTCGTACCCGAAATGAGCGAGAGACGATCATCTGCAAGGGTGACAGTCCACTGTCCCAGTGCCTCCGCTGCGGAGGGAATAATCGAATGCGCGTCCTTCAGGTTCTCTTTCCAGTCCTCGTAGTCCTCGCCGAGGACTGAGCTGGCTTTCGCATCGAACGCGGCGCCGGCCTCGGAATCCTGGGACGGAATCGCGGTCAGAGGGGCGAAGCTTGCCGAGGAAAGATCCTTGAGTGAAGAGGGCAGTGCCTTGCTATTTGCGGAGAACCATGAGCGATCTGCCCACGCGCAGACCGGGTCATTGCCAATGGAGATTGCTGTTCCTAAAGCTGCGGCTTGTTTTGAGTCGACGCCAAAGATGACATCGGCATTTAGCGGCGAATTCGGAGCGTACTCGCTCTGCTCAACTGTGTAACCACTGGCGGCCTCGAAAGCAGCGATGTAATCAGGGGGGAGGCGCCAGCCGGGAACGTAAGCGATGCGTAGGGTTCCACTTCCTCGTGGAATTCCGTCAGTATTGCCTGTGGTTGCGCGGTTCTTTGTTGCCGAGGCCGCGGTCCCCTGAGCCGAAGATGTTGAGTCTGTGCGGAAGGGGTCATCCGTCCACTGTGCTCCCTGTGGGATGGAGGGAGAGCATGCACTGAGGGCTAGCGCCCCCAGGAGCGTGATGGTAAGGCGGCGCAGATGCGCTGAGCGTTGGAGGGACGGAGAGGCGGTCTTTGTCTTTCGCACCGTACCAGTCTAAGCAATAGCGCATGGAAGGAGAGATATTCCCGCGGTGATAGGGCAAAATGTTGGTATCGAGTGTTCGATGCGATCTGATGCAAGGAGTCATCATGGGAAGCAGTCTCAGTCAGAAACTCATTACCGCAGGGCTGTCGCTGGCCGCCGGTTTTGTGGCCGGAAAGGTCGCGGAGCTGGGCTGGAAGGCTGTGACAGGTCAGGCCGCACCTCAGGATGATGATGGCACGGCATCCTTGGTTTCGGTGGTGACCTTCGCCGCGGTCTCTGCAGCTATTGCGGCGGTTGCTCAGCGTGGCGTGGTGAACAAGACGAATAAGTGGTTTGCGCCGGTTGAAGCCGTGTCGCAGATCCTGTCGGATCTAGATCAGCCGGCTATTGCAAATTAGAAAATAACGGAAGATATGTGGACAGATCGGTGCGCTGTCCCGAGGCCTGAAGGTCCCCATGGGAGAGCGCATCATTCCAGTCCAGCATTCCGCATGCGAGTTTGAGCCAGGTTTCTGGCGACATTTCGATCACCGCCGGGGGAGTCCCTCGGCGGTGAGTTGTACCCGGAAGAATTTGCGTGGCGCCGGCCGGGGGAACTCGAAGTTCGACGGAGCGGCCGGGGTGTAGGGCTGCGATTTCTTCGAGCGTGTAGCGTACGGCGGTGAAGAGAGTTGTGCGCGAGGCGCTTTCGGGGGCGCGGTACCACGTGAGGAGTGCGGTGTGGCCTTCTGCTGGATCAATACGCCGTTTTGCCATGTCGTCAGTCTAGGTCGCTTCGTCTATCTTGGCGTGGAATTGCCCCATCCTGCCAGATCCGCTATTGTGGGGTGCCTAGGTAGCGTGTCCGAGCGGCCGAAGGTGCAGCACTCGAAATGCTGTGTGGTGTAACAGCCACCCAGGGTTCAAATCCCTGCGCTACCGCGTTTAGGCTTGTGGCCCCAACTGATGTTGGGGCCACAAGTTTTTTTATTGAGCAGGTTAGTTCGATGCTGGTGGGAGCTGGCTTGCTCTGGGACCTTCGCGCTTCTGCGAAAATTATTCGATTCTTTTGGATTGAGGCGACGTCGGTGTCTTTTGGCTACTTTCAACCGGCCTGTCAAGCAGGCCTGGTTGACGCATGTGATAAAGCGTGAGGTAGTGCCTGGAATCCTGTGAAAAACTTCTTTATTTTCTTTCTCCAAACTGGACGCAAATGAAGGTGTCAGTCTTTATTCTGGCTTCTGTCAGGTTGAAGGGCCTGATGCTCGTCGAATCGCAGTGATGCTGAATCGTTGAGCAAGATCGACTGTATTTCGAATGCAGGAGGTTGCGATGGCGCGACAATCACTACATATCCCATTAGGCGTGGATGTACTTCGCGCGTCAAATGGTCAACTGACATCAGTTGAGTGAGGGAGTGATCATGACTGAGGCAATGTATACGGTCGAAGACCTTATCGGATGTGCAGATAGCATCCTTCCTACCCCCGTTCTCGAAGATGAGGAGAGTAAGTTTCTTCTTGAAATAGCCGAGGACGAATCGCTCACGATGAAAATTATCGGAGACCTCACTATTTACGGAGCAGACATCCCGGAAAGTCTAATCGACGGCCTTGTAAGGGGGTACGACGAAGACATGATCCGGGAGTACTGGGAGGACTGCCTGTACGACAGGCAGCACGCCTAATTCTCCCTCTTCATTTTCCCCGCACGCGCGGGGCTACAAATCAATGTTGCCTCACTGCTGCTTGCTACCCAAACAATTTCCACGCGGTTTCTTGAAGTGCGTACAGCGCAAGCCAAGTCTAGCTTTCCTGATAAATCCCTGTTAAGCTCGACCTGTCGGGTTGGTACCCTCCGCCAGGCTTGAAATAACAGCACGATTCAACGCGGGGGCTGAAGGCCCGACATTTGCATAAGGCGAGGGAAGCCAGCCAGCCCACCGTTTTTTCGGGCAGGCCTCGGGTCTCTCGCCTTTGTCATGCCCGAAAAGCCGGGAACTCGATCATCTTGCCCGCGCGCAAACAGTAAACGAACGACGGCAAACCGCCTAAAACCCTTACCTCAGCAACAGCGGTGTGACCTTGCATTCTTCACCCAGCTTCATCTGTGCGATTGAGCATTCATCCCGCATGACAAGCAGGCGTTCCAGCATCCGCTGGTGCACAGTCCAGGGATCAATCGTATTGAGGTAAATCCTTGTCCCGCCCTCAAAACCGGCGATCGTTGAAATCCTCCACTTGATCAAAATCCTCATGCGCATAGGAATCGATGAACTCGGAGGCCGGTAGTACCACTCCTCGTTACACGGAACCTCCGCACCCGTCGCCGCGTGCATTGCGTGCACAAGGTCGCTGATGCCTCGTAATTGCTCGGGGGAGTACTCCCAAGGTTCAGCCGGCGCGTGAAGCGGCCAAATTGCCAAGGAAGGATAGCGATGCCCAAACCCAGCCATTGCCACGGCGTGATCGTTTTGTGCCAAAATCAGCCCACGGGTCGCGGCAATCTTCAAGAGCTCGTCATAAATCCCCGGATAGGTGCGCACGCGCTCAATCTCATCATGCGTCTGCGTTGAGAACTCATCAATTGCCACAAGCTGCTTATGCAGGTGATCAAAAGACGCACCCGCAGGCTTGAGCCAGTTCTGGAAAGCCACCACGTACTTCACTGCCGGATCCAAGTCGTACAGATCCCGCATCGCCCGCACGGTCATCGACATGTACTGGAAGTGTTCCTCGGGCGTAAGCGTCCCAGCCGAAGCTAACTGGGATGTATCCTTCGCTCCATCAACGTAGTGACGTCGCCCGATAATCAGATCATGCCCGCCGGAAAAGAACCCATTTGCTTGGCTGAGTTTCTCGGAATCCGAAAGGGCGGCGAACTCTTCTTCGCTCCCGCCCGAGGCCATGAAGCGTGCGCGCACCACGTGCATCACGTGGTCGTAACCCTGGGGCGAGGCCAGGTATTCCGCCATCCTGCGCCGCTCGGCCTCGGAAGGAACATGACCGTGGTTGAGGTGCCAATAGTTGTACGAAACGATCTCAAAAAGGTTGGGGATCCGCCGAAACTCCGCAACCGTATCCCCAAGTTCCTCAGCGCCGAGGCCGTGGAGAGTCTCCCATTCCCCTGCGTGTGTGCGGATCACACGGGCCTTCTCCGGTGGAGTCTCAAGATAGCGCGCCGAGCAGAATGCACAATGATGCCCGTCGGCATCATGATCAATCAGGGGTGGCGTGGAACCGGGACGAGTTAGGGGGCGATGAGCTCGACCGGGAACCGTCCACACTTCAGTTCCGGTCAGAAGATTTCGCTGTTTCACCGTGCCGTCGGCTAGACGGAGGATTGCCTCATCGCTTCCCGTGGGTAGTACAGCCATACTTCTACTTTATTCCGAACGCACTTTCGCGTCTGACGAACAGGAAAATTTCAGGCGGGCAGCCAGCCCTTTGCTCGCCTTCCTAGATCTTCGAGAAGAGCTGTCGCTTCTTGAGCGCGATCAGGCTGAACAAAGAGGTGGTCATGGCGGCGGCTGGCAATGAAATTCGCAGTAATTGAGCGTGCAGCAAGGATCTGAGCGATCGATGCCGTGATGCCGATTGCAGCCAGCTCGGTCGAAGAACCCAGGTCAATTCGCGTGTACAGCTCATCCGGGTTAATTCCTGTTTCACGTGCGGCGTCTTCCTCGACAACCACAGTGTAGGAATCTTCGTCGCGGATTAGTGCAAAAATGTCGACGTTCTGGGGGATTTCGTCAACCAAGGAAAATACGTAAGTGCCGCTGGGTGTGGGATCAAGAGAGGCGAGGACGCGATCAAGATCCGTCGAAGATGCATGTGTCATAGCTTCACGATAGCCCAGCGGTACCCGCAAAATATGGCTCTGTCTCACATCGAAAAACGATATAAGTTGCGCCTGAAGCGAAAGTATTACATCCGGTCCATAACATCGGGGTGCTTACCGGTGCGCCCCGCTTCTCCGTGGTCCAGTGCATCGATTCGAGCCATCTGCTCCGCACTCAACTCGAAGCCGGAAACATCAAGGTTATCTGCTCGGCGCTCATGCGACGAGGCCTTGGGGAAGACAACGTCTCCTCGCTGAAGTGCCCATCGTAAAACCACCTGAGATTCACGTGCACCGACCTCGCGCGCAATCTCAGTAATGCTTGGTTCTCCTAGGACAGTGCCTCGAGCCAAGGGAGCCCAGGCCTCGGTAATAATTCCATGCTCGGCGTTAAAACGGTGAAGCTCGCGGTTTGCGAAGTAGGGATGAGACTCGATTTGGTTAACAGCAGGCGCAATGCGTCCCTGCTCAAGGATCGGGGCAAGGTGGTGGGCCTCGAAATTAGAGACCCCGATAGAGCGCACCAGGCCTTCATCCACAAAGCTTTCCATTGCGCGCCAGGTGGGCATGATGTCACCTCCGTAGAACATTGGAAGCGGCCAGTGGATCAAGAACAGATCCACATAGTCCAGCTGCAAGTCCTCCAGTGAGCGCTGAAGGCTCTCGCGGGCAACATCAGGCTCGTGATTAGGGTTGTTGAGCTTAGAAGTGACGAAGATCTCTTCGCGTGCGAGAGGAGTATCGGCTAGGGCGCGGCCCACCTCGGCCTCGTTCCCATACATCTGCGCCGTATCGATATGGCGGTACCCCAACTCAAGTGCATCACGAACACCGTCATAGGCATCTTGGCCGGTCAGTTTGTAGGTCCCAAAGCCAAATTGAGGAATAGAAGCGCCCGAATTTAGAGGGAGGAGCGCAATTGAGTGACCCATAAAAACTCCGATACAAAAATAAATAAAATGCCAAAAAACTATGCCCTGAAACACATGATATGTCCCCGTGGCGGCGCTGGGACTTTCGTAGCTTCAAATTTGGGCCTTAAAGCGTGAAAATCCTTTATTTTCCGCGTGTGTCAGCAGGAAAAGCTCGTTAGACTTTTGGACGTAGTTAGATATACCGCGGAGGTGGCTGTGGTTAAGAAGCGTGCAGAAGGCGAAAGCAGAGCGCGAGCGAATACGCGTTCACGCCTAGTTGACGCCGCCATTGAAATTCTGGTGGAGCGAGGTTTCGCAGGGACCAAGATTGACGAGGTCGTGGCCCGCGCCGGATTCACCCGTGGTGCCTTCTATTCGAATTATTCGAATATGGATGAGCTGTTGGAAGATGCATTTATTGCATACTCAACGCGGCTATTAACAGAAATGACGCAGGCCTTTGATTCAATCGAAGGGCCGCTCACTCTAGAACGCATTGTTGATACCCTCGACAGTCTTTCCGCACAGGGGCGCACGGTGTATATCCTCCTGATGGAATACCGTCTATATCAAATGCGTCACCCTGATGCTGATGGAATTCCTGGAAATCAGCGCAATGAGCTTGCTGATTTCGTGACCCAGATGCTCGAATCCGCTTTGGATCGTATGGGACGCCGCGCACTATTGCCAACCAACATCATGGGAGAGATCCTCTCGATCTTCTACCTCGAGGCTCTAGGTAGCGTCAATGACTCTGCCGAAGCCAATCAAATGCCGATCCGAAAGATCATCGACGTGATCGTCTTTGGATTCTCAATCCCCAAGGACAGTGTGCAGCCAGTCGCTCAGGGACTTGAGGGTACTGACCGTGAGCAGTTCCTTGCCGAGGCCGTGGACCCTTCGCGTGAAAAGCTGATTCCCTTGGTTCGCCAAGCGCTTGCAAATAGCTGAGGAAGCAGCTCAAAAAAGCTGAGGTAATACAACTTGAGGGGGTACGCTACGGTTCGTACCCCCTCAAGCTATAACTGCCGAAGCATCAAGCGTTCTACTTCAGATCGCTTGGCCACCACTGCAGGTTTGTGACTCGGCAGGTGAGTGCTCGACCGGGAAGGTCTGCCTCGCTGTTCCAGTCTTTCGAACCGCCCGGAGTGACATCAGGGACCTTGACAATGCTCGTTGCAGTATCGGTTGTACCCTCAAGGGTGTAGGTGATCGTTAAAGTGAGATCGGCCTTCGTCTTTGTCTTTTGAGCAAATTCTGGGCCCTTGAATTGATCGATCTTTCCGCTGAGACGAACGTGGTTGCCATCCGTTTCGCACTTGATCGTCCCGTTTTCGGTGCGTGCGCTCACGCGTGAGTAATCCAGAGAAGCGGTCAGTGCTTTGTACTTTTCGCCGCAGACGTTTCGAACGCTCTTTTCATCGGGGTCGATCATCTTCAGCTGCTTGAGGAGCTGGTCGATCTTCTCTCGAGTGCCTGTTGAGTCAGCGTTCACGGAATCGCACCAGGGCTTAACCTGCTTCTGCGCGAGCTTCGTCTGTGCCTCGTCGACCTGTTCCTGGAGGGTCTGCGCCTGCTGTTCCAACTGCGCAGATTCATTCTCCAACGAGTGGTACCTGTTCAAAGCGACCATATTCTGCGTGAAAGTCACTAATGCAAAGATCAATGACGCGGCACAGATGATTGCGGTAATCAGGAATAAACGCTTCGACGAACCGGTCTTGGGTGCAGCTGCCTTCTGCTGTCCTGTTTCAGCGTGGCTTTCCTCTGTCGCGGCTTGGGCTTGGGTGGCGTCTGCTACCTGTCCCTGATTCGGAATTTGGGGTCCGTTCGTGCTCACTTGCCTGCCTCCCCGAGCTGCTTATTCAACGTATCGACTTGCTTTTGCAATTCGCTGATGGACTGACGTGCTGGCTGAAGTTCTACATTGACCGTGTTGGCACGCGCATTATTACGTGACGCTGCGCCAAGGAAAAGGAAGCCAAGCACTATGAAAAGAACGCTCAGGACAGTAAAGACGACGGCCCAGGTCTTCTGCTTATTGCGGGGTTTCTTCGGAGCTTTAGGCTTCTTCGGCATTGCGGGAGCCATTGGAGAAGCGGGGAAGGCTGATCCCGTCGTCGGAGCGCCCGTGTAACTTGCGGGACGCGGAGGGAATCCTGGCGTGGCAGCAGGTGCATTCTGTGTGGATTGCTGGCTTGGATATGTGCCTGGAGTTCCTCCCTGAACGGGGGGATAGCCACCCTGTTGTGCCTGGTAGTGCGCCTGAGCAGAGCCACTATTTGCTGCAAGAGGACTTTGGGGAACAGCGCTGTACGAGGACGAAGTTGTCGTTATCGGACGCTGGGGCGCTGATGCCTGTGTGGCGCCCTGAGCTACCTGGGTGTTATTCGTCCACTGCGTCCCATCCCACCACCGCAATTGTGAGGGATTTGAGGGATCGCTGTACCAACCCGCTTGGGGATTTGTCATGGAGGGATCCTTCCGTATACGTCCTTTTATTGAACGGTAACATGCTGGACGCTGTCTGTAAGGACTCTGGATGCAGTGTGATTGGATACGTGGGTGTATTCACAGTCCACGCCCATTGTGCGCCTCTCTTTTACGCATTTGACCACTACCCTTAGAGCTATGGCCCAATTCCTCGCACAGAACCATCTTTTGACGATTTTCCTGGTTGTCGGACTGGGCGCTGTTCTCGGCGCGATCCGCTTTGGGCCGCTGCGTTTCGGTGCAGCCGGTGCACTGTTTGTGGGCTTGCTTGTCTCGGCTTATTCGCCGCAAGCCGGTCAGGGAACTGCGATCATCCAACAGATCGGCCTGGCATTCTTCGTTTACACCGTTGGTATTGCCGCTGGTTCTACCTTCTTCTCCGATCTTCGTAAACAGACATCACTTTTAGGGTCGGCCACGATTATCTGTGTTGTCGGTGCGGTCGTCGCCACGATCGGAGGCCACTTCTTGGGACTGGGCAAAGGCCTCGTCACCGGGCTTTACACTGGTGCGCTGACCGCCGCACCTGCGTTGGATGCAGCGACGCGAGTCAGCGGTGACCCTCAGGCAGCAGTTGGCTATGCCTTCGGCTACCCCATCGGTGTGATTGTCGGAATCATTGTCGTCACCATGACGGTGACGCGAAAGTGGCTGGGGGAGAAGGACACGCCATCGCTTGCGGGCGCTGGCCTCGACGCCGTTACTGTTCGGGTGGACCGCCCGGTCTTCACGCGAAAGATTCTCGCTTGGCGCGAGGGACGCGTACGTATGTCCTACCTTCAGCGTGAAGGCCGTACCCGCGTCTTAATCCCCGGCGAAGAACTTCGCGCCGGTGATCTTGTTGTTCTGGTCGGTGGGGCTTCCGCTATTGCCGAGGTCGTCGAGCAGTTGGGAACGCAGGTTTCCGACCACTTGGCTGATGACCGCTCCGATGTTGCCTTTGAGCGAATCGTTGTGTCGAGTCCCGATGTTGCGGGACGAGCGATCGTTGAGCTCAATCTGGCAACTCGTTTCGGTGCGACCATTACCCGAGTCCGTCGTGGTGATCTTGACCTGCTGGCACGTGATGATCTCAAGCTCAATCTGGGTGATCATGCGGCAGTCGTTGTTCCGCAGGAAGAGCTTGATAACGTCCAGAGCTTCTTGGGTGACTCGGAACGTCGGGTCAGCGAAGTTGATGGAATGGCTTTTGGTATCGGTATGGTTTTGGGCATGGCCTTGGGCGCGATCCCCTTCCCGATGTTTGGAGGAGCAACCTTCCAACTGGGATCTGCGGCTGGACCCTTGATTGTCGGAATGCTGCTGGGGGCGCTTCGTCGAACCGGGCCTCTGGTATGGACGCTTCCCGCCTCAGCGAATATCACCATTCGCTCCGTAGGGCTGATGCTGTTCCTGGCTGCTTTGGGCCTAAACGCGGGACCGGCACTTGTTGATCTTCTGCTGCGTCCAGAGGGCTGGAAGGCTGCGATACTAGCGACGATCATCGTAGTGGTGTGCTGCGGTGCTCAGGCAATCGCCGGCCGATATCTGGGATTGTCTGCACCGCGAACCGCGGGGGCTGTTGCAGGCTTCTTGGGACAGCCAGCGGTCTTGCAAGCGGCAGATGCGCGTGTTGCTGATGAACGTATCGAGGCCGCTTACGCGACATTGTTCGCCTTCGCGATCATCGTCAAAATTTTCTTGGTGCCATTTATTTGGACACTGTGAGCTAAGGAGTAACTCATGGCAACACCGGATTTTGTTCTGGAATTACGTCGGCACGTGGGGCACTCCATGCTGTGGCTTTCAGGTTGCACCGCTGTCGTCTTACGAGGCCGTGATGGAGCCGCGATTAATTGGCGCTCTCCCATCGACCCCTCCTCGGTTGAGGTACTTGTTGTTCAACGCGCCGATAATCACGCGTGGACACCGGTGACGGGAATTATCGATCCGGGTGAAGAGCCGGCTCAGGCCGCGTGCCGAGAAATCCTCGAAGAGACTGCATGTCAGGCACGAGCCATGCGCTTGCTGAGCGTTGAAGTCGTTGGCCCGGTTACCTATGAAAATGGCGATCAGACGACTTACCTGGACGTAGCCTTTGCGTGTGAATGGCTCAGTGGAGATCCCTTCCCCGCAGATGGTGAGAACACCCAGACGATGTTCGTACCGGGGGATCAGGTCCCGCAGATGAATGACCGATTCACTCGGACTATTGCGCGGGCATTCAGCGGTGAGCAGGCCGCTGATTTTCAGCGCTAATACTTCGCTACATGTCTTGTGACAAGTTTAGTTGAAAGTAGGGGGGGCGGGGAGTTCGTCACCCCCCACCCCCCCACGGCCGTAAATACGTGTGGCCTTGTCTGTCCAGAGCGTATCCGCTCAGGCGCCAAGCCAGTAGGCTGCCAGAACCTTGCGCAGTCCCAGAAGGTCTGCAACATGGCTCATTTCGCGAGCCGAGTGCATAGAGAGCAGGCCTACGCCCACATCCACTGTTTCAATACCCAGTCGGGTTGCGGTGATCGGGCCAATTGTTGTTCCGCATGGTGACGCATTATTCGACACGAAGTTCTGTGTTGGAACCCCTGCCGCGTCGCAAGCGCGCTTCCACAGAGCCATTCCGACCCCGTTGGTTGCATAGCGTTGCTTGGCGTTGATCTTGAGAATGGGGCCTCTGCCCATGACCGGGTGATGTGAAGGGTCGTGAACCTCGGGGTAGTTCGGGTGAATTGAGTGTGCGGCATCGGCACTCACGCATGTCGAGGAGGCAATCATTCGCGCGTAACCATCCTCATCGCGACCCAAGGCGAAAGCGGTGCGACGCAGAACGTCTTCCAGAATTGGGCCAGCTGCACCCGTGCGAGACTCTGAACCGACCTCTTCGTGGTCGAAGCATGAGAAAACGAGGATGTCACCGTCTGAGGGGAGCCCTTGGCGAGCGAGGTCCTCAAGTGCACAGAGTCCGGGGTGAACCGATGAGAGATTGTCCTGGCGTCCTGAAGCAACGAATTGCGAATCCGCGCCGAAGGTGACAGGTCCCTGCGAAGGGATGCAGATCAGATCGAAAGAGACCACGTCATCTGCGTTATCCAAGCCTGCGGCCTGTGCGATGGTATCCATGAGCGATGCATCGGGAGTGTCGACCGTCCATACCGGGTGCAGGTGCTTTTGGGGATCGAGGTGCAGGGAATCATTAACCCCGCGGTTGAGATGGATTGCGAGCTGAGGAATGCGGGCCAGTGGAGCGGTACGAACCAGGATTTCTTCTCCCGAGGCCAAAATTAGTCGGCCTGCAACGCTCAGTTCGCGGTCCAGCCAGGAATTCATGATCATTCCGCCGTAGACCTCGACCTCGATTTGTCCCCAGCCATCAGCCGTTGTTGTCTGAGGTGAGGGCTTGAGGGTGAAAGCAGGGGAATCTGTGTGTGCCCCAACGATCCTGAAACCAGCGGTGTCGCTGATATTTTCGGGAACTACCCATGCCATGACGGCGCCTCCGCGAACCAACACGTGTCCGCCGGGAGTCGCATCCCATGCTGCTGTTTCGTCTTGACGAGTGAAACCGAGGTTTTCCAAGCGCTGCGCAACTAGGTGTGCAGCGTGGTAGGGGCTGGGAGAGTCTGCAAGGAAATGGACATAGTCCAAAGTGTTTGCGTCGAGTTCGGGATGATCCGATTCAAGTCGTGGTGTCATGCATCCATCCTACGCTGCACGTTTCATTCACGAAGATGTGCTCATTTGTGCAGGATGTAAAAAGCGACCTTCTCGATCATTTTGCCAACTAGCTCACAAAGTGTGAGCTGACAGTCGTTCAACTTTGATCATCGTGGTGGATGATTTTGTTGTCAGATCGTGTCACTTCGTATTAATTCGGTGAAAATTGGTCCGGTTTATTTGGGCATTTGCGCAGGTCAGAGGGTAGTTTTATTGTTGCTAAACTGATAAATTAAAAGGGTGATTACACAAAGCAATGAGACTCTCCTCGATGAGAGCGAATCTGAGCTTTGGCACGCGTGGAGTTCTGTTACACGTGCTGTTCAAAGCACGTTAGGTTCGGAAATTAGTAAAAGTGCACCTCTTGCTCTGATTGAGTTTGAGATGCTTGATGAGCTTGCTAACGGTGAGCAGCCCATGCGTTCTGGCGAGCTGGGTGCGCTGGTCTCGTTGACACGTTCGGGAACTAGTCGTGCAATCTCTCGCCTTGCGGCAAAGGGATTCATTACCAAAGAAGGATCGTCAACGGATCGACGTTCTGTCCTTGTGTGCATTACCCCTGAAGGGCGTCAGGCCTATGAGGCTGCAAATGGCGTCTTCGCAAGCGCAGTGCGTAACGGGCTTCTTGGCGCGGTAGAAGGCGATGATCGCGATACCCTGCTCAGAATTCTCAACGTCATCTCAGATACGCTTCTTTAAACAGAAAAGGTGGGACAGTGATTGCTGTCCCACCTCCCACATACGGGTCTTACGGGATCAGAAAGACTTCCTGTAGACGTTGGTTTCGCGCTGAAGGAAACCAACCCGACGGTAGAGGCGGTTCGCCGCCTCTCGCGTCGGCCGAGATGTGAGATCGACTGTTTTAGCTCCCAGCTCCCGAGCGTGCTCAACCGCGGCATTGACAAGGCTCTGTCCCACGCCTTGACCGCGTGCGGCCTGATCGGTAACGACATCTTCGACCCATGCTCGGCGGCCAGTCGGAATATCGAAAACAACCAGCGAGAGCATCCCCAAGATCTGGTCATCCTCATCGAGCGCGCACACCAAGTGCAAGCAGTCCTGAGCCAGAAGCTCTTGGATTTGTTCGAGCGACAAAGGCTGTGCGGAAGAGGAAAGCTGCGGAAGAAGACGGTCAAAGGCCTCGTGAACCTTTTCTGTTGTCGATGAGTCACATTCGCTGAGGATCTCGATACGCATGGGTGCTCCTTGTTAATGCGTTATACAGGCCATAAGTATGCCACTGAGGATAGTTATTATCCGATGCTCACGAGGCCCGACTCAAGGGGACACTAGAGTGCCGAGCGTTTAGGCCTCGTGGATTCAGTGAACGGATGGTTGAGATAGACGGTGCTGCGGGCGTGGGCAGCACTGGTTTTACCGGTGTGTTTCCACCCTGCTTGCTCAGCTGTGCTGGGGCTGCCCCTGCGACACTAACTTCGAGGTCCTTCGCCCGGGTCTGGGTCGGAGACTTTGGTTGAGCTTGGGACTCATGAGGCGTGGGTTTGGAGCTCTGGTCCTGTGCGGGTGCGAAGACATAGCGGCTTTGCGCCGAGTAGGAAACCAGATACATGGTCGTGTCAGCAATGATCTTCGCGATCCACAGTGGCATCCCGATTCCCGTCAATACAGCAAGCATTGTGTACGACCCTGCAACCACTGCGACGGCAAGTGCGGCATAACGGAGGGCGCTGCGACGCAACGGCACTCCCGTGGCCTCGAAAACGCGGCGGTTCATTGCGAAATTCACTGAAGCGCTCACCAGGCGAGCAGCAACGACGGGGAAGAGTAAAGTACCCGTGACCGCGTTCAGGAGAAGGACCAAAACATAGTCGATAATGGTCGCAATTCCTGAAGAAGCAGCGAACTTCAAGAGCGGAGCCCAAATTCGAGCCGAATCTTGCAAGGGACGGAAGTGGGAGGTCGGATTTCCGGCCTCGTAAATCGTCTCAATTGAGATTTGGGTGACCGGATGGTGGAACTTCGCCAAGTGCAGAAGGACGCGGAGCTCGTACTCGTAACGATCCCCCTGGATCTCGAGCAGCGCGGGAAGCAAGGCGACCGGAAACGCACGCAACCCGGTTTGCGTGTCCTTGAGCTTCCAGCCCGTTGCTAGCCAGAACAGGGCTGAAGTCGCGGTGTTGCCGATCCGGGAACGAGCGGGGACATGCCCAACGAATTCGCGAACTCCCAGCACGCTTGTGCCGGTATCCGTGCAGGTCCGGCCAACCCGGAAAATATCATTGAGAGTGTGCTGCCCATCCGCATCGGCGGTCACCACGCACTCCTGCGAGTCGCCTGCACTATCACGGATCCAGGTGAAACCTTCTCGAAGAGCGTAGCCCTTACCGCGGTTGTTCTCATAAGAGATCACGTGCGCGCCGGCGGTGGCTGCGGCCTCGAAAATATCGCTGAACTTCTGGCCTGAACCGTCGTCAACAACAACGATCTTCGTTGCAGGATCTGCGCGATGCAGTTCAAGCATGAGACGCGGCAATCGTGCGTCCGGTTGGTAAGCGGGGATTAACACATACATCGCTCATGCTCCCTTCGTGATGTAGATGATGTCGGAGGTAGCGCGTTCGCCACCATTAGAGGGGCTATTGACAACCTGGCCGTTGAACCACATTTCAGATGAGCCGCCGCCGTCGAGGTTGTATGCGGTCTTTGCGCCCAGGCTCTGCATGATTTCGGCCAGGCCGCTCATGGTCACGCCGCTTGAAGTTCGAGAACGCCCATCCACAACGACGAAGACAAAGTGGTTGTCGTCGATGATTCCGATCGCGGTTCGCGGTTGTTTGCCCTGGATGGAGTGGTTACCGAAGTTGGTGTCAATCTCCAGGTTGTCGATTCCGCTGATGATCTGGCCGTCCTGCAAAAGAGCCGGACCGAAGGAGAGGGTTTGCCACACGCCCTCGTTGACCAGGGTCTGTGCGTTGGTCTGAGTTTCGTCGTAGACCTTCATCGTGCCGTCCTTGTAGATGGCCAGGCCCTGACGAGCTCCGCTGTCGCGGTAGATTGTCCCGTTTCGGATCACAATTCCAGTCGAGCGGAAACCGTAGTAGTCGCCGTTAATGGCAAAGACGGCGTTGTTATCCGTAGCGATCGAGGAGACAAGGTCCGTGATGTTTGCGCCAAATTGATCGTTTGCGAAAGCGGAACGAAGTGCAGTCGCATCGGAGAGTTGGACATCGGCGACGTAATAGGTGACGCCGTTATCCTGGACCTGCTTGACGGAAATCTTGGTGTTTCCGTTCGTGTAGGTGTCCGAGGTCGTGGTCGCGGTATCGGTATTCAAGGAAGTGGTCTGCGCGTTGCCCTGCGAGGCCTCGTAAGAAGAAGCGCTGGTGACTTCAACGTGGTCGATCACGTAGCGGTTGAGAGCCCAAGCAGTGGTGCCACCCAAAGCCAGTGTGATCGCAGTTGCGCCCGCAATGATTCCGTTGCGCAAACCTTTGCGGCGGCGCTTTGTGGGGCGTGTGGGTGCAAGATCATCGGCCGAAGGAGCGGCCGGCTGGGGAAGGTTGTTCGTGTTCATGGCTACAGAATCCACTGGCGGATTCTGTAGGGATTAAGGACAAGCTGTGTGTGACCTGTGGAGGTTTGGTGTAAAAAGTGATCCCGCGGAAGGTTATTCCGCGGGATCACAGTGGTTAATGAGTCATGTTATGCGCGCGACCGGCGACGGAGCGCCATGCCGGTCGCTCCTGCCGCTGCAGTGCCCATGAAGAAGAGCACGCCTGCCGCACCGGTCTTCGCCAATTGAGGCCCAAAAGTTGGGGTTGAGGGAGTTGGCGTGGGAGCCGGCGGGGTAGGCTGCGGATCGCCCTTAAACGTCAAACGTGTGACGTAAGGGTGCGACTCGCTGCTTGTGTACGTCAAAGAATGCTCCATGAGCGGTGCCTCGGCCCAGCCAGCTGAGGGGCCGGTCATGGGCAAAGTCCATGCAGCGCTATATGCAGTTATTG
This sequence comes from Actinomyces sp. oral taxon 181, assembly GCF_018370895.1. Lineage (NCBI taxonomy): Bacteria > Bacillati > Actinomycetota > Actinomycetes > Actinomycetales > Actinomycetaceae > Actinomyces > Actinomyces sp. oral taxon 181. Next base: position 28,617 of record NZ_JAGYZL010000014.1, read on the forward strand.
GAGGGCATGCCGGCGTGGGCGGGTCGAACACTGTTCCTTGGACGGAAAGTGGCTGGGCAGGCTTGAGCTGGTCGTATCCACCCATAGTTGGCGGGCAAGCGGGGGAGGGAGTGCCCGGGCGGACAATAACCCCAAGCTGCTTTTCAATATCGACTGAGACCAACCCCTGAGTCTGATGCTCGATTGTGTAGTCGGTGTCAGGGCGCGCCGAATCGGCAAATGCAATCTTCTTGATCGTGATGACAGCCTCGCCCTGAAGCTTTGACATCGCGTCCTTCAAAGCCTCGACCGTTGTGATGGACTCGGGATCGTTGACATCGACTGTCACACGTGCCGTCTGACCATCAATGGCAACAGTCTTTGCCGTGAAGCCTTCCGGGATCCCGTTGATGGAGATGGCAGAGGGATCAGCAAATTTCAGCTGATCGGGAAGAGTAATCTGCGTAGTGAAGCCCAGGTGTGCATTCTTCAGCGCCATCTCATCAAAAGTTGCGGGAGATTCCTCGTACTTTTGCAGAAGGGCGGCAATGCGCCCACCTTGAAGATTGTTCAGGTGAACGACGTTTTCGATGGTCAGAAGTGACTTCTTATTTTCAGCCTGGATTCTTTCCTTTTCTGCTGGAGCAGCGTCACCAGTGCTGATCGTGAAGTCGGTATCCACCGTTGGATCATCGCCGCTGACCGGAAGGTCACCGAAAACCTTCTTGTACTTGTAGAAGCCGGTCATGCGGTCTGTCGACAGCTCTGAGGAAACAAACTCATAGTCGGGGATTCCGGCAGCCTGGAAGAAGTTCGGACCGGTCTGAGGGGCCTTGAGGTCGGCTCCAGTCTCTGCATCCACCCAACGTGTCGTCCGCTGGGGTGCGTTCGAGAAGCAGTCTGTGGGAGTGGACGCGATTGGAGTTGATACCACCGCAGAAGTGAAGACTTTGCTCGGGGCGTCGCCACCCGTATAGAACTTCACAGTTGCGCTGCTGGTGACTTGCTCTTGAGCGATCCGTGCTGCATCCGCTGCGTTATTTGCACCGACAGCGTAGGGAATCTTGATCGTGACGGTGTGTCCAAGAGGATTGCTCTTCTCGGATGTGTAGGTGGTGTAGAGTCCCTGCCAATCAGTCTGTGTCAGATGAAGGTTAACCGTCATCTCGGTCTTCTCTGAATTGGGCGAGAACCACCAGCTTGAGAGAAGAGAGGAAGAATTTGTGACGGTTCCGGGACCAACCTGTGTTCCCTGAGGAACGGAAACCGTGAAGGAGATGTCGGGGTTCTGAGCTCCCGCTGCATGTGGGCTCTGGCCGGCTGCAGCTGCGGTCTGCATTTCGTCTTGGAAATTGGCCAGAAGGGTGACAACGGGAATCGTCAGATTTACGGTCCCGTGGTAGGTCGTAATGACAGGACTGGTGTTGCAGACAGTGACTGCGTCAGCCGTGATGTTTTGAGAGATCGAGAATGCTTGATCTTGGGCTTGCGCATCACGAGGACCCAATAGCGCCGTGCCACCGGCTATAAAAGCGGCAGTAGCAGCCGTGGCTAACACAGCATTTCGAGTTCGTATCATCCTTCTACCTTGTCGTTATCTCGAGGAAGTCTGCTCTTGTGTGAGATGGGGTCTCAATAGATTCAATAACGCATCTGTTTTGAGTCTAGTTACTCAGTGAACTTTGAACAAGAGTCCAGCGTATGTGAAGGTGTTGAAAAAGAGAAGAACTATGCGACTTTGGTGAGCAAAACCGCGCATTCCATATGATTCGTATGGGGGAACATGTCGAAGAGGCGCGCTTCTTGGAGCCTGTAGGAATTCATGAGCTGGAGGTCGCTGACCAGCGACTTTGGATAGCAGGACGAGTAAATCACCGTGGAAATGTTGCTCTGGTTAATCCACCGAGCAAGCTCTGTTCCGATTCCGCGCCGCGGTGGGTTGACGACCAGGGCCTCGGGGTAATGATCCCTACCCTGTGCGAAAGCCCACCTTTGTGCATCGCTGGCCACTAGGCTTACGCGCCCACTCACGCCGAGTTCTTCGGCGGTTTCCCGAGCGGAAGCAATGGCCTCGGGTGAAATCTCAACACCGCTGACGCGTTCAACCCCGCCAAGTGCCGCGTGCAGTGCAAAACCGCCCACTCCGCAGTAGAGGTCCCACAGGGAAGACACCCCGCTCTGTTGCGCCCAGCGCGCGACCTGGCGATAGAGCTGCGAGGCTACTCCCGTATTGGTTTGCGAAAACGAGCGTGGGCCCAGGTGAAGCTCGACATCGCCGACAAGCATGGGCAGTGTCTGCTGCTGGGAAATGACGATCTCTTCATCGCCTTCTACCAGTGCGGCGTGTGCGGGCAGGATGTTAACGGTGACAACCTTGGCCGTGGGAATGAGTGAGTGCAAGAGCGAAAGTTTTGAACGCAGCAGTGCTAAGTCGCGCTTTGAGCGCATGACGAAGCGGATCATCAGTGCGTCATCAGTTCCCTGCGTGACCAGGATGTGCTTGAGCTCGCCACGCTTGCGCGCGATATCGTAGGGCTCCAAGTGGAGCTCGCGGATGAACGCTTTTAAGGGGGCGATGGTATCTGCGATGACCGTTGTATGCGCAATGCAGCGGGGGAGGTCTACTCCTGCGTAGCTGGGTGCGCCTCCTGTGATCCCTAAAGTCGGCTGCTCAGCACTTCCCCCGACCGCAAATTTTGCTTTGCTTCGATAGTGCTCAGGCGCTGATGCGGCGGCGGGCAGCCATTTCATTTCCGAGGCCTGGGGCAGAGTTGCCAGTAGCTCGCTGGCTTCTTTTTGGCGCTGCGCAAACTGGATGTCATAGGGAGTGGGCATGAGGGGGCATGAATGACATGCCCCGCTTGTTAAATGTACGCACTCCATCGCTTCATCTTGGCATCTTGAAAGTGTCTTCGCCACAAACGAGGCCGGGCGTGCGCTGAGTGGTGGAGTGCCACTTGTGTGGGCGGTGGGGGAGCAGGAAGGCTGCAAGCGCATGGGCGTTAAGATGCTGCTATGAGCGAAAAGCCGGGCGTGAGCGCTGGTGATGAACCGCGTGAGGTCCCTCAGGGGGCGCTCGCGGCGGGTGAGACCATGCGTATTGATACGTGGTTGTGGGCAACGCGCCATGTGAAGTCGCGTTCGCAGGCAACCTCAGCTGCTCGTGCCGGTCACGTCAAAATTAACGGTGAATCGGTGAAGGCTGCGCAAAAAGTGCGCGTGGGCGATGAGGTTCGTCTGCGAGTAGAGGGCTTTGACCGTGTTCTTATCGTTCGCAAGCTCCTTGCGAAACGACTGGGTTATCCCTTCGCGAAACTTTGCTATGAGGATCTCAGTGAGCCGAGGCCTCGGCTGGGCGTTGCTTTTGCTCAGCGAGAACGCGGAAGTGGGCGTCCGACGAAGAAAGAACGTCGCGATATGGAGAAATTCCGCGGAATGAACTCCGATTTTTCCTCGGAATTTCAATGGTAAATGGCAGAGTTGCCGATTCTTGGTAAATGTTTTGGGAAATTAGGGAATAAAACCCTGTGAAATAAGTTGAGTATGTCAGACTCAAGTTTTGATGTAGGGCTTGCGGGCCCGGTAGTCGATCCGTAAACTTGAGTGCAACAGACTCAAGGTGGTCTGAAGGTCGAAACCTCGGCCACCACAAACAGAAGACGTACAAAGCGCGGTATCGCCTCGGCGACAATTTGCACCACGCTTTGATGAAAGGAAAAATTATGGGACGCGCAGTAGGTATTGACCTCGGCACCACGAACTCCGCAATCGCAGTACTTGAAGGCGGAGAACCCACAATCATTGCAAACGCAGAAGGCACACGTACGACCCCCTCGGTCGTTGCTTTCTCCAAGACCGGCGAGGTCCTGGTTGGCGAGATCGCCAAGCGTCAGGCGGTCACGAATGTTGATCGCACCATCTCTTCGGTCAAGCGTCACATGGGCACTGACTGGACCGTTAACATTGACGACAAGAAGTACACCGCACAGGAGATCTCGGCACGCATCCTCTCCAAGCTCAAGAGGGACGCGGAAGAGTACCTCGGTGAGCCCGTTACCGACGCGGTCATCACCGTTCCTGCGTACTTCAATGACGCAGAGCGCCAGGCAACCAAGGACGCCGGTCAGATCGCAGGCCTGAATGTCCTGCGTATCATCAATGAGCCGACCGCTGCGGCACTGGCCTACGGCCTCGAAAAGGGTAAGGAAGACGAACTCATTCTGGTCTTCGACCTCGGTGGCGGTACCTTCGACGTCTCCCTGCTGGAAATCGGCAAGGATGACGATGGCTTCTCCACCATTCAGGTCCGCGCAACCGCAGGCGACAACCGCCTCGGTGGCGATGACTGGGACCAGCGCATCGTCGACTGGCTGATCGAGCAGGTGAAGGCTAAGAGCGGTGCTGATCTCTCCAAGGATCCGGTCGCACTTCAGCGTTTGCGCGCAGCAGCCGAGCAGGCCAAGAAGGAACTGTCCAGCGCGATGAGCACAAACATTTCGCTGCAGTACCTCTCGGTAACCGCTGATGGCCCCGTTCACTTGGACGAGACTCTCACCCGCGCAAAGTTCGAGGAAATGACCTCGGATCTGCTTGACCGCACGAAGGCTCCCTTCGAGAAGGTCATTAAGGATGCAGGAATCTCCGTGAGCGAGATCGACCATGTCGTCCTGGTTGGTGGCTCCACCCGTATGCCCGCCGTTGCCGAGCTCGTCAAGAAGCTCACCGGTGGCCGCGAGCCCAACAAGGGCGTGAACCCCGATGAGGTCGTCGCAGTTGGCGCAGCCCTGCAGGCCGGCGTCATCCAGGGCGACCGTAAGGATGTTCTGCTGATCGATGTGACTCCTCTGTCCCTGGGTATCGAAACCATGGGCGGCGTCATGGATAAGGTCATCGAGCGCAACACCGCAATCCCGACCAAGGCATCGCGTGTCTACTCGACCGCTGCCGACGGTCAGACCTCGGTTCTGGTCCAGGTCTTCCAGGGCGAGCGTCAGTTCACCGCTGACAACAAGCTCCTCGGTAACTTCGAGCTCTCCGGAATTGCTCCCGCACCGCGCGGAGTGCCCCAGATCGAAGTGACCTTCGATATTGACGCCAACGGTATCGTTCACGTCTCCGCAAAGGATCTTGGAACCGGCAAGGAAACCTCGGTGACCATCACCGGCGGTAGCGCCTTGAGCAAGGAAGAGATCGATCGCATGGTCAACGAGGCCGCTCAGCACGAAGAAGACGACAAGAAGCGCCGCGAGGAGCTGGAGATTCGCAACTCTGCCGAGCAGCTGGTTTACACCATCGAGAAGACCCTGAAGGAAGACGCCGACAAGGTCTCCGAAGCGACCCGCCAGGAAGTCCAGGGCGACCTTGACGCCGTGAAGGAAGCCCTCAAGGGCAGCGATATCGAGGCTGTGAAGAGCTCCGTTGAGAAGCTCAACCAGTCCGCGATGAAGATCGGCCAGGAGGTCTACCAGAACGCTCAGGCCGCTCAGGCTGCTGCTGAAGCAGGCGCTTCGCAGGAGTCGTCCACTTCCTCCGATGACGACGTCATCGACGCCGAAGTCGTGGATGAGGACGACAAGTGAGCACCGAGCCCACGAATCCTTCCGACGACGCCCAGGAACCGGTGGTCGGCTCTCAGCCGGCCACCCCGGGCGACGCCCAGCCCCATGCCCAAGAGGGCGCAGCTGCACACGCAACCGCTGCCTCGGCAAACAGTCAGGGCGAGGAGATGGGTGAAGTCGACATGTCGGACTTCGAAGAGCAGCTGGAAGACAGTGAACTGTCCAAGGCTCTCGACCAAGCGGCGCAGGCGGAAGAAAAACTCGCTCGCGCCCATGCAGACCTGTACAACCTGAACCAGGAATATTCGAACTTCGTTCGCCGTTCCAAGGAATCCGTTGCCGGCCACGTCCAGTCCGGACGCGACCAGGTGCTGGAAGCCATGATCGGTGTCTTGGACGATATCGAGGCCGCGCGCAAGCACGGGGATCTCAACGATGGTCCCTTTGCCTCGATCGCGAACAAGCTGGAAGACACGCTTCGAACGCGCTTCGAACTGGAACGTTTCGCAGATGAAGGGGACGATTTCGACCCCATGATTCATGAAGCGCTGATGGCTCAGCCCAATCCCGATGTGGACCACCCGGTCCTGGGACAGGTCTTGCAATCTGGATATCGTCGCGGAGAGACCATTATCCGCGCGGCGAAAGTCCTGGTGTACAACCCTGAATAAGGAACATTCAACGAACTGCAGAGTCAAAAAAGGAGGTGACGCGCAGTGAGTGGAGAAGATTGGCTCCAAAAGGATTTCTACAAGGTCCTTGGCGTAAGCAAGGATGCTGATGAGGCCACAATCAAGAAGGCCTACCGCAAACTTGCGCGCACCTGGCACCCCGACCAGAACAAGGGGAACCCCGAAGCTGAGGAACGCTTCAAGGAAATTGGCGAGGCCTATACGGTCCTGTCCAATCCTGAGCAGCGCCAGCAATACGATGCGATTCGCTCGATGGGTGCCGGCGGTTTCCGTGGCGGTGCCGGTGGTGGAGCATCCGGAGTGAACTTCGAAGATCTCTTCGGCGCTTTCGGTGGGGGAAACGGTGGAAATGTTCGTTTCTCCACCAGCGGTGGCGGCGCAGGTATCAACCTAGATGACATCTTGGGCGCTTTCGGTGGTTTTGGTGGCGGCTCTTCGCGAGGGGCCTCACCCTTTGCTGGCGCATCTCAATTCGGTGACTTCGGCGGAGCGCACGGTTCGCCTTACCAGCAAGCCCCCCAAAAGGGTGAAGACTTGCACGCATCGACGCGCATTACGCTCAAGCAAAGCCTAAGTGGAGTCAACATCAAGTTGGCTGTCTCCGGTAAGCCTATGACCGTCAAGGTTCCCAAGGGAATTAAGGACGGACAGAGTGTGCGCCTGCGCGGCAAGGGGAAGGCCTCGATCAATGGTGGGAGCGCTGGCGATCTGATCGTCACGATCCATGTCGAGGAGGATCCGGTCTACAGCCGCGAAGGAAATGACCTTCGCATGACCCTACCCGTGACCTTTGCCGAGGCAACGCTGGGTGCCAAGGTTGAGCTTCCCTTGATCGATGGTTCGGCCGTCACCGTCAAGGTTCCCGCCGGTTCTGATTCTGGTCGAACCCTGCGCCTGAAGGGGCGCGGTGTGGCCACGAAGAAGGGAACGGGCGATCTCTTGGCAACCATCAGTGTGGTGGTCCCCAAGGATCTCACACCTGAACAGCTTGATTCGATCAAGTCGCTGGCGGATTCTCTTGATCAGAGTGATCCGCGCGCAGATCTTGTAAAGAAGGTGAGTGCGTGATGGGACATCAGGATGAAGTAACTTTCGTGATTTCCGTTGCCGCACAGCTGGCGGGAATGCATCCGCAAACCTTGCGTCAATACGATCGGATTGGCTTGGTGACACCCCTCCGTGCGAAGGGACGCGGGCGGCGTTACACCCGACGCGATGTCGAGCGTCTGAAGGAGATTCAGCGCCTTAGCCAAGATGAAGGAATCAACTTGGCCGGTATCCAGCGGATCATGGAGCTGGAGGATGAGGTTGATCGCCTGCGAGAACAACGCGACGCCTTGGCTGAGCGGGTCGAAGAATTCGAACCCGTCTTTGATCGAGTATTCGTAGCAAGCCCAGATGGCCAGATTCGTCCCATGCGACGTGCACATGCACGCCGTGCTGAAGAATCTCGACGCGGTGGCATGATACCCGTCAGAGACCGAGGCCTCGTAGCGTGGCGACCTGCTGGTAACCAGCGCGTTCGCGCGCTTATTGAAGCATCGCCCGAAGGAGTCCGGGTTATCGAAGGGACCGTTGTGGTTTCTCGATAACACACCCCCTCGAGCGATGTCCTTGAGGTGGAGTGAGTGAGGGGAGGCATGAAAATGCCTCCCCTTTTTGCTCCCCATATTCAGGCAGCTAAGACCAGGTCCCGTCGAGTAATCCGTGCAAGCAACGACGAAAGGATGCCAGTGGCCCGCGTTGCTGTTCGCTGAAGCCCGGCCACGGCCTCGGAAATTGAGGAGTGAAGGTCAGCTAAGGTGCCGAAGACAAAGAAGTTCTGGCCGAGGTAGTTGACGATGAAGAGCGAAGTATTTGCGGTTAAAGAGGCCATCCACAGAGCCATTCCGGCTGATACCAAAGCTTGGATCATCAGGTAGGACATGGTCATTACGCTTGCCGCCATAATCGCATAGCGGATTGCGGTCGCAACAATTCCACCGCGAGCGTTGAAAACCTTCCGGTTCAGAGCGAAGTTCAAGGAACACGAGGAGACCCTGGCCAGTGCGACCGGCAGGAAGACTCCGCCGATGGTTGCATTCAGGATGAGCAGCATTGTGTAGTCCAGCGCGGTTGAGGACAGCGACGAGGCCAGGTAGCGCAGGATGCGCGCGTTGGTGCGGACCGAGTCGACAAGCTTCGCGCTGAGAGCGGAAGCGAATGTCGTGGCGGTCTGCCCCTGCGACTGGAGTGCTGCGTTCGTGTTCATGACACTTACTTTGCCCACAGCTGATCTGTGAGAATTATGCCCAAGCTGTGGAGAAGCTATGAAGCAATCAATGTAGTGTAGGTTCCATGACTTCATTGACTTTACGTTCGCGCGTGGCCGTTGTAGCGGGGAAGGGTGCCAGTTGGGCCTCTCGCCGCCTCGGACGCGGTTCGGGTGGAATGATCGGTGGCAAAGTAGCGCTGAAGCTTGACCCGAATTTGCTCGCAGAATTGGCAAAGAACCGCCGAAGTGTTGTCGTTTCTGGCACCAACGGAAAGTCAACAACAACCCGCCTGCTTCGCGCTGCGCTCTTTTCGATTGGCCATGTTGCCTCCAATACAAATGGAGACAATATGACCCCGGGAATCACCACCGCGCTCATGCGTTCGGATGCCCCGCTTGCCGCGCTCGAAGTTGATGAGATGCACATGCCCACGGTGTCGCGTTTTGTGGATCCGCAGGCCATGGTTTTGCTGAACCTTTCACGAGATCAGCTGGATCGAGTGGGTGAGATCGGAGCTGTTGAACGTCGTCTCCGAAAGGCGGTCAATGAGCATCCCAATGCTGTTGTGATTGCGAACTGTGATGATCCCTTGGTCGCTTCGGCTGCCTGGGATAGCCCCAATGTTCAGTGGGTCGCTGCCGGACACGCATGGATGGGGGATTCAACTGCCTTCCCACGCGGCGGACGCGTCATCCACGCCGATGATTCCTGGCGGGTCGTTCCTTTGACGGCCTCTTCTTCCGATGAGGGTTTGGACCAGTATCGTCGCCCCGATCCTCTGTGGTGGCTTGAAGACGAGGACCTTTCCGATCCTTCCCACCCCAGTGCCATTGCCTGCCGTAAGGATGGTTTGCGAATTCCTCTGCGGCTCTCTCTGCCCGGTCGTGCCAATTTGTCCAATGCGCTCGAAGCGCTGGCTGCGGCCGTCGCGATGGGCGTTGACCCGCAGGCCGCGTGCCGCGCAATGTCCGAGGTCGTTGAGGTCGCAGGCCGCTATTCGACCTATGAAATTCATGGTCGACTGGCGCGACTCATGCTGGCAAAGAACCCCGCGGGCTGGCAGGAAGCCATGTACATGATTGACCCCAGTGTCGATCAGGTCATCGTCGCGATCAATGGCCAGGTTGCCGACGGGCAAGACCTGTCGTGGCTGTGGGATGTGGACTTTTCGGTTCTTGGCGCTCCACATCGCAAGGTTTATGCCTGTGGTGAGCGCGGTGCAGACCTCGCAGTTCGATTGGAATATGCGGGCGTCCACTGTGAACTTTTCCCGCTGCCAATGGATGCGCTGCAATCGTGCGTGCCGGGCAGGGTTGAAATTCTTCTCAACTACACGGCTTTGCGTGATTTTAAGCGGGTTTTGGATTCTCATCGTCAAGCGGAGGAAGCAGAATGAGTGCACTGCGAATTGGTGTTCTTCTCCCTGAAGTCTTGGGGACCTACGCGGATGGTGGCAATGCCCTGGTGCTCGCGGAACGCGCGCGTCGGCGTGGCTTTGACGCCCAGATTCAGTATGTCGGTGTTGGTGACGTGATTCCCGATGATCTTGATATCTACACCCTTGGTGGTGGTGAAGACGCAGCCCAAGAACTTGCGGTTGAGACTTTCACCGCCGATCCCGGTTTGAAGAATGCTGTAGCAGCGGGCAGGCCTCTTCTGGCGATCTGCGGTTCACTTCAAATTTTGGGCCACTGGTACACAGATGCGCGCAATCGCAAGGTCGAGGGTTTGGGCCTCTTGGATCTGACGACTCGTCCTCAGGGAAAGCGTTCGATCGGCGAACTTGTTGTTCAGCCCGAGATTGATGGACTATCTGAGCCGCTGACAGGGTTTGAAAACCACGGTGGTGGAAGCCAGCTGGGCCCCGATGCACGTCCATTGGGGAAGGTGCTTTTCGGTAAGGGGAACTCGATTCTTCCTCCCGAAGGCTTTGATGAGCAGAGTGCTTCTGGCGATGATGCTGCCTTCAAAGCGCCGCGTATCGACGGCGCTGTTCAGGGGTCTATCATTGCGACCTACCTGCATGGGCCGGTCCTTGCGCGTAACCCCCAGCTTGCGGACCTTTTGCTTGAGCGCGCTTTGGGGCACAAACTTGAGCCTCTCGAGGTTCCGGGGGTTGCGGAACTTCGTCACGAACGTTTAGCTGCGACCATTTCGCGCCCCGAGCTCCGCGAGCGTTTGGAACGACATGAGCGCTGAGGAATCACGATCAGGGCGGGATGTGCCCTGGGATCAGTATGGTGAGTTGGTCCTGCCCTCGCGCGGCCCGCGTTTTGAACGCTATTCCGAGGCCGAGCCTGCGATGACCTCCGCGCGAGTGCCCGAGCCTCGGCAGGCCTCGTCGATCGAGGCTGTATCTGAGAGGGAAGGGGACTCGGCGCCGGCGGGGAGGACACTGCCTCGCGAAGGGGAACAGGGACGGATCAAACTGCGTACTTCCGGCGGGAAACTTGGCTATGCGCCACCAGCCCATCCCATGCGTGGTGAGGAAATCGGTGTTCCTACACAGGTTCGTCAGTCGGCGAAGAAACGCCGTCGTGGAATTGGTGTGATCGTGCTGGGTATTGTCATGTCCGTTCTCATTGCTCCTGCGATTTTCTTTGGAATTGCAATGTCTGGTGCGGATTTTTCTGCAATGCAGGCGAGTGCTCGCGAGGTCTCCAGCGGTCAGAGCGTGAGCGTGGATTCTAGCGGTGGCTATGTTGTACAGGTGACCTCGGGACAGGCGAGCTCATGCCTCCTTCGTGGAAGTGATGGGGGAGAGCACCCTATGCAGTCCACCTTGAGCCAGTGGACCGTTTCGGGACTGCAGGCTGGTGACTACACGCTTGCCTGCTCTCCTGATGGTCTGAAAATGGTTGGAATGACTGGCTTTAGTGAGTCTGTCGCGCTGTCAAAGGCTCCCGATGCGATGACGTGGTCGAGTGTCGTGGGAATGCTGGGCTTGAGCGTGATTGGTCTGGGTATTTACCTGCGTCGTTCGCGCTAAAACTGCTCATGTGTGAGGGAGCGCTGGGCTGGCGTGTTATGCGTTCAGCTCGGCGTTCTTTTTCTTTTCTGTGAAATGTGTTTTCGAATGCTGATTCGTGCAGAAAAATAAAGTTGAGTGGAATAGACTCAAGTTTGTTGACGTTGTGTAAGTCAGAACGAAAAAGCCGCCCGTTATGAGCGGCAGGAGGAATGATGACTGAACAATTTACAAGCAAAGCCCAAGAGGCAGTGAGCAGCGCGGTCCAGTCGGCACAGGCCGCTGGGAACCCGCAGGTGGATTCCCTGCATCTCTTGGAAGCACTTCTTGAACAGGGTGAGGGCATTGCCTACTCTCTGCTTCAAGCAATTGGGGCAAACCCGCAGCAGATCGGCGCTCGTACGCGCAATGCGCTGGTCGCCCTGCCCTCAACTAGCGGTTCGAGTGTTGCCCAGCCGCAGACTTCACGTGGTCTGATCCAGGTGATTAACGACGCCCGCAAGCGTGCAGAAGCTAAGGGAGACGCCTATGTTTCTACCGAGCACCTGCTCATTGCGTTGGCTGCAAATGACGATAGTGCAGGTGAGATCCTGCGTGAAAACGGTGCGACCGCAGAGCGCTTGCAGAAGGCTCTGGATGAGCTTCGCCCCGAACCTATCACCAGTGCAGATCCCGAAGGTTCCTTTGAGGCCCTCAAGAAGTACGGACGCGACCTGACCGAGGTTGCGCGCCAAGGCAAACTGGATCCCGTGATTGGACGCGATAGCGAAATTCGCCGCGTGATCCAGGTGCTGTCTCGTCGAACCAAGAACAACCCTGTTCTCATTGGTGAGCCCGGCGTCGGTAAGACCGCCGTCGTCGAAGGCCTCGCTCAGCGAATTGTCGCAGGCGACGTCCCCGAATCTTTGAAGAACAAGAAGCTGATCGCTCTTGACCTGACAGGAATGGTTGCAGGCGCGAAGTATCGCGGTGAATTCGAGGAACGCCTGAAGGCAGTTCTTAACGAGATTGAACGATCCGATGGCGAGATCATCACTTTTATCGACGAACTCCACACGGTCGTTGGTGCCGGTGGCGGCGCTGAAGGGGCAATGGACGCGGGCAATATGCTCAAGCCCATGTTGGCCCGTGGCGAGCTGCGAATGGTTGGCGCAACAACCCTGGATGAGTACCGCGAGAACATCGAAAAGGACCCCGCTCTTGAGCGTCGTTTCCAGCAGGTGTTCGTTGGTGAGCCTTCGGTTGAGGACACCGTCGCAATCTTGCGCGGTATCGCGCCGAAGTACGAAGCACACCACAAGATCACTATTTCTGACGGTGCTTTGGTTGCAGCGGCCCAACTGTCCGATCGCTACATCACCGGGCGTCAGCTTCCCGATAAGGCCATTGACCTGATCGACGAGGCCGCATCCCGCCTGCGTATGGAACTTGACTCCTCGCCCGAGGAGATCGACGTTCTGCGTCGCCAAGTGGAGCGTCTCCGTATGGAGGAGTCCTACCTGACCGAGTCTGACCCCGATGGTCTGGACGAGGCCACTGCGGAGCGCCTCGAGAAGCTTCGTGAAGACCTTGCGAACAAGAACGAAGAGCTTTCCGCCCTCACCAGTCGTTGGGAAGCCGAAAAGGCTGGCCACAACCGGGTGGGTGAGCTCCGCGTCCAATTGGATGAGTTGCGCACCCAGTTGGAGCTGGCGATTCGCGCCGGTCGATTCGACGAAGCTGGACGTCTCCAGAATGGTGATATTCCGCAGATTGAACGTCAGATTCGCGAAGAGGAAGAAAAGGTTGAGGCTGAAGAAAAGGCGAACGAGGCTAATGAGCCAATGATCGCTGAGAAGGTCGGCCCGACCGAGATCGCTGAGGTTGTCGAATCGTGGACCGGAATCCCCGTTGGCAAACTGCTCCAGACCGAAAGCGAGAAGCTCGTCCATATGGAGGACTTCATTGCTCATCGACTGATTGGTCAAAAGGATGCTGTCCGCGCGGTTTCCGATGCGGTCCGTCGTTCGCGTGCAGGCCTGTCCGATCCGAATCGACCCACCGGTTCCTTCCTCTTCCTTGGTCCCACGGGCGTTGGTAAGACCGAACTTGCCAAGTCTTTGGCAGAGTTCCTCTTCGATGATGAACGCGCCATGGTGCGAATCGACATGTCGGAATACTCGGAGAAGCACTCTGTAGCCCGTTTGGTCGGTGCCCCTCCGGGATACGTCGGTTATGAACAGGGCGGTCAACTGACCGAGGCCGTGCGTCGTCGCCCCTACAGCGTCGTCCTCTTGGATGAAGTTGAAAAGGCGGACCCCGAGATCTTCAACATTCTCTTGCAGGTCTTGGATGACGGACGTTTGACCGATGGTCAGGGACGTACCGTGGACTTCAGGAACACAATCCTGATCCTGACCTCGAACTTGGGATCGATGTTCCTGACCGATCCTTCGCTCAGCGAAGAAGAGAAGCGTGAAGGCGTAATGAACGCCGTGCGCGCATCCTTCAAGCCTGAGTTCATCAACCGTCTGGATGAGACCGTGATCTTCGATCCGCTCAGCCCCGAGGATCTGTCTGGAATCGTTGATCTCTTGGTTGAATCTATGGCGGATCGCCTGAAGGACCGCCGAATCAGCCTCAATGTCACCGAAGGTGCGCGAGGCTGGCTGACCAGGCGAGGATACGATCCGGCCTACGGTGCGCGTCCTCTGCGCCGACTGATCCAACGCGAGATCGGCGATCGACTGGCCAAACTGCTTCTGAGCGGTGAGGTTGAAGACGGCGATACTGTTTCCGTTGACGTCACCGATGATCTTGAAGGACTCCGCGTTGAGGTGTCCAATCGCTGATCGGTAGCGACTTGCGGGTGGTGCGAATAATTTCGCACCACCCGCATTTTCGCTTAGACTTTAAGAGTTATCCCCACCCAACAGAGCAGAACTGAAGAATGAAGGAGGTAGCCGTGAGCGAAGACGAAAGTTCGCAAGCGGGTCCTGCCCGTAAGAAGCGAGGTAGCTACTCCGTTGGACGTTCCACTCGGACAACGATTATTCGCGGGGCAACGCAGTTGTTGTCAATGCGCGGCTACTACGGTTTTTCTCTGCGAGATCTTGCTGAAGAAATCGGCGTTTCTCATCCGACCGTTATGTATCACTTCCCGACGAAGGATGCTCTGGTCCTGAATGTTATCGAAGCCTTCGAAGAGGCTTTCGGTATTTTCGATGTTGAGGTTGTGACTGCCGAAACGGAAGACGGAACTCCCGGCGATCCGATCCTTGAAGAACGCGGTGCAAAAGTTGCGACCATGAATGAGTGGATCGCTGCGCACCTGCGCCTTGCTGCAGCCTCCGACAACCAGGTGATGACTGATCTGGATCGCGTTTTTACCGTTGAGTCTGTGAACGAGAGCCATCCTGCCCATGATCATTTCTCATATCGAGTTGATGCGATGCTCCAGCTCCTTGAGAAACTGGCCAAGGAGATGCCCGATTATGATCCCGAGAATCCGGTGGATACTCGCAGGCTTGTCGAGCGCTGGTATGGAATGGTGATCCTCGGTGGTTGGGACGGCGAGCGTCTTGATAGCCGCGAGCTCATCATTAAGTACTTGGCCTTCGCGGTTCGGGAATTGCGCTATAGCGCTGAGCAGCTTCTCGCGCTTGGATCGATGATTCCACGCAAGGCAGCAGCGCCCTTCCAACAACTCCTGGTGGAATACTCCAGCGCTCAGAACTGAGGCATGAGCGATGTCTCCAGAGTTTTCCTCGATTCCCTTCCAGGCAGCGATTTGTGCTGAAAATGACGGCGGTAGCTCGCTGAGCTGGGGGGATCCCCAGGAAGTTTTCCCTCTGGCCTCGGTCACCAAACTCTTCACCGCGTGGTCCGCACTGGTTGCGATTTCTCGGGGTCTCATCACTGTGGATGCGCCTGCTCCCTTCCCGGGAGTGACGCTTGAGCACCTGCTCTCGCATGCCTCGGGAATGGCGATGAACGAGGCGCGCCTGCGACGCGCGCCAGAAGAGCGACGGATTTACTCAAATGCGGGAATTGAAGTTGCCGGGCAGATGCTTGAAGAAGCGACGGGGAGCCAGATTTCTCGCTGGATTGAGGAAAGTGTCAGTGAGCCTTTGGGGCTGGCGAGCGTAGAAATTGAAGGTTCGCCGGCTTATTCGGGCCGTGCGAATGCGGCTGACCTGATGGTGTTTGCTCGCGAACTTGCCCATCCGACTCTGGTATCAAGCGAACTCGCGTCCAACGCACAGAGTGTTCACTTCCCTGAACTGAGTGGGATTGCCCCCGGGTATGGGAATTTTCGTCCCTGTCCATGGGGGTTGGGGTGTGAAATTAAGGGAGAGAAGAATCCCCACTGGACTGCGCCCCAGTCGTCTGCGGCAACTTTCGGCCACTTTGGGCAGGCTGGTTCATTCCTGTGGGTTGATCCGCTTTCAGGTGAACGCGCGGTTTTCCTTGGCGAAGAGCCTTTTGGGCCGTGGCACCACGATAATTGGAGCACCCTGAACGAGGAAATCCTGCACGCTATGCGAGGTCAATGATCACGGGAACGTGATCAGAAGCGCCCTTCCCCTTGCGTTCATCACGGTCAATTTCTGCTGCGGTGACGCGTTGTGCGAGCTCGGGCGAGGCGTAGATGAAGTCGATGCGCATTCCCTCATTTTTGGGGAAGCGAAGTTTCTGGTAGTCCCAGTAGGTGTATTGGTCGACGCGCTCGCGGGTAACCTCTTCCCAGCCGTGCTGAGCGAAAGCGAAGAAGGCATCTCGTTCGGCGGGGGAGACGTGTGTCTGACCTTCGAAAGCGGTTACATCCCACACGTCATGGTCGTAGGGTGCGATATTCCAGTCGCCAACCAGTGCAATTTGGCGTTTTTCTTCAAGCCAAGAATCTCCAACTGTGAGTAGGGCTTTGAGCCATTCGAGCTTGTAGGAGTAGTGCGGATGGTCGAGCTCGCGTCCGTTCGGAACGTAGAGGCTCCACGTTGTCACTTCTTGGTCGCCGTCACGTACTGTGACGCCCAGAGCACGGGCTTCGACAACTGCGGGGTCGCCGAAGGCAGGTTGTCCCGGGAAATTGACCTCGTGCGAAACGATCTGGAGGCGCGAGGCGATGGCGACGCCATTCCACTGGTTGAGGCCGTGCATACGGACCTCATAGCCGGCCTCGCGAAAGGCTTCAACTGGGAATTGCTCGGGCTTGCACTTAATTTCCTGCATTGCCAAGACGTCGATATTGGCGCGCTCAAGGAAAGCAATAACGCGGTCGACACGGGTGCGGATTGAATTAACGTTCCAAGTTGCAAGCCTCATGCAATCCAGCATACGCGGAGGCCACTAAGATGATGACCATGGGTATCGCACTTGTGACCGGAGCAACCTCGGGTATTGGCGAAGAATTTTGCTGGCAGCTAGCAGCGGCTCATCACGACCTGGTCCTTGTGGCACGGCGCGAAGAGAAGCTGCGTAAGCTCGCTGAGGATTTACATCAGATCGCTGGAGTCAACGCGGAAGTTATCGTTGCTGATCTTGGTGTTGCTGGTGATGTTGAACGCGTCGCTCAACGTTTGTCAGATGAGCAATCACCCGTTGGTTTATTGGTGAATAACGCTGGTTTTGCGCTGGGGCACTCATTTATTGATAACGCTATTGAGGCCGAAGAAAACGCTCTGGATGTTATGGTTCGTGCGCCCATGGTTCTTTCCTATGCGGCGGTCAATGCCATGCGTGCGCGTGGACGGGGAGCCATCATCAATATTTCCTCTGTTGCGTCAGAGACCGGTGCGGGGACGTATAGCGCGCATAAGGCGTGGATTCGCGCATTCAGCGAGGGGCTATCAGAGGAACTTCGGGGCAGTGGTATCACCGTGACAGCAGTATGCCCTGGACCGGTGCACACGAACTTTTTCGAGGCCGCAGGCGTCGACATGTCTGTAGCGCCTCACTTGTTGTGGGCAACCTCAGAGCAGGTCGTGACCGAAGCTTTGGCTGCGATGCGACGCGGTCAGGTATTGGTGACTCCCACGCCGGTCTACAAGGTGGCAATGGCTGCGATGCGAGTTGCGCCGCGTTGGGTCACGCGCCGCGTCATGCGCTTGCTTCCGCATATGTAGTGTTTTGTGTGCTCGGGGAGGAATTGACGCTCACACACTTCTACTGTGATAATGATTCTCATTATGAGAGTAAAGAGGATCATTTCTACCGGAGCCCTAGCCCTGACCATTGCCCTTATGCCCCAGCTCGCATGGGCTGGGCCTGATCGCGATACCGAATGGGTCGTTACCGGTCAACACGTCGATGCCCCCATTCCAATCTGGCATGCGGATACGCATAGTTTCACGATGAACACCATCAATATGCCGGTGGAAAAGACCGTTCTATGGCTTCCCAAAGCCTGGGCAGGCAGCGGAGCACAAGACGCGAAGTATCAATTAGAGATTCCTGAAAAGCGTCCTGACCTTGCCTTCCTTGGTCCCGAGCATTCAGTCCTCAACGCAGCCCCGCAAAACCCTGGTCCCAACAACACTCCAATTTGGGCGGGCCTTGGCGCAGACTCCTCTGTCGAATGGGCAGCGCCTGATGAATTTGATGGAAGCACCCACACCCTAGATCTGATTAATGTTGACGGTCCGGGCCGGATGGAGATGTTTATCGATCACGGAGACTCGGTGTCGCGTTTCCTGTCGAGCCACGATATCGCCTATCGATCGGTCTACAACCCGCGTCACACGCACCTTTTCACGACCTTCACACAACCGGGGCGCTACCAAGCGCGCTTCCGTGTGAATGCTCGTTCGATCGATGGAAAAACGATCTACACCTCACCCATCCAGTCGCTGACCTGGCAGGTCGGTGGATCTAACCCCTCTTCCGGAAGTATCACAGATATTCACCAAGCATTTGCTGCTGCACAGGCACAGCGCAGCGATGGCGTTCAGGCGCAGCCCTCGTTGACGCTTGCTCCCAACCCGGAGCGTGAACACCCCGGAGATCAGCACCTGACGGAGATCACCTTCAATAGCGGTCACTCAACGGATCAAGGTCGCCTCTGGCTGACCGTCAACGGCTACTTCCTCACCGAAGAACCCGTGGTCGACGGGAAAGCGCAGGTGCGCGAACTTCTGGGTGACGATGATGCGCTGATTCAGGCGGTCTTTATTCCCGAGGCCGGAAGCGGTAGTGCGCGCTGGGCATCGACGCCTCAGGCCTTCTCTCAGCGAGACCGTGCGGAGGTGCGTGTCACCCGAGCGAGTTCGGTCATCATAGAGCCCTCTAATCCGGATCCGAGTCCCGTTTGGGATCCCGCGCAAATTTCAGTTTCTCGTCCAGGCGTTCATGTCTCCTATATCCGTAAGGAAGGAAGCGAAGGCCAGTACACAGTTCAGGTTCAGGCTGACGATCCCGAATTGCGCGCTGCCTATAAGGTTGAGTTTTTCGAAAGCGAATATGATTTTTCCCCTTGGTGTGCCATTGAAGGCACCCTTGGAAAGGGGGGAATTGATGTCCAGCAGCAAGATTTGGGTGCCTGCATTGGGCAGCCCATGTACATGAAGTTTAGTGTTCGCCCGCACCCCAAGTCTTTGGCATCCATGACCACGAAGGCGCAGGAAGATGTGGAACTATCCTCCTCATTCGGAATGGATCTGAAGTTGAAGATGTGGCCGGGTGGCAGCCCTGCTGAACCGGCTCCGGCACCAACCAGTGAACCGCTGCTTCCTTCTCCGGCGCCGACGCCTTCTCCCGCACCAAATATTCCTGATACCAGTAACGATCACGCGGGCGATGCTCTGAAGACAAATCCGGTCGAACTCGCACGTGGCCATATGGATCTGCGTCTTCGCGTGGATTCTGGCGCCCCCACGAATTACTCGCTGGTGCTGAAGGATGATTCCTTAACGGGAGAGAAGACCTCAGTCATGCGTGCAATAGATTCAGTGACGTGGAAGGTTGGTGTCAACGCGCGCTTCACCCGTCCGCAGAGCCTATCTGATCCCAGTTATGACGTTTTGGGCGCAATTGGTGAATCCAGCTATGTGCTTCCTGAAACTCAAAATCCCGACATCGTCTGGCCTGGGGTTAGCACGGAAGGCATCGACTATTCTCAATTCCCCAAGGGAATCGATTATGAGCTGAAGGTCGTGGAATCTCCGAAGGACTCCAGAGTTGCCTTCTTCCAGGGAGGAACCTTCGGTGGCCCGGCAAATATCATGGTCGACTCTGCAGACCCCGCAAAGTCGCTCATTCACACTGACTCGCCGACTCACATGCACGCAAACTGGGTATTTTCGCGCCCCGGTCACTATCGACTGCAGATTCGTGCGCTCGATGGAGACAAAGAGATCGCTGCACCGGTGAGCTGGAACGTATCCGTTCACGAGGCCGCGGTCCCAGCGCCCGCTCCCTCGAGCGACCAGCCCTCTGAGCAGCCTATTCCTTCGCCCACTCCCTCAGTAGACACTCCCTCAGTAGCGCCGGTCCCCACGCCGGATCAAACAAGTGCTCCGACACCTGTCCCGACAGAATCTGCGCCCTCTCCTGCGGCGAGTCCTTCGGCTGCAGATCCAACGGCCTCGGTAAATCCATCAACTCAGCCGCCCACCCAAACGAATTCGACCCCACCGAGCAATACTCTGGGGCAAGTCAGCGCGGGTGAACGCTTGCTTGGATCTCGCACTAACTCTTCTGGTTCCCGACGCGTTCTTGGGGGAGTCAGTGGTGGCAGCGGGGCTGTTCCATTGGCTACCTCAGCAGAGTCAAGCGCTGCTCCGACGCCCAGCGAGAGTCCGGCTGCCGATTCAGCTTCTCCAGCTCAAGCAGCCCAGCTGAGCAATGATGAGGCCACCGAATCGACCGTGGCACAATTCCCACGCTGGTGGTGGATACCTGCAGCAGCACTGGCGATTGTGCTGGGTGCTGGTACTGCCCTCGTGATCCGTAGAAGACACTGATAACACGCAAGTGCCCCGGTTGGACGCATTGAACTGCCTCCCGTTTCTTGGACATCGAAATTGAAGTCCAGGGAATGGGAGGCTTTTCATGTCTGTGGATCTGCGGTTGAGGCATGATCGTTTGCTTC
>NZ_JAGYZL010000026.1:0-2666 GCF_018370895.1 Actinomyces sp. oral taxon 181
TCCCCGGAATTTCAACGATCACAATTCAAAACATGAACGATCATCATGGGAATTACGTGCGGAATTGGCGGGAAAACGCAGCACAGAACCGGCCACGCCTGCGCCGGGCGATTGGCAACCTGACGTCAATCCGAGAATCCGGCGCGGGCGATGTCGGAGCTCGCGCTGGGCGTGAGGTCACCGCGCTCAACAGCAGCCTCACGGGCTTTCTGTTCGAGTTTACCCAGCTCGTCGACGGTGTAGCCGAGGTGAGAGCCACTCTCCTTCAGACTTCGCCTTTGATTTTTCTGGTCTTTACCTTTCGTTCCCTTCATGGCCTCAATCGCGCGCTTATTCGCGTCGATTGCGCGTTCCAGGCGTGCCTTCGATTCCTCGATGACTCTCAGCGCCTGCGCCGGGCTTTCCTCAAGAAGCACCGAACACTGGGCGAGCCACTCAGCACACCCTTGCTTCACCTGTTCGGCATAGTGCTTGCTTAGGACTCCCACCAGCGTCGCACCGCTGGCCGCAGTCGACAGCCCGATAACTGCCCCGCCGCCCGTAATGATGGCGGTACCACCAGCCATACCGAGGCCTCCCGCAGCAAGGGAACCACCGCCCACCCAGGCAAGGCTCGCACTCGTCAGCGCCGCACCACTCAAGCCGACCACCGCCTCGCCGGCCAGGGCAGATGCGATCACAGGAGCCGCGGCAGCGGCCACGCCACCCGTCGCAACGGTTGCGGCCACGGCTACCGCACCGCCCACCGCCCACTTCGTGTAGGTGCCCGACAGCCACCGGTCATATGACTGCTGCACGCCCTTCAAGCGTTTGAGCAACGCCGCATCGATGACATCCTGCTCAGCGACGAAAACATCGGTGAGCCACGTCTGCGACAACGAGAGCCCGCGTTCGGCAGCGTAGGGCTGGTAGCCCAGCAAGTTCTGGGCAATGGCCAGTCGGACAAGTTCCCCATCCTCACCCGCACACATGACCTGCAGCTCGTGGTAGGCCTCTGCGGGCTCCAGGAAGTAGCTCCCCTGGCCCACATCGGCGGCAATTTCTTGCCTGCGCTTCCACGCACCAATCTGGATTTCCTTGCGGGCGCGCTTATTCTCCTTCTTCTCACGGCGGCAGTCATCCTCAGCCCAGACCATGAGCAGCGAATCAAGCACCCGCTGAACGTCCTGCCCCAATGGCGCATAGACGGCGATTTCTGTGCCCTTGCTACTCTCCTGATACTGCTTCCACCACTTCTCCACGTCCTCGTAGATGTAGGCGCTATCGGCCCGCACAGCGAAGGCGAAACGACCGATCCCGACATAGTTAAGGCGCATGAAGAGAAGAGGAACTGCTCCCACCGCGCTACTCGCAGATCCCTCGACCGCCACACGCACAGCGACGATGGAGGTATTGATAACCACGAAGGCACCCGAGGCGACCGTCAGCATACGCGTGAGCGCCCGACTGTTGAGGGGCAGGAATCTCGAGGGATTAATGCGCCCCAAATCCTTCACGCTGGACACATCCGCGCGCCTGAGTTCGTCAATGAAACGCGTGATCGTGTAGAAGCCGCGGACAATGCACTCGTTGGCAAGGACGGCGGGAACCTGTGTGAGGACCTGAATCGCCAGGCCAACCTCAGTCCGCAGATCGAAGCGCAGGGGGTTTCCGTCCTGATCCTTCAGGAGAGTGCCGTTAAACGCTTTGGAAATCCACTGCGACAGCGTCCGTATCTTGCCCTCATAACCGATAGACAGATCACGGAAGAAAGGCAAGGCCGAGGCCTCCTTGAGGAAGGAGAGAAGCGGGCCAGGAATGCCCGTGCCCGCGCCGGGGGTCGAGCTCGAGCCCGCCATGTCGCTGATGAGGTGGAGTACCCAGTTGAGGGTGCCGTAGAGGAACTTCTCCTCAGTATTCCTACCGAAGAGCATTCCATCCTTCAACGTTTCAGCGGGCAGGTCTGCGATCACGAAGCTCCCATCCGTCGCGGTCCCAAACCCTTTGCCAGTGAATTGCATCAGGATGGAGCACACGAGTCCCACGGGCGAGGGGTGATGTGAGAAGTCACGGAGGTGGTGCTGGAGGCCGCCGCCGAACGCGGCGGTGAGTTTGTCCCCTACGAAGGGGGACGTTTTTTCGAGGAAGCGGATCGCATCCTCAATGCTTGGGTTTTCCTTGTCGAGGCCCGTGCGCTGAGCTGCGCCGATCACGACTTCCTTAAGTTTCTCCTCGCCATACTTGCGCGCCTCCGCCAGGTTGAGGTCCTTTTGCCACAGGACACTGAGCGCTCCCATGAGAGCGCCGCTCGCTGCGGCAAAAATGTAATCCCTGGCTTGCGCGGGCGAGGTGTTGGGATCATATTCGAACGCTTCGGCCTCCGCCGGCTCGCCGCCCTCACTCTGACTGACCTCGTACGTCCCCTCAACACGAACGTCCGTCAGCTGAGGAAGAGGGGTTTCAGTAAACACCAGTCGCTCATTGTCACCACGACGGATCAGGTCCCGGGTCATGTTTGCTCCCATGCAACTCACGATAGATACCGAGAGACTAACACGATAACTATCCGCGTCGAGGCACCCTGCATCCCCCTCCCCACATTCCGCACGTAATTCCCCGAGCAGCTCTTTCACCAAACTCCATAATCCCCGGAATTTCAACGATCACAATTCAAAACATGAACGATC
>NZ_JAGYZL010000015.1:0-54023 GCF_018370895.1 Actinomyces sp. oral taxon 181
GCTCGCCAAGCGGCGAGCACCCCCACTTTATTGCGTGTTTCTCAGGCCCTCAGCCCTTCGCGGCGCTTCATCCACACAATGACACCGGCTGCAACCATCAGCACCGAACCAACACCGAGGTAGGGGTAGATACCCGTTGACCCCGACAGGGGCAGATGACCAACTTGCGTGTCTACAACACGGATACCCGCAAGAGCCGCATCTGCGGTACCTGCCTTTGCGGGCAGAACTCGCACGGAGGTAAATCCTTCGTCGGGACCGAAATCGGTCGTAATTACAGTCGAGGCAGCGGAATCAGTTCCAACGCTGATACGGAAGGGAATGGGACGCGGCAACAAAACATGACCTGCTGGGGCACGCGTTTCGACCAACCAATACGAGCGGTCTACTTCTAGCGGTGCGCTGACAAAAGTAGATCCGCCCTCGAGGACGCTCACGGGGGTACCGCTCAGCGCCTCGTTGTCATAGATCGCAAACGCGGCACCCTCCAGGGGGTAGGTGCCGTCCTCATTCCTCTGACCAATGGGCTGAGTCCCGGCCTTCTCGACGCGGATGGGACGCGGGCGAACCGGAGCACATGCCTCGTTATTGCTCACGCCATCATGGTCGTAGGGACCGCTAACGATGTTATACAAACCATTCTTTGGAGTCAGGCGATCCTTCGCCGTCTTGCAGTCCAAGGAAGCCTCGTTATAACCCGAGGCATTGCGATCCCTGCGAACCTTCATGCGGATATACCACGTGGTAGACTTGCCGGCTTCGACATTGGTTCCCGTAGTGAGCACGTAGGACGAGGCCGCACCTTGCTGGCGTGCACGCCCAAGACCATCAAGAGATTCAGCAATCGCTACTGAACGCACTGTGAGCCCGGGAGCAAACTGCGGGGTATCAACCAAACGTCCGGTTGTCCCCGCGATAGTACCGTCATTTGTTGCAGTAATACGGTACGTGACGGTGATATCGTCCGTCGTCGCACCTTCAACGCTCTCAAGGGCCTTCTCAATGCGCAGCTTGGGAGCCTTCTGTTCATTGGTAAAGGTACAGGTAATGGGCAGTGCAGCAACAGAATGTGCCGGGGCAACCTCTGAGAAGTCGACGCCTCCTGTGAAAGGGTCACGACTGACATTCACGCGCTCACCCACGCCATTCAGACAGGTCACATCTTTGAGCTGCCAGCGAGCGGCATTGGGGTCGTCGCTCACTTTCCACGGACCGAAGTAGCCGGGTTCACCAAATCGCAGGGGTCTTCTACCCGGGATTGTCGGACCGGTTTCCGCAATAACAAACTCCGAATACCCGGGAATAAAGGCCTGGTAGCCACTTGTGACAATGCCGCTTTCACCATAGCCGGTCGGGGTCAGCGGCGAATCCGCAAAAGAAGACCAGTCAACGAAGGAGTCCACCTGTTCATAAAGCGACAGAGGAGTCCCAGTCGGAGAACTCCAGTCACCCACACCTAGAGTTGTAAAGCCGAATCGGGGAATTGTCGTCGCAACGGAGGCAGACTCTTCGCTAATCTTCTTCGCCACTCGCACGTAACGTTCTTGGCTAAAAGATCCGTAGAGGCAACCGAAAGAGCTCTGATTTTCCTTCGTCGTAAAGGTAGAGACCGGCGTTGCACCTGCCGGGGGCTTTGCGGGGCAGGTTCCATCGGCACTGGGGACAAAACCAAAAAGCACTAGGCGGTAAGGAATCCCGTCAACTGTGATGGTCCGATCGGAGGTTGTCTTCGTAATGGACAAGACATCATCAGATGCGGGTGTCTGATCGGGCTTCCCCGCTGACTGCGGATAGTAGTTCGGGTAGTCGGTATAGATATCGCGATCGCCCTTACCTTCACCCACAAAGCTGTAGCAGTACCAGACTCCGTCACCATTTTCACGGGTCAGCGCATAGTAGGGGGCATTCGTTGGACAGGTTCGGGGAGCAGAAGCACGCGAAATCAACTTATAGGGACCGCCCGTGCGAGCAACCGCAGTCGTGTCGGTGTCATTGTCGGTTTCGTGTTGGTCGAAGGGGAACGAGTCTTCGAGGTCTCCCAGACGGATATCGAAGGAAGAGTGGACCCAGTGGATCTTTGAGGAGATCGGGAAATTATTGTGTCGCACCGTGCCAATGAGGAAGGTGTCATTCAAGGACACTGTTCCGGGGTTATTGGGCTTATAGCCCAGCGCACTGGTCGTTGATGCGGAAATTGCGTAGGGCGTGTAATCACCGTAATAGGGACTCTGGTGGACACTGGCCAGGTGATACTCCCATGCAATACCGCGAGTGATGTAGGACCAGTAATCGTTCCGCGCGACAGAAGCGTCCAACCACTTTTGGGAATACCCAGCTCCGTAAGGCACAGAGCTTTCATTCGAATCAGCGGAATTGTAGGATTCCATCCCTTTGATCACGCCGAAGTAGGAATTATCCGGCACAACCGTTGTGCGATCAGTTTCTGAGTCATTGAGCACGGCCTGACCAATACGCCCCTGAGAACGCGAGAGCGTAATGCTTGCGGCACCCGGAGTTTCTAGGGGAGCATCTGCTACTGCCCGTGATTGAAAACTCGCTACTCCCGGAAGAGTAACCAACGTTGTCAGGATGCACGAAACCAGGGCATAGCGAGCACGATTCGTCCGTCGAGGACTACGCTGCGCATGCTGCGGGTGGGGGGCACTACTGAACCGGTTCACGTATCTCCATTTCAGTGATCTTCCACGAGTTTAACAGTGCTAATTGATAGAGCAAACAGGTGGCGAAATACGTTTCGATAACACCTTGACTTAGCCCCACACGGCGACTTCACCCCGCCCAATTAGGGCCGAAACGGTAAAATACCCGTGTAGACCTGTCGATACTTGAGCGTCGATATGTCTCAGGAAAGAGGAAGACCGCGAACAAGGAACAGATGACATGGGCATTTTTGACCGTTTTGAAAACGCCGTTGAGCGCGGCGTAAACGGTGCTTTTTCTCGTGTGTTCCGTTCTGGGATCAAAGCCGTTGACGTTACCTCTGCACTCAAACGCGCAATGGATGACCACGTTCAAGAGCTGTCGACGGACCGCGCAATCGCGCCGAATCACTTCACCATTCGCATGGCGCCTGCGGACATGAACGCACTGGGCGACCTCGATATTCTTTCCGATGAATTCGTTCAGCAAGCCACCGACTACGCACAGTCTCAGGGCTACTCACTTCTCGGCCCAATCTCTATCGACTTCACAAAAGATAGCGACGAATTCACCGGCCAGCTCCAGGTTCAGGCACGCAACGAACGCGGTGCAGCGGCCCCGGCCACGGCCTCGTCGCCTTCACCCGAGCACCCCATCATTGACGTCGACGGAGAGAAGTGGCTCCTCACCGAACCCGTCACCGTCATTGGCCGCGGGACCGAGGCCGACATTACCGTCGCTGATTCGGGAGTTTCCCGCCGCCACCTAGAACTTCGTATCACCCCAACCGGCGTTATTGCTACCGATCTGGGCTCGACAAATGGTACCTTCGTCGAAGGACACCGCATCGACGCGGCGACCCTTCTTGACGGAAACCAGATCACCATCGGCCGCACCCGTATCTTATTCTGGACGCACCCGCAAAGTGAGGATGCCCAGTGACTTCTGATCTCACCTTTACCCTCTTCCGACTGGGATACCTTGTATTCCTCTGGCTCCTGGTCTTGGGAGCGGTCTCAACCCTGCGCCGAGATATTTTCGGCACTGTTGTGACCCCGCGCGGGAAGGGGCGAAAGGATGCGGATCGCAAACGACGTGAGTCTCGTCGCGCAAAAACCGGCACAGCTCCGCGCAATCTGCTTCTCACCGGCGGCCCCCTCGTTGGAACAGTCATCCCCCTGGGCGCCTCCCCCATCATCATTGGGCGTTCCCCCTCGTCGACTCTCGTTTTGGAAGACGAATACGCCTCTTCCCAGCACGCCCAGCTCACTCCTGCAGATGGTCAGTGGTGGATCGAAGACCTGGGGTCACGAAACGGAACTTTCGTGGATGACGAAAGGCTGACTTCGCCTCGGGAATTAAATGTTGGGGACATCGTCAGAATCGGCCAAACCACCCTTGAATTGGTGAAGTAACATGCCCCAATCCAAGCCCGTCGAGTTCCACTACGCCGCTCGCAGCGACGTCGGCTTGGTGCGTCAAAATAACCAAGATTCTGGCTACGCAGGCGCAAATTTACTGGTTTTAGCCGATGGAATGGGCGGTCCCGCAGGCGGCGATATCGCCTCGTCGGTCGCGATGGCTCACCTTGTTCCGCTGGACACCGACTCTCACCCGGCGGAATCTCTACTCCCCCTCCTTCGCGACGCTCTGATGGACGCTCACGAAGAGCTCTCCGAACGCTCGCAACATGATCCTGAGCTCGCAGGTTTGGGAACGACTTGCATTGCAATTTTGCGTTCGGGTCGGAAGCTCGCCATGGTTCACATCGGCGACTCGCGCGCATACCTTCTGCGCGGGGATACCCTGACTCAGGTCACCACCGACCACTCTTTCGTTCAGTATTTGGTTGATAGCGGTCAAATCACCCCTGAAGAGGCCGAACACCATCCTCAGCGCAACGTCGTCATGCGCATTCTGGGTGATTCCCAAGCCGATGTCACCCCCGATGAAACCATGCGCGAGGCGATCGTCGGCGATCGCTGGCTCCTGTGCTCTGACGGGCTTTCCGGCGTTGTTTCTGCCGATACGATCGCCGAGGTCCTCACCGACGTCCACGATCCCGGTGAATGCGCCGAAGAGCTGATCCGCCTTGCGCTTCTTGCCGGGGGTCCAGATAACGTCACCTGCGTTGTCGCCGATATCGTTCCGGCAGGTACCAACCCTCCCGCCGCGCCCCAGGTTGTCGGCGCAGCCGCAAAAGACCGCTTGGCTCCAACCCGAGGCGGAGGCGGTGCAGCCGCGCGTGCAGCCGCCCTTTCCGCGCCTACGAAGTCGCTTCCTCAAGATGACGAGGCCGAGCCTGAGCTCCCCCGTCGCGCACGCTTTGGGTGGGTCCTTCCCCTCGTCTCATTGATCACGGCCATTGCTGTTGTTATCGGTGGATGGTTCGGCTGGAAGTGGACCCAAACTCAGTACTACGTGCTGGGCAAAGATGGTGCTGTGGTGATCTACCAAGGTATTCCGCAGTCAATTGGATCGTGGAATCTCTCGCATGCGGTGGAAATTACCGATGTGAAGCTCGATCAGCTTGCCGCGGTCGACCAGCAGCGTCTGCAAGAACCCGTCACTCGTACTTCTCGCAGCGATATCGACGCCTACGTGGCAGTCCTGCGATCGAATGCCCGCGAGCGCGCTTTGGAAAAGGAACGCGAAGCACAGCAGCAAAAGGAACAGCAGGAACGCGAGCAAAACCAGAACAACCAGCAGGGACAAGAGGGCCAAGGTTCCACAGGCGATAATTCCGCCAATTCCTCGGCCAATCAGGAAGGGGGACACTAATGGCAACCGTGTCCATTAACCCCGTTCGTCCCCGACGTTTCCTTGAGCTTGTCCTTATGCTTCTTGCCCTAGCCGTCGGCATTGGTGGCTATGTCATCACCAGTATCAACCGGACGGGCGAACCACCGGCAAACCTCGGCCTTCACATTGGAATTTTGCTGGCCATTGCAATCCTTGCGGAAATCGGAGTCCACTTCTTGGCTCCCTACGCTGATCCCGTTATTTTGCCGGTCGCCGTTGCGCTCACCGGCATGGGTTTGGCGATGATTTACCGTATTGACCTATCATTGAACGCGCTGGGCATGGGCACAGTCGGCATGCGTCAAATGATGTTTGTCGGTATTGCAATTGCGTTGGCCGCAGTCATTTTGGTCGTTATTCGCGACCACCGGATCCTGCGTCGCTACACCTACACTTTCGGCCTGCTTTCGCTTGTTTTGCTCCTTTTGCCGATGATTCCCGGACTGGGTAAGGAAACCTACGGTGCTCGCGTGTGGATCAGCCTGGGACCGCTTTCAATGCAGCCCGGTGAGCTCGTCAAGATCACGCTGGCAATCTTCTTCGCGGGTTACTTGGTGAACAACCGCGATAACCTCGCGATTGGCGGCCCCAAGGTTCTGGGCATGCGGATGCCCCGCGCTCGCGACCTCGGACCAATCTTGGTCGTATGGCTTGTGGGGGTAGCAATCCTGGTTCTTCAACGGGATCTGGGGACCTCGCTGCTCTTCTTCGGCCTTTTTGTTGCGACCCTGTATGTCGCAACAAACCGCGTTTCCTGGCTGGTCATTGGCTTCCTCATGTTCGTCCCCGCTGTTCTTGTTGCCATCAGCACCTTCAGCCACGTTCGCGCTCGTTTCTCAGTCTGGCTCAATGCTCTTGACCCCGAGGTCTACAACGCTCAAGCCGGCGGCTCCTATCAGCTGGTCCAAGGCCTCTTCGGCCAGGCCTCGGGCGGGCTTATGGGAACGGGCTGGGGTCGCGGTTATCCACAGCTTGTACCTCTGGCTAACTCGGACTTCATCCTCTCTTCTTTCGCTGAAGAACTTGGAATTACTGGCCTTGCGGCGATCTTGGTCCTGTACTTGATTCTTATTGAACGAGGCATGCGCGCGGCAATCGGCGTGCGTGACGGCTTCGGGAAGCTCCTTGCCACGGGCCTGAGCTTCTCCTTCGCAATCCAGATCTTCGTGGTTTTGGGCGGTATTACTCGACTGATTCCACTCACCGGCCTAACCGCTCCTTTCTTGGCAGCCGGTGGCTCTTCGATGGTGTCCTCATGGCTGGCTGTTGCTCTTCTGATCCGCGTATCGGATGCTTCACGTCGTCCTTCGGTGCCCTCAACCTGGACCTCGGGCAATCTCCCCGTTGTTGATGCCAAGAAGCGTCACACCCCCGAACACGCGGGAGGTCGCCTGTGAATACCCAGATTCGTCGTCTTTTCGTCGTCGTTTTGACGATGTTTGCGGCTCTTGGCCTGATTGTGACGAATAATCAGGTCATTCAGGCCCCATCTCTCAATGCCGACGGGCGCAATCAGCGAACCATCCTCCATGCCGCCGAAATTGACCGCGGTCCCATCATCGTTGCTGGAGAAGCCATCGCTTCGTCAAAGAAGATCGAGGATTCTTCGCGCTACCAGCGTTCCTATGCCCAGGGTCCCCTCTACGCTCAGACAACGGGCTACTTCTCTGCGGCTTTCTCTCAATCGACTGGGATGGAAGCAGCGGCTGAAGACATTTTGGATGGACAGTCTCAGGTTCTTCTTGCCCAGCGTTTCCGTAACCTTTTCACCGGGCAAAACCGCCAAGGTGGTGGCGTCGTTTTGACGCTCAACCCGAATATGCAGAAGATCGCGGCTGAAAAACTGGGCAATCGCAAGGGCGCAGTTGTTGCTCTCGATGCCAAGACCGGCGCGGTCTTGGCCATGTATTCTTCGCCTTCCTACGATCCCAATTCGCTGGCGATCTTCGATTCACAGGAAGCCAATACCGCTTACACGAATCTCATTAACGATCCCTCTAAGCCCCTGTACAACCGCGCGATCGCAGGCGACTTATATGCTCCCGGATCGAGCTTCAAGATCCTGACAACCATTGCTCTTCTTGAAAAGGGCGCAGTCACTCCGGAAACAGAGATGGACTCCCCCGTCTCGACCACGCTTCCCGGAACGGCCACCTCGGTGTCAAATATTGAATCAACCGAATGCGGCAACGGACACCCAACCCTTTCCGAAGCCTTTGCGCGTTCATGCAACACAACCTTTGTCTTGGCCAGCGAGAAACTGACGCACACGGATTTGGCCGATGTCACAAACCGTTTTGAGTTCGGAACCTCCCAGAAGATTCCGCTCAGCGTCACGCCCTCTCAGTTCCCTGATTCAACGGATTCTGCACAGCTGGCAATGAGCGCAATCGGCCAGTACTCGGTCAAGGTCACCCCTATGGAAATGGCGATGATCGCACAGACCATTGCCAATAAGGGAACAATGATGCGTCCCTACCTGATTTCTCAGATCGTTGATTCTGATCTTCAGGTTCAATCGCAAACCTCACCAATCCGCGTGGGTCAGAAGATCACCCCCGAGATCTCCTCCCAACTGACGCAGATGATGACCGGCGTTGTCTCCCAGCCCTATGGAACCGGAACCTCCATGGCAATTCCAGGAGTTTCTGTTGCAGCCAAGACCGGCACCGCTGAATTGGGCGACGGTTCCGGCCGCGCAAATGCCTGGGCAGTTGGTTTCGCCCCCGCAGATAATCCACAGATCGCCTTCGCGGTACTTGTTGAAGGCGATGAATCCCATCCCGTCCTGCACGGTGGAACCGACGCGGGCCCCATCGCACGTGCACTTCTCCAGGAGGGTCTGAAGTGAGCGATCCCAAACCAACACGGGCACCAAACCAGCTGGCCGGGCGAGTCCTGGGCGGCAGGTATCTGCTGCTTTCCCTCATTGCCCAAGGAGGAATGGGCGAGGTCTGGAAGGCACGAGATCGCGTCACCGGCCGCATCCTCGCTGCGAAGGTCTTGCGCCCAGAGTTATCCGGGCAGGAACTTTCGCTCTCCCGCTTGCGTATCGAAGCACGTAACGCGATGAGCGTTGAGCATCCAAATATCGCCAATGTCTTGGATTCGGGCGAAGAAAACGGTCGCGGCTGGATCATCATGGAGCTGGTTGAAGGACGTCCTTTGACCGATTACCTGCGCGGTGGCCAGTCTTTAGCTCCCGAATACCTCATGCCCATTCTCATGCAGATTGCAATGGCTTTGGGCGCGGCGGCTCAGGCAGGTGTCGTCCATCGCGATATCAAGCCCGCAAACGTTCTCATTCGACCCGACGGTATGGTTAAGCTGACGGATTTTGGCATTTCTCGTACAGATTCGCAGATCGATCTGACCGCCGATGGCATGGTGATGGGAACCGCCCAGTACCTTCCCCCCGAGCAGGCAATGGGAGAGAAAGCCACCTCATTGGGCGACCTTTACGCTCTGGGTGTCATTGCCTACGAGGCCGCGGCCGGGGTTCGTCCTTTCACCGGGAAGTCCCAGGTCGATATCGCCTTCGCCCACGTCAATGAGCCGGTTCCCGCGCTTCCGGATACGGTTCCTGCTCCCCTTGCTCAAGTGATCTACCGCTTGTTGGATAAAGATCCACAGCAGCGCCCCGCATCGGGTTCTGCGCTTGTTCGTGAACTGGTTGCGGCAGCCAGTGAGATGGGCGTTTCCCTTCAGGCACGTCCGCTCCCCGCCCCAAGCGTCCCAGCTCCGCAGCACGGTGCTCCACCGGCTCCGGGTGAACCCGCGGTCGAAACACGCGTCAACCCCGTGGCTCGCCGCAGCGCACCGATTCGCCACACGCACCGTCGTTCCCTTCCCGAGGACATGCTCGAGCCCGTCGATTTTGATGCACAGGCAGCACAGCCTTCCCTGGCAGCCCGCCCTGTGACGCCGACGCGCACTCCCGAGGCCTCGCACAAGGATTCCCCAACGCGATCTTCCCTTTCCTCGCATATTTCTACGGCCTCGCGAAGGGAAGAGCGGGGTGACGGACCAGGGCGCAGGACGCAAAGCCGCGGCGCAGCTCCTGCGGTGCACACCCCCGCGCCCGAGGCCTCGGCACGCAAAGCACCTACAGCACCAGCGCGTCCTAAACGGCCTGCTCAGACCATAAGAATCAACCCCGCGCTTTTCCGCTGGCATGCGATCACGGAAGAGAACGGCACAATCCTCACGAGCGCTCCCGCAAAGACTCGCTACAATCGTTCTGTTGTGGCGCCGGAGCCAAGCCGCAGTGAGCAAATCGGAAAATGGCTGGTCATCTTCCTGATCTCTCTCACAATTTTCTTAATTGCGGTTGCTACTATCCACAACAGATTAGGGTCGCTCCTGCACAGGACAAGTGCAGACGTCTCACTCAATCAGGAGGTTTCGACATGGCAGAATCCGCCCCTCGAGTTCTAGGGGGACGCTACGAGGTGCGCTCGCTCATCGGGCGCGGCGGGATGGCCGAAGTTCACCTCGGATTCGACAAGCGTCTGTCGCGAATCGTTGCAATTAAGACTCTTCGCACCGACTTGGCGATGGATTCCGTCTTCCAGGCGCGCTTCCGTCGCGAGGCCCAATCCGCGGCTTCGCTTAACCACCCAAACATCGTTGCTGTCTACGACACCGGTGAAGAGCCAACCATCCTCCCCGATGGTCGTCGAGTGTCGATTCCTTACATCGTCATGGAATACGTTGATGGGCGTCCGCTGAAGGACCTGCTCTCTGACGATGCGGGCCCCTTCCCCATTCCCGAGGTCGTCGACATTGTTGCCGGTGTTCTCTCTGCGCTGGAATACTCGCACTCTGCTGGCCTGGTTCACCGCGATATCAAGCCCGGCAACGTCATGCTGACTTCCAAGGGTGAAGTCAAGGTCATGGACTTCGGTATTGCCCGCGCAATCGCCGATTCTCAGGCGACAATGACGCAGACGAACGCAGTCGTTGGCACTGCTCAGTACCTTTCTCCTGAGCAAGCACAGGGTAAGCCGGTGGATGCGCGCTCGGATCTGTACTCAGCGGGCGTCCTGCTCTTCGAGCTTCTCACCGGAAAGCCCCCATTTACCGGGGATTCTGCGGTAGCCGTTGCCTATCAGCACGTGCAGACTCTCCCGCCGCTTCCTTCATCGATTGCGCCCGATGTTCCGGCGGAAATGGACCGCGTCGTCATGAAGGCTCTGGCTAAGAACCCTGACGATCGCTATTCTTCAGCGGCTGCAATGAAGGCCGACCTTCTGCGCGCGGCTCATGGCTCTCACGTGAACGCGCCCGACACCGCGGTGTGGACGACCCAGGCAACGCAGACGCTTCCCGCAGTTGCCACGCCTCCCGCATTCCCCGCAGCATCTTCACCTTCCGAGGCCCAGGAGACCCAAATCCGAACTCGTGGGGCTGCGGCAACTGCGGTTCGTCGCGATGATGAGGAGCAAGAGGACGAGAAGAAGCGTCCTGCGGCTCTGATCGCGGGAATCATCGGTGTTGTCCTGGTTGCGGTTATTGGTATCGCCTGGCTTTTCCTGACGCATACTCGCGCCGATTCGACGACAGAGGTGCCCAACGTTGTTGGTCAGACCCAGGCCGAGGCCATGAAGACCATTACGGATAAGGGTTTCGAGTGGGCTGTTGCGAACGAGCAGGTTGCTTCTGACAGCGTTCCTGCCGGTTCCGTTGTTTCAACCGATCCGAAGGCCGGAACCGCCGCAAAGCCCGGTTCCCGCGTTATTGCAACGATTTCTTCGGGTCCCGCCTCCATCACTCTGCCGGATAACCTTGTCGGCATGACCCCAACGCAGGCTCAGCAAACTGTTGAAGCTTTGGGCTTGAAGTGGACTCTGTCCGACCAGAAGGAAGCCTCTGATACGGTCGAAAGCGGCAAGATTGCACGCGTTAGCCCTTCTGCAGGCTCGAAGGTCCGCGCTGGATCAACCATTACCGGTTACGTGTCCTCTGGCTCTGAGAAGGTCACGATCCCCGATGTCACTGGCATGAGCCAGGATCAGGCTCGCACTGCACTGACTCAGGCCGGCCTGTCGGTTGGAAACGTCAACACCGTCGATGAGGGCGGCGCCCAACAGGGTCGCGTTGTCTCGACCTCTCCGGCTGTGGGTTCCGAGGCCAAGCGCGGCGATACCATTGCCCTGAACATTGCTTCGGGTAACATCACCGTTCCTCAGAACCTGACGGGTGCAAACTACACCGAGGTCGCCTCTCAGCTTGAGGCCTTGGGGTTGCGTGTGACCGTCATCCAGATGCCTGACCGTAACGCAGCTGCTGGTGTTGTCACCGGTGTGACGCCCAGTGAGGGTTCTGCGGTACGACAGGGTAGCTCCATCACTCTCTACGTGTCACAGGGTGGGTCTTCGGCCTCTCCCAGCCCCTCAGGCCACTAAGGCTCACAAGGCCCGCCAAGCAGACTGACAAGCAGTCTGCTTGGGGGGCCTTGCCCGAAGGGCTGACAATCTGAACTGAATACACTGTGGGGGGCCGGCAATGCCGGCCACTCTATGCTCATTCTCGGTCAATCAGACCGCAGCGCCACCCAAGCCAAAGAAACGCTCTGCCCATGGGTAGACGTATGCAAAAAGCACGGCGACAGCGAAGGCAGCAATCACCAGGCACAAGAAAACTCGGAACCACGTGGGTCCCGGAAGGTGGCGGAAAAACCATCCGTACATATTGAATTCCTTCCTTACTCCACGGGCTCATCGAGTAGTTCGGCGGGGACACCCGTACTCTTCGGAGTCCACGATTCCAACTTGAGGTGAACGATAAAACGCTCAGAGTTGCCGTACTCGGGGTTGCAGGTCGTCATTGTCATCAGACGTTCAGTGGGCTGCTTTGAGAAGGTGAGATCACCGGGAACCGGGGCAATGACGCGGATATTGGTTTCATCGTTGGCGGGAACGATCTCATTGGACTGGTAGGTGTAGACCAGATAGACGTTATCGGTCTCGACAACAACCTTGTCATTGTCCTTGAGCAGGTCAATGAAACGGAATGAATTGCCATATGAACGACGGTGTGCGGCAACCGAGAAGTTACCCACCTGGCCGGGCTGCGCGGTGTCCTTGTAATGGCCGGCCCAACCCTGATCGATCACGCTGCCTGTCGTGCCTTCACCCAATGGGATCTTCATCCAGTTCCATGAAGGAACATGGATCACTCCGTAGAGTTCATCGATTGCCGGGTTCAGGGTGAACTCCGGCGGATCGTCGGTATGACGCTCACCCAGGGTTCGGTTCGATGGGTGCTTGCTGGAGAAGTCCGCGACTGCTTGCGCGCGGGGGCCTTCTACCTTGTATGTCGTCCAGTACAACTGCCAAACGGCAAATAACCCCAAAATGACGGCAATCGTAATGAGGAGCTCGCCGATGACCGAGAGGAAGGTGACGCGATAGCGACGGGGGGCAGCCGCTTCTTTCACATGTTCACCCATTCTCTTTCACCACCTGTGCGTATCGAAGGGATAGGTCTTGGTCTGATGCCGGAAATTCCAGTTTGTCTGAAGTTTTCAACTCCCAGCCCAATCCGTAGCGTGCCACATAACGCTGATAGTTGACGACTCGAGGGTTCGTTTCGACTGAATTTCGGAGCTGATTCACATTTCCGATCGCCGAAATCTTGTAGGGCGGAGAGAAGGATGTGCCACCGACCAAAATGACGTTTCCAATGCAGCGCACAACGGTTCGCGGGGCGATACGCACACCTTGGACGGTCATCGCCTCTGCGCCGCCTTCCCACATTGCATTCATGACATCATCAATGTCCTGCTGGTGAATGACCAGATCGTTGGGGTTGACGTTATCCGGAATGCTGTCTGTGGGCGCATCTGAAAGGGTCACCGTAATACCCGGACCCGAGACGGGAACTTTAGAGAGCTCACCGACGTTATGGCTGCTCTGCTGGCCAGCTGCCGGAACATGGCCCGCAATCTGATCTTTCAGGCTGCGGACCCCGTCTTGGAGGTCTTTCACTTCATTTTGACGGTGTGCGACAAGCCCAGCCAGATCGACAGCGGTTTGTGAGCGGGTTTCCGAGTTTGAGCGCGCACTGGCGACAAAGAGCATTCCCGAGGCCGTGGTGACGATGAGAACAGACAGAGCCGAGCGCAGGGTACGACCCGTCGGGCGGGTGAGCGGTCGGCCGAAAAGTTTCACATCATCTCCTGTTGGCGACTAGGTGTACCTCTAGTATCCCTTGTTTGAGGGTGCAACGCCCAGTTGCTTTTGATGTTTGGCTCAGTCCCGCTAGGCTAGAGGAAGGCCGCCTGTCGCGGCGTTTCCCGGGGAGATCCCGACACTTGCCGCATGAAAGGAAAATCGTGGCTGAGCCGAAGAAGAGCGAAGAGCGCGAGGAAGAGAAGAAAGACGCACAGACCGAGGAGCGTTCCGAGAAGCGCGAAGAGCGTCACGCACATGAGGACGAGAAGAAGGACTCGAAGCGCGAGGAACACGGCAAGCGTTCATCAAGCAAGAAGCGCGATCACGAATCTCGCGTTGAGAAGCGCGCAAAGGCCGAGTCAGAAAATGAAATCCATGCCTGGACCGATGGCATTCCGCTTTCGCCTGTGTGGTGGGCACCCGTCTTCACGACCCTGATGATTGTCGGCCTGCTCTGGATTGTTGTCTTCTATATTTCCGGAGCCACGTACCCGATTCCGAAGATCGGTCAGTGGAACTTGGCAGTCGGTGGCGGTATCGCATTCGTCGGCTTTCTTATGACTATGCGTTGGCGCTGAGCATATCGCCGAACGTGAATTCTCCTTTCTGATGAACTGAATTCACGGTTGAGTCTCAAGGGGCTGGGACACCCGTAAGGGGGTCCGAGCCCCTTTGCTTTCACGCGTCACTAGATTTTTCTTCGTCAGATCTTAGATATCGACGATTTTGGGCGCTTTAGAGGCGTGAATCCACATCCACAGTCAAAAGTTATCCACAGGCAAATCCACAGCTGGGGACAAATACCATCGATGTAATTACCCAGCATCGATTCCCAGATTTACTAATGAATTTAGTTTCATGAAGATTGAATTGAAACTTCAGACTTGCGGTATATCAACGAAAACTCACTTTTTTGCCACAAAAACAACAAAATGATGTCCGGCAGCACACTTTTCAGCTTCGCACAATGATTTCGCGCTGTATCCACACTTTATCCACAACATCCACAGGCAAAATGAGCAAGCTTCCATTTAGTTTCCAGCTTTCGCCCAGAATGAGCTAAGAAGCGGCTAAAGCGGAGCCAATTACGGACATTTAGCGGGTCACTACACTCCCCGCATCACCTCGATGTGGGGCAATACCTCCACGCAGACTAGGCGTGGAACTCGATACGCCGACCGGCCTCGTACATGCCCCCAAGGCGCTGGCCACCCAAAGCGGGCTGGAAGGAAGCAATATCTGTCGTCGAGAAGGTCGTCAGCGAATTCATGCCGTACTCGGTCAGCAAGGTCGCAGCGGGAGCCGAAGGTCCAACAATAATCGTCCGTGCACTCCGGGAAAGCTCCAAAAGACGCGGCATTGTCTTATTCACAAAAGCCGAACCCGTGATAAAGACGTAGTCACAGGTGGGAAGAACATATTCTGCGGCTGTATCTGGCAAATCTCCATCCAGCACGTTGCGCTCGAAGATCAAGAGCTCAGATGCGGCGGAAAGGGCCGCAGCAGCGAAGGGGAAATGCCCAATAACCGCGACGCGCTTGCCGGCAACCTCAGCCGACCAGGGATCAAAAAGGTTCTGCCAGTTATTCACCTGGCAAGGAACAAAACCTGCGGCTTCTGCCCGCGAGGGAAGCGCATACCAAGAATTCACAGCGGCCATCCCAAGGGCGGCCTCGGCGAAATTCCAACTCTTCGCATAAGCGGCAACCTCACGCAAACTCATGCCAGAGGGGTCGGCGGGAAGGCGGCGAGCAATCGATTCAACGGGCATATGGAAGGCCATTCCCGCACCGGCCTCGGAATTCTCAATGAAAGCCCACTTACCAAAACGCCCACTAGCCGTGACTTGCACGGTCGGGTCGATCTGGTCAATCAGTCGATCATAGATCTCCCACGGATTCCACAGGTCCAGCATCGAAACTCCTACTCAGATATTAAGAAGCACCATATAGGTAACAACAATGATGACAAGCTCAGTAAGGAACATACCTGCAATACCAAGATACAAACGGCGGCGTTGTTTCTTCGCTGTCATCCCGGAACGCGGCTTACCCAAGGCGAGCATCCCCCAGGTTGCGAGCAGCCCAAAAAGCAAACCGCCAAGATGAGCCTGCCAGGATAACCCTGAAACGATGAAGCCATACAGGAGGTTAACTGCAAGAAGGCCGGCAACGGCTCGCACGTCAATCCCAGCGGCCCGCTGCAAAACAAAAACCGAGCCGAAAAGGCCAAAAATCGCACCCGAGGCACCGACGGTCACCGTCAAGGCGGATGAGGGGTCAATCAGTACCCACCCCAAAACACCAAGGGTTCCACCAAGAGCGCTCAAAAGATAGAGACAGAAGTAGGGACCGCGTCCCAGCGCTGGCTCCAATGCACGCCCAACTGCGTAGAGCGAAACCATATTGAAGGCAATGTGCATGAGATTCACATGCAAGAACGCCGTCGTCAGGATCCGCCACGGCTGATACAGGCCATGAATCGGTGTGAATCCCAAGTATTGGGTGATCACGCCCTTGGCAAGAATGTCGCCTACCCACAGAGCCACGCACACGCCAATGATCGCGTAGGTGATGACAGGGGTTTGTGCGCTCACCCGGACGCTCCCCCATTGGCGAGGCCGGGCGGCGCGGGCGCTTCCGAAAAGGTTGCCTCGGCCTCGGCCCGCGCAGTCCACACAGATTGAACGGACTTCCGTGGGTACAACACACTGGGTGCACATGGGTCGATTGCAGCGCTTGCAGTAATCGACGCTGCGCACTCCGGGGTGGCGCGGGCACTCGGGTGCAGCGTAGGGATCAGAACGCTGACCGTACAGAGGCTGAGACATATAAACCTTCCGGTTTGTGGTCACTCAGTGATGTCGATCGATTCGATGACGACATCTTCGACCGGACGATCGTTACGACCGGTACGGGTTGTTGCAATCGCGTCGACAACTCGCTTGGAGTCTTCGTCGATCACTTCACCGAAAATGGTGTGGTTTCCGTTGAGCCACGGGGTGGGTGCAACGGTGATGAAGAACTGAGAGCCGTTGGTTCCCTTGCCCATGCGCTTGCCTGCGTTTGCCATGGCCAGAAGGTAGGGCTTGGAGAAGGTCAGATCCGGGTGGATCTCATCGTTGAACTGGTATCCGGGACCGCCGGTTCCGGTACCTAGGGGGTCACCGCCCTGAATCATGAAGCCATCAATGACGCGGTGGAAAATCGTGCCATTAAAAAGGGGGCGCGAGGTGGGTTGACCATTGTTGGGGTCAATCCATTCGCGTTCACCCTGTGCAAGTGAGGTGAAGTTCTTGACGGTGTTGGGGGCTTGCTCGGGGAAAAGCTCGAGTCGAATATCGCCCTTATTGGTGTGAATTGTTGCTTCCATATCTCCATGGTTCCAGATTCAGGCGAGATCGGCACGCTATTTTGCTCGGTATTCACTTAATGAAGCTGCATCTAATGGTCAAAGAGTGCACAATAGAGGGGTCCATGCGTTCACTCAACGGACGCGAATTTTTTTATAGATTCGGAGACATCATGGCAAGGACCCCGAACATCGACACCGAAAAGCTCAAGGCGCAGGGCCTACAGCTCCGCGACGCAGCGGCTGTGCACGCGGGCCGTCTCGCCGTGCGAGCCGCCGATCTGGCAGAGCAGGGACTGGACTGGGCAGCTCCTCGCGCACAGGCCGCACTCTCAAACGCGATTGAGCGCGCGACTCCCCTTGTTGAGTCCGCAAGCGAACGCGCACAGTCTGTCGCCGACCGCGCTCAGCCCTTCCTTTCCGACATTCACGGCCACGTCGTGGAGGACTACCTGCCCCGTCTGAACAAGGCAGTGTCCGCATCCGCCACTGCTCTTGCTGCTGAGGGCGATCTGGCCTCGCGCGCACGCGCCGCTCGTTCCGCATCGGCACAGGCACTGGCCACCCCGACCCGTAAGAAGAAGTGCTGCAAGAAGAAGGGCCGCCTGCTTCGCGCCCTCTGCTTCACCGCACTTACCGCTGCCGCTGCTGGTGCAGGCTACGTCCTGTGGAAGCGCAGCCAGCCGATCGAAGATCCGTGGGCCGAGGATTACTGGGCAGACCTCGAGGTCGAAGACTACAGCGCTGATCAGAACCAGGAAGCTTCTGCCGAGTAAGACAGAGCGCCTCTGAGAAGGCTTAACGTTTGGGGTCGCGACGCAATGCGTCGCGACCCCAAAACATTTCTCTGTCCAGATCTTCACCGGCGAAGATACTCGGCTAAAAATGCGCTAACCGGCAATGAAGAAGAGTCCCACGAATCCAAGGATTCCCAATACCAAGGAACTCACATTCAGAACAATCGCCCACACGTTGAGCGTACGCTGTGCCGCCGAGACCTGAACTGCACGACTCGGAATCGACAAGACTACGCCAAGAATATTCATC
The DNA here is from genome assembly GCF_018370895.1 of Actinomyces sp. oral taxon 181. Classification (NCBI taxonomy): domain Bacteria; kingdom Bacillati; phylum Actinomycetota; class Actinomycetes; order Actinomycetales; family Actinomycetaceae; genus Actinomyces; species Actinomyces sp. oral taxon 181. Next base: position 18,039 of record NZ_JAGYZL010000015.1, read on the forward strand.
GGGCCGATGAGGCCAACCCACATGAGCAAGATCAGGATCCAGACCCAACCGGCGCCTTCGGGATGTCCGCTCTTGATTGCGTCTTGGATGATCAGGTAGGGGAACAAAAACGAACAAATGACAAGAATCCAGCCGATAATACCGAGGATCAACGGGAAACGCTTCAGTTTCGCTTCACCTTGCCTAAACGGGGTTCCGAAGTTTTGACCGGCCGGCTGCGGCATGCTCACGTTGTCCTCCTCGTGGATATTTCTTCCGGAGACTGAGACTATCGAAGGCTTCGGACCCTGTAAAGGTGACTACTCAAGGAAAGAGCTCAGCACCCGTACAACCCCGGCCTCGTTATTCGAAGGGGCAACAAAGCGAGCGGCGGCAAGGATATCGGGGGATGCATTCGCCATCGCAAAGGAAAATTCAGCGCGCGACATCATCCCAAGGTCGTTTCCCGCATCTCCAAATACTGCGGTTTGTGCAGGTGAGACCCCAAGATACTTCTGCAGCTCGCTGACAGCTTTGCCTTTATCGACTCCACGCATCTGCAAATCAGCCCAGTTATCGCCGGAAAGCGCGAATTGATGACTCTGCTTGAATGTTCCCAAAGTTCGTTCAGCCAAGGGCTTCACATCTCCTGCGCTGCGCAGGGCAAGCTTGATGATCGCGTCATCCAATTCACCGTGTTCAATCTCGTCAAGTACCTCAAGCAGGTCTTCAACAACCTGAGTTCGTGCGTAGTACGGAGAGATTGCATGCAAGAAAGGTTCATCGCTGCGCTCGATATACGCTGATTTCTTCCCGCAAACGACAAGGCCTCCATCCCACTGAGCAGCTTCCATTTCCTGGGCATTCCCGTCTTGCGAATCGGGATGCTCAGCAAAGAAATCGCCCTGACGCACGTGATGACGGACCAACTCGACACACCGACGTACCGTCCCTAGGTCAAGGGGACTTGAGGAAATCTCTTCCCCATCACGCATAACGACCGCGCCATTTTCACCGATAAAGGTCATCCCGGCGCGGCCGGGGAACATGTTGATCAGAGTCCAGATTTGTCGACCTGAGGCGGGAACAAAAGTGATGCCGCGATCCTCCATAGAATCGAGGAGCTGCTCCAGTCCGGCAGGGAAGTTTTTCTGATCATCCAACAAGGTCCCATCCATATCGACTGCTGCCAGACGAATATCAGCATTCGCGTATGTGGCGGGATCACTTGCCTGCGGCATTGACGCTTCGCGCATGTGTAGTACTTCCTCACGACCGGAAATGACGTCCTCAAGGGCAACCATTGAACAGAAAAGGACCTGCGACCAGACTAACAACCGCGCCTTTCATGGACCTAATGCCGCTGACTCGTTAACCTCGTGAAGGCTCATCTGCTAGTTTGAACGGCATGACCCATGCGCAAGTGCTTCTGCGGGCATACGCTCGCGCAACAAATATGTTGATCGCGGGACGACGTTTCGTCACCTCCGACGGCGAGCTCACCGCGCTCCTTGAGGCTTTCGGAGCCCAGGTCATGTCCCCCGATCCTTCCGAGGACGCCCCCTCCACTCCCACCGGCCTCGACGTCATCTTCGACCTGGATGAGGGAGCATTTCCTCGTCCGGGTGCGATTACCGTCCTCGCTCCCGGCGGCAGCTTCCAAGGAGTTTACGCGCCCGATACTTCCCTTTTGCGTGGCCCCGAGGATCCCGAGCGCATCGCGTGGGCACGCATGCACATGCCCGTGACCGAGGCCGCGGTAGGCCGCATCGGCCACCTGCTCCCAGGTCGTCGGATTGGCCTCGCCTTGGTTTTGGAACCTAAGACCGCTGCACTTGCTTTGATGCTTGCCGAGGCCGGTGCTGAAGTTTCCGTCTTTGGGCACGCAAGCGAGACCCGAGATGACGTTGCCGATGCCCTACGCCGCGCGGGTCTGGAGGTCTTTGCCGATTCCCACGCAACCCCGGAGCAGGAAGAAGCACTCGCCCGCGACTTCCTCGCGGAAAATAACGAGTACCTGCTGGATGACGGTTCGCATCTTATTCGCATGGCTCACGATCCGGGTCGCGCTCCCACAGCGCTTTCTGCCTTGCGCGGCGCTGCCGAGGAAACGACCTCGGGACTGCGACCGCTACGCCATTTCCCGCTCCAAATCCCAGTGATTGCCAGCAATGACGCACGTTCCAAGACTCTCTTCGATAACGCCTACGGCACGGGCCAATCCTGTTGGACAACAATCCTGGACATCATTGACCCCGCAGGAATTGGAGCCCCAATCCCTGGAATGGCGGTCGGAGTCATTGGTTACGGAGACGTCGGCAAGGGATGCGCGCGCTTTGGTCGAGCACTGGGCGGAAAGGTCAGTGTCGTCGAACTTGACCCGGTTCGCGCTCTCCAAGCGCGCATGGATGGTTTCACTGTCGCTTCACTGTCTGAGGTTGCAGCACGCGCAGGCATGTTGATTTCCGCGACGGGTGAGCCCTCGACAATTCCGCTCAACGCGCTTGAGGCTCTCCCCGAGAATGCGATTGTCACTGTCGCGGGCGGCGTGGTCGGTGAAGTTGAGATCAAAGAGGCACTGGCCGCGGGGTGGACGCTGAACGAGGCGGGCGACCCCCATGTGCAAAGACTGGCCAGCCCGACGGGTAAGCCCCTGCGTCTTTTGGAAAAGGGAGAAGGCATCAACTACACGGCCGGCGAAGGAAACCCCATCGAGATCATGGACATGAGTTTCGGAGTGCAAGTCGCAGCGCTCACTGAGCTACTGCTTCACGGAGACGAACTTGAGCCCGGTCTTCATAACCTCCCCATTCAAGCAGATAATGCAGTGGCTCAAGCTGCGCTTGATGCACTTCGCGGGACAGGCAATGCACAATAGTCCCATGTCGACAGTTACCCCAGATGACGCACAGATCCGTCCGGTCTCCCCACATTCTGATGTAGTCCAAGTCTATTCTGCGGGTCTTGTCATCCCCATCACCGCGCCTTCTGTTCTTGATGGCGCAATCGCGGTTATCGATGGACGCATTGAGCACGTCGGTTCGCGCGATTGGGTGATTCACGCGCTCGAGCAGTCGGGGCGCACCTTCGTCGAGCACCACGTCGACGGGGTACTGATGCCCGGCCTCGTCAACGCGCACACCCACCTGCAGTACACGGGAATGGCGGAAGTTGGGGCGAAACGTTACACGGGTTTCCCTTCGTGGGCGCAGGCTTTTGACGCGGTCTATGACCATACCAATTTCGATTGGAAGGCCGAGGCCGCGCGCGGTGCTCGCCTCTCGATCCGCTATGGGACAACCAGCGCCGCCGACGTCGTCACCGATCCCGAGGCCGCGGGTGCACTCCACGACCTGGGCCTGCACGGCGTCGCTTACTGGGAAGTGATGGGATGGTCGAATGAGGATTGGGCGGCTCACGGTCCGGCAAGCGTCAATGCCTCCCTGGATGCGATGCCCACTCCCCCGCAGATCGGTATTTCCCCGCACGCCCCGTATTCATTGGATGCGGAACCGCTTTTGGATCTTCCCGACCTTGCGCGCGGGCGTAACCTTCGCCTGCACATTCACTTGGGTGAATCCCATTCCGAGGCCGAGTGGAAAGAAGGCCGAACCGCCCAGTTGGACGATTTGTGGCGCAGCGGGGCCTCGACGTCCTTCACCGAGATGCGCTCTCTTGGTGGGGGCTTCTCGGCGACGCAATTCGTTGATCAGCTGGGGGTTTTGGGTCCTGATTGTCATGTGGCACATGGCGTCTACATGACCGCGGATGACCGGCGTCGCCTGCGTTCTCGCAATACTGCTGTTGCTTTGTGTCCGCGCTCGAATCGCGTGATTGGCTTGGATGCTCCCCCTGTCGCCGCCTACCTGGATGAGGGCAACTTGTTGGCTGTCGGAACGGACTCCCTGTCATCCTCACCCAGTTTGGATGTCATGGGGGACGTTGCGCTGCTCTATAAGATTGCGCGTGCTCAGGGATATTCGGAAAGCGATTTGGCTCGCCGTCTTTTGCATGCTGCGACCTTGGGCGGGGCTGTCGCATTGGGGTTGTCGACGGGTTCCCAACGGGTGGGTCAGCTCCAGTCCGGCGCGGTCGCAGACATGGTGTTTTTCGATGTACCCGTCACGACGATTGTCGACACTATCGAGGAGCTCGTCCAAACCGGCGCCTCTCGCCAGATTGCAACGATTATTGACGGAAACCTGCGTTGGGTCGATCCGCGTTTCACCGATATCTTTGAGGGAGACATGCAATGACTACTCTCACTTCGCTCGCTTCCACGCTCATAAAGCAACTTGACCTTGCGCCCCATCCCGAGGGCGGGCACTTCCGCCGCACGTGGACCGCGCCCACGCATGTGGAAACCCCACGCGGCCAACGAGCCACGGCCTCGGCAATCCTGTTTGTGCTGGATCGCGACGAAGAAGCTGCCTGGCACTTGGTGCACTCTGATGAGCTGTGGATTTGGTCGGGTCCGGGAGCGCTGGAGATTCACTTGGGTGGAAATGGCGAGGCCCCAAGTTCCGAGCCGCAGATCGTGATCTTAGGTTCGCCGGCTGGCGAGGATGCAGATCTCTCACCTTCTGAGCCTTCAAACCCCGTGCAGTTCCTTGTCCCCGCCGGTTCGTGGCAGCGTACTTTTGCTCGAGGCCAGGCGGCGCTGGCCACCTGCGTTGTCTCACCAGAGTTCTCTTTCGAGGACTGGACATTAGCCTCAGCGGGGATCATCGACACACCAATTCGCCCACGAGTGCATTGACTCCCCTTTCTTTATCGATGGGGTTCCTCAGGAGTGAGTAGGACATGCGCGATGCGTCATCCAAGTCTCCTTTAAAAACTGAATCTATCGACAAGAACACCGCCATACCCTAGGCTGAAAAGACGTTCCGGTAAGAGCTGGAAACACCACTATTGAAGGAGTCCATCGTGGATCTGGAAAACCTGAAGAAGCAGGCCGAAGAAGGCTTTGAAGCTGCAAAGGACAAGGCAGAGGACGTCGTTGAAGCCGCCAAGGAAAAGGCTGAAGACGTTGTTTCAGACATCAAGGACAAGCTTGGTAAGTGACCACTAGCGTCAAATGATCAGAGGGCGGATCCAATCGGATCTGCCCTCGGTTATTTGATCCATCATAGCGAGGATCCACGCAGACCATACCTCACATCTCACATTTGAGGCTATCTCTTTCCATTAGCGCGTAGTTGCCCTTAGCCTTAGAGCGTGGGTGCTTTACCCATGGGTTGACAAGCACTCAAAATTGTTCTGTCCCACAATATCTTCATAGGGAGCACACGTGGTTCGTCCCAAGATCCGTTTCCGCAAGTCCGCACTCGTCGCAATCGCAGCAACTGCCGTCATGGCGCTGGGTGCATGCGCGGGCGGAACCACTTCCAGCAGCACAACTTCCGCAACCGCCGATGCTAACGCAACCGGCGAAGCACTCCCCACCGTCACCAAGGGTAAGCTCACCATCGCCACCGGCGATCCGGCCTACACCCCCTGGGTTCTCAACGACAACCCCGAATCCGGTGAAGGCTACGAGGCCGCAGTTGCCTACGCAGTCGCCGAGAAGCTGGGCTTCTCCAAGGATCAGGTCGTGTGGAAGCGCACCACCTTCGATTCGGCAATCGCTCCTGGCGCAAAGGACTGGGACTTCAACATCCAGCAGTTCTCCATTACCGATGCTCGCAAGCAGGCAGTGGACTTTTCCAGCCCCTACTACACGACCTCCGAGGCAGTTGTCGCCGTGAAGGGCACCCCCGCTGCCTCGGCCAAGAGCATTGAAGACCTGAAGAAGCTGAAGTTCGGCGTTCAGACCGGCACGACTTCTCAGAACTACGTGATGAACAAGCTCAAGCCCAGCACCGATCCGCTGATCTTCAATGGTTCTGCTGATGTGGTCCAGGCCCTCAAGGGCGGCCAGGTTGACGCAATCGTCGTGGACCTGCCCACCGCATTCAACATCATCGCAACCCAGGTTGAGAACGGCACCGTGGTTGGCCAGTTCACCGCGAACGAGGATGGCAACAACTTCGGTCTGCTGCTTCCTAAGGGAAGCGCTCTGACCCCCGCGGTCACCAAGGCAGTTGACACGCTGCGCGATAACGGCACCCTGGCTGAACTTCAGAAGAAGTGGCTGGCCGACGCAGCATCCGCTCCGATCTTCCAGCAGTGATTTTCTTCTCCGGCTTGGGATTCGTCCCAAGCCGGAGAATTTTCATCCGTCCTGATTGCTTGATACATTCGAAACCCACTCAGAGGACCTCGTGCTCACCGATTCCCACTCAGCAGACCCCATGGCTGAATTCCCAGTTTCAGAGGTCGAGCGCCAGCGCCGTCGTTACCGGCGCACGCGCACCACTCGCTCACTCTTGATCTCCGCGATCTCCACTCTGATCATCGCGGCACTCATCGTTGTCATCTTGGCCTCGTCTCCGGGGTGGAAGACAACCCAACAAACCTTCTTCAACTGGGAATACGCGAAGAGCTCCTTCCCTGCAGTCCTCTCCGGCATGTGGCTTAACATCCGCATGCTGCTGGTTGCAGCAACTGGCGTTGCGATCTTTGCAACCCTCCTCGCTGCCGCACGTACCTTGGGCGGACCGGTATTCTTCCCAATCCGTTTCCTTGCTGCCGCATACACGGACATCTTCCGCGGCGTGCCCTTCATTGTGGTGCTGTACATCATCGGTTTCGGTATTCCTGCTTTGAATCCCAGCAGGCGTATCGATGTGACGCTCCTGGGGACCATTGCCCTGGTGATCACCTATACCTCCTACGTTTCCGAGGTACTCCGTGCCGGCCTCGAATCCATACACCCCTCACAGCGCTACGCAGCGCGTTCTCTGGGCCTGACCCACGGACAAACCATGCGTCACATCATCGTGCCGCAGGCAGTTCGTAAGGTCACTCCAGCTTTGATGAACGACTTCATTTCCATGCAGAAAGACGTGGGCCTCATTTCTGTTCTGGGCGCAACTGACGCAATCCGCGCAGCACAGGTTCAGCAGGCAAACACCTACAACTTCACCTCCTACGTGGTCGCGGGCATCCTCTTCATCGTCTTGTCTTTCCCCTTCATTCGCCTGTCCGATTGGTACACGGCACGACTACGTAAGCGCGAGCAGATGGGAGGTACCGTCTGATGAGTACGGAAACCATCACCCCCGACGAAAGCTTGGCAACCTCCGCGGAACACCCCGTCCTTTCTGTTCAGGGCGTCGTCAAGCGCTTCGGCTCCAACATTGTTTTGCGCCACCTAGACCTTGACGTTCACCGTCACGAAGTCGTTGTGCTCTTGGGAGCCTCAGGTTCGGGTAAGTCGACCCTCCTTCGCTGCGCAAATCTGCTTGAGCGCGTCGACGACGGCCAAATTTTCCTCTCCGGAACGGACATCACCGACCCCAGAGTCAACGCAGATAAGGTTCGTGCGCAAATCGGGGTCGTATTCCAGCACTACAATCTGTTCCCGCACATGTCAGTGATTGATAACGTGACACTGGCTGCACGTAAGGTCCACGGGTGGGCACCGGAACGCGCAACAAAGCGCGGTATGGAATTGCTAGAACGTATTGGTCTTGCTCAAAAAGCCGAGGAATACCCCGATCGGCTTTCGGGTGGCCAGCAGCAGCGCGTCGCTATTGTTCGTGCACTTGCAACCAATCCCGAGCTTCTTCTGCTCGATGAAATCACCTCAGCATTGGACCCCATGCTGGTCGGCGAAGTTCTTGACCTCGTCCGCGAAGTTAAGGACTCGGGTTCCACGATTCTTATGGCAACCCATGAAATCGGTTTCGCACGCCAAGTAGCAGACCGCGTCGTGTTCTTGGAACGCGGAAAGATCGTTGAACAGGGCACCCCTCAGGAGGTCATTGACAATCCGAAGATGCCTCAGACTCAGGAATTCCTGGCTCGCGTCTTCCACTGAGCGCCCAAATAGCACTGTGTCCCTCTTGTGGGCGGTTCCAAAGCCGCTTGCAAGAGGGACATTGTTTGAGCCCTCAGTTTCTCCCGGCCTCGACATCAGCCCAGAACGCAGCAAGAAGATCCGCCAACGCAGCCGGATTTTCTAGTTGAGCGCTGTGTTTTGCATCTGAGACCACCTCATAGCGCGCACCTAATAACGCGGCTTCTTCACGATGCATCTGCTCCGGCCAAACCGTGTCCCCCACTCCGTGAGCGATTAACACGGGATGCCCACTTTGACGCAAGGGGAGCGATACATCCGGATAGCGAGCCAAAATGAGGGCCGCACCCATGAGCGAGTCCTCGCTGGTGGCCATCGCGCGCTCGGCAATCAGCTCATCCCTGGGATCACTGCTCAGGAACTGGGAAATGTACCATGCCGATAGTTTCTTTCCTGTTGTTGAGGATAAAAGACGCTGACGCAGGGGTGTCCAGCGCATCGATTCTGGTGGTCGAGGGCCTGTAGAAAACAGTGTGACGGAACGGAATAGTTCGGGTGCAATCACTGCGGCTTGCCTGGCAATCACACCGCCAAATGAATGTCCCAGCAGGTGAATTGGCCGCTCGCTTGCGCCCATCGCGCGCGCAACCTCAATCAGGTCACTGACAAAGTCAGCCAATCGGTAATTCTCAACGCCTTTGGGCGAAGCAGAATCCGCCTGACCGCGCTGCGAATAAGCACAGGCGCTGCGACCGCGCTCGGCCAAATACGGCAGGAAGGGAGTGAAATCTTCCTTAGAGCCCGTGAACCCCGGAACGAGAAGCGCCGGAACAGGCTCAGGTTGATCGCCGGCGTGAGGCCCCTCATGGACCAGCGACGCGTTCTGCGCCTCGGGAGCAATGCCCGCAACAGCCTCGTCAATGAAAGCGGCAGTCAGTACGCCCACGGACGTAGGGAACCCCACGCAGGTCACTCCCTGCGGGAGTTCCCCCGCAAAAGGTTCCTTCGGAACGGCACCGTATATCTGCATTCCAACCCCTAAAGGTGAAGCCAGCGGAAAACCGCCGGCCTCACACAACATCTGTATCCCCTCAACATTCTTGTTACAAGGGATTGACGCGATTACTCGAGCTCGAAAGCACCGGTGTACAACTGGTAGTACACGCCCTTTTGAGCAATCAGTTCGTCATGGCTTCCACGTTCAATAATACGGCCGTGATCCAGAACCATAATGGCGTCGGAGTTACGGACCGTTGACAAACGGTGTGCGATGACGAAAACCGTACGCCCCTCCATGAGGTTATCCATGCCATTCTGGACCAGCGACTCGGTACGCGTATCAATCGATGAGGTCGCCTCGTCCAAGATCATCGCCGGCGGATCGGCAACCGCTGCACGCGCAATAGACAGCAACTGCGCCTGCCCCTGCGAGAGGTTTGAACCATTGCCACTGAGCTCGGTCTGGTAACCATCGGGAAGGCGCTCAATGAAGGAATGAGCATTCGCAAGCTTTGCTGCCGCGATACATTCCTCATCGGTCGCGTCCAATCGCCCAAAGCGGATGTTATCCATGACGGTGCCGGTAAAGAGCTTCACATCCTGAAGCACGACTCCCAGCGAGCGACGCAGATCGGGCTTGTGGATCTTCCTGATGTTGATGCCATCAAAGCGGATCTTGCCGTCATCGATATCGTAGAAACGATTGATCAGGTTAGTGATGGTCGTCTTGCCTGCGCCTGTTGCACCAACAAACGCAATCTTTTGTCCAGGCTTTGCCCACAGGGAGATGTCGTGAAGAACCGTCTTTTTCCCGTCGTAGGAGAAGTCGACGTCTTCCATGACCAGCTCGCCACGCAGACGCGTGTAGGTGACGGTTCCATCGCTGTGGGGGTGACGCCATGCCCACACACCTGTACGTTCCTCGGTGGGATGGACATCGCCATTTTCATCGACGCGTGCGCGAACCAGTGTCACGTAGCCCTCGTCTTCTTCGCTCTCTTGCTCCATCAAAGCGAAGACTCGGGAAGCACCGGCAAGACCCAGGGCGATCATCGGAACCTGCATCGAGGCCTGTCCCAGTGTCTGCGTAAAGTTACGAACCATGCCCAGGAAGGAGACAACGACGCCAACAGTGATTGCGCCCATACCCGCGAAGCCAAAATTCGGGGTCTGAAGCTCAACCATGATGCCGCCAATCAGGGCAACGGCAACATAAAGGATATTTCCGATATTGCCCAAGGTTGGCATGAGCATATTGCCGTACTGATTCGCGCGTTCTGAATCGTTGAACAACTGGTGGTTGTAGCCCAGGAAATCATGCTTAACAGCATCTTCGTGATTGAAGACTTTAATGACCTTTTGGCCATCCATCATCTCTTCGATGTAGCCTTCTTCTTCGGCCAGCGAGCGTTGCTGCGCAACCATGAACTTCGCTGAACCGCCACCCATTTTCTTTGTCACACCAAACATCGCGACAGTCGCCGCCGCAACAAGAAGAGTGAGCCACAGCGAGTAGCTGAGCATAGTGATTGTCAACGCAAGAATAGTAAGTGCGGACTGGATCAGGGTCGGGATCGATTGGCCAATAAGCTGACGAATCGCGTCCGTATCGTTTGTGTAGGTCGACATGACCGCACCGTGAGGGTGCGTATCGAAGAACTTCAGCGGAAGTGTCTCCATGCGATCGAACATGTCATCACGCATTTTCTTGAGCGTGCCCTGAGTGACGATTGCCATCAGTCGCGTGTAGATGAAAGCGCACAGAATACCTGAGCCAAAGATGATGCCCATGATCACAACCAGTCGCACCAATTGCGACATAACGGCCGGCAGTCCTTGGCTCATACCGGGAATAATCACGGTATCAACGATTTGCTGGAGGAAAATCGCCCCAACTGCAGAAGCAACACCCGAAATCACAATACAGATGCCGACAACACTCAAGTGGATCTTGTAGTTTGCCCACAGATAGGTCATCAGCCTTCCGAAAGGACGCGGCACTCCGTCAAGCTTGTTGGGGTCTTTCATTCCCGAGGCAGCGTCCTCTTTTTGTTTTTGACTTTCCTCGCGCGCTTTCTCAGCTTGATCCTGCGGAAGCACCTCTACCGAGGCGGGAGCGTGAGTAGCAATCTGATCTGCCTGTTCTTCTTCGTAGCGTTCAACCGACATTTCAGGCCACCTCGCTATCATTCGCGCTGTTTTGAGTGTCGTAAAGTTCGCGATACTCGCCACCCAAATCAAGGAGTTCCTGGTGCGTGCCATGCTCCTTAATACGCCCGTCGTCCAAAACGATGATTTGATCGGCATGCTGGACTGAAGAAATGCGCTGCGCAACGATGATTGTTGTCGTATCCGGGATTTCCGTTTCGAAAGCCTGACGAATCAGCGAATCGGTCCGAGTATCAACCGCACTGGTCGAATCATCAAGAATCAAGATCTTGGGCTTCTTCAGCAATGCGCGTGCGATGCACAGACGCTGCTTTTGGCCACCCGAAAGGTTTGACCCGCCCCTCTCGATCATGGTGTCATAGCCATCGGGGAAGTGACGGACAAATTCGTCGGCCTGTGAAAGTTCGCAGGCTCGTACGATTTCTTCATCGGTTGCCTCAGGGTTACCCCAACGGAGGTTTTCTTTGATCGTTCCAGAGAAAAGAATGTTCTTCTGAAGAACAACGGACACCGCATCACGCAGGGCTTCGAGGTGGTAGTCACGCACATCGATCCCGCCGACGGTGACCTTGCCTTCCGTCACGTCATACAGTCGTGGAATCAACTGGATCAAGCTGGTCTTACCTGAACCCGTTCCACCAACGATGCCCAGAGTCGAGCCCGCGGGGATATCCAAAGTGATGTTTTCAAGCGCAGGACGTTCAGAGTCTTCGCGATACTTAAAGGTCACATCTTCAAAGGCAATATCACCGGTGGGTACTTCACGAATTCCATATTCGGGGGATGTTAATGGAGATTCGTACTGAAGCACCTCAGCAATGCGGTGTGCGGACTCTGCGGCGATCGTCACCATAACGAAAATAAAGGCCAACATCATCATGGCCGTGAGAATCTGAATCCCGTAGGTAATCAGTGCTGATAGTTGACCAGTGGTCAATTCGCTGCCACCGGACGCCACAATCATCTGCGCACCAATGAAGTCAACCAGCATGATCGCACCAAAGATGAAGAACATCATGACGGGGGCGTTGAGAGCCATGATCTTTTCAGCAAAGGTGAAGTCAGCGCGAACTTCTTCGGAACGTTCCTTGAAACGCGTCTTTTCGTAATCCTCGTTCACGAAGGACTTCACGACACGAATACCAGCAATATTTTCCTGAACCGAGTTGTTCAGGGCATCGTATTTCTTAAAGATTCGTCGGAAGACAGGGAAGATGTAGATAATCAGCCCGAACATGATTGCCGCTAGGAACGGCAGCATGATCAGGAAAATCAAGGACATCTGCCAGCTAATGCGAAGCGCCATGACAATCGAGAAGACAACCATCAGCGGGACACGAACTGCTACGCGAATAATCATGCCGTAAGCGTTTTGAACGTTAGTCACGTCGGTCGTCATTCGGGTTACCAGGGACGATGTTGAGAAACGATCAACATCACCGAAGGAAAAATCCTGGACTTTAAAGAAAATGTCCTGGCGCAGATGTTTGGCCAGGCCCGCGGACGCGGTTGCGGCAAAACGTGCTGCAAGCACGCCACAGAACAGCGACATCATGGCCATGACCAGCATAAATACACCAAGGCGGACAACTGGAGTGAGCGCACCACCCTGAAGGTGATCGACCAAGGAGGCCATAACCAGCGGGAGGAAGCACTCAAGAATGACCTCTCCCGTGATAAACGCCGGTGTCAGAAGCGAAGCGCGACGATACTCACGCACACTTCTCAACAAAGTACGAATAGTCGACATCTAGCGCTGGACCCCCGAAAAACTACTGCGTGTAATAGGAACCTACCCGTAGACCTTCAAAGGAATGCATCTTTGTGGCCGGGGTAGGCGGATTAATCATTTGATGTAGATCTTCCCATGTTAGCCGCCTTTCCTAATGGCGGCGATATCATCTAGCCATTGACGCGATCGGCGAAATCTAACGCTGCGCAAGCAGAATGTTTCATAGCTGATTCATAGCTTTAACCCACATCAAGTACAGATTACGTCCGTAGATTTTCAGTATCAGACATCGGGGGTCGTAAGACCCCGTCTCCTTTACCTGTTGAGGGACGCTGTTTAGAACGCATATTGTGTTGATGGGATGCACTGTGGGGCCGGCTTTGCCGGCCCCACAGTGTTTATATAGCCGCGCAAAAACCACCAAAGACCTATCCGCGAACCTCACTGACGCTTGTGATGACACGTGTTCGGGGATACATCGAAACTGTAAATTCATCCTCGCGGGCGCAGTGCTTTCGAAGCTGTCTGTATGCATGGTTACCCGTGTAGTTCATGCCATCGGTGAACTTCACACCAACCTGTTCACCAGACTCCTTCATCAAGGTGACATAGGTGATAAATGTGAGAACCTTTGAGCTTCTCTTGCGCATAACAGTTGAAGCCTCTTCTTTATGCGCCACGCAACGCACGCTGAGTTCCTCACTACCCGACACTGCATCTGCCACCACTTGAGCGGATAAGACGGACCCCATTCCAATTAGAGCGCAGTCAATGGTCACCAGCGCAACACACAACACTTTGGACATTCGTGGAGATAAGCGACGCCAAAATCTCACCGTATTTTGCACACTTCCCTGAGCACAGCGCTTGATGAGCGGAATCAGAACGATCGCAACAGCAATGGGCGTCGCGCACACCAGAGCCCAGCTCAGCAAAGCGAAAGACCACAATTTTGGCGACATGAGGTAGAAGAGAGGCCCTGCGATCGCAGTGATGACGAAAAGCCACAGGTGGAGCGAAGCACGCCGGCTCATTGAGCGAAGCGATAGCGTTTTCACTTTTACTCCTGTCCGAGCGCCCTTTCCAATGCACTCAGCCCCATTGCCAATAGCGCCGAATCCTTCTCATCCGCGTGCGACATCGACTGGTTGATCAATTCTCGCCACGGCCCTTCACGAAGCAGGCGACCGCCCTTTAAGACGATGATCTGCGCATCAAGTGCGGCAGCATCTTCAATCTGGTGTGTCACCATAATGACAGTCCGACCAAGGAATCGCTGCGCAATCAACTCACGCAGTCCACGTGCGGCCTCGACATCAAGCGCCGCCATCGGTTCGTCAAGTAACAAGACCTCGGGAGCAACAACCAGCGCACGAGCCAAAGCGGTCCTCTGAGCTTGCCCACCAGAAACCTGAGCTGGACGACGCTGCTCCAAGCCTGCCAAACCCACAGACTCCAGAGCTTCGCGCGCACGCACCTCGGCCTCGGCAGGGGAAATGCCGGCGCAACGCAAGGGGAAGGCAACATTGGCAAGCAGACTCATATGGGGGAATAAAACGGGCTTCTGCTCTAAGGTTGCAATCTTCGGCAGGCGGCCTGAAGTACCATCTGGCCACTGCCAGGTGCAGGTCATCTGTGGCGCATAGAGGGCACCAGAAAGCACCGACAAGAGCGTGCTCTTTCCCGCACCGTTATGTCCCATCAAGGCCGTGACGACACCGGGCCCGCAGGTGAGGTCAACGTCGATGTGCCTCTCGGCAAGCGTTCCCGCAATCCGCACGCCAGGGACGGGAACGCGCGGAAGCTGGCCCTGCGCATCTCCCTTCTCATTCCCGAGGCCGTGGCTAGACTCGGTAGTCACGCGCGAGGCCGCGGGAACTTTCTCCTCGTCGGTGGAAGTCCCGCTCAGAAGACGCGAATACCACCACTGCGAAAAGGCTGAAGCACCGCCAACCAAGACCAGCGCAACAAAGACCAAGATGACGGAGAGCATCAGGGCCATATCGGTCGATTCTTCGCGCTGAAGATAGATTTCCAAAGGAAGAGTACGGGTTACTCCGGCAAGGGAACCCGCAAAAGTAATGGTTGCGCCGAACTCTCCCAGCGCGCGCGAGAAGGCCAGCGCCGTCGAAGACACCAGAGCTGGGATCATCAGCGGCAGGGTAACAGACCACAGTGTCCGAGAAGGCGAGGCTCCCAGCCCACTCGCAACGCGTTCCTCATTGAAACCGCGAGTGCGCAATGCACCTTCAAGTGACGAAACAAAGAAAGGTAGGGACACGAAGGTCTGCGCCATAATGACCGCGATCGTCGTGAAAGCAATATTGATACCGAAGATTTGCAGATAAGCACCAATCAGGCCTCTGCGACCCCAGGTGATCAAGAGTGCCAAGCCCGCGACGACCGGAGGAAGAACCATGGGCAAGGTAACCATGGAGCGCAGGACTCGCGACCACCATGTATCACGCGCACGCGCGCACACCAGCGCTAAAGGAAGCCCAACAATAATGCAGGCAAGGGTCGAGGCAAGACAGGTACGTAGCGAAAGAGCAAGGGCCTGCGAGCCCAGTGCCTGAGTGAATAGATGGGGAAATTGAACCCAATCAATGCGTACGAGAAGCGCGATGAAGGGAACAAGAAGAAATAGAACAGCACAGGCTGCGGGAAGTGCGATCCAACGCGGGATCCCCGCATGCCTGTGCTTGTTCGTCATGAGATTATTCCGAAACTACTGTGAGTAGAAAAAGGCGATTTCAGCCCTTATCCGAGGAAGTCGGTCCCGAGAAGCCATACTTCTTTAGCACTGCCTGTCCCTTTTCGGAAAGAACAGCGTCAATGAACTTCTGTCCGGCTTCCTTGTTCTTTGTCGAGACGGTCAGAGCGATGGGGTACGAGTTCACGACCTCGTTTGCGCGGGCAATCTCGATGGTTTCGACCTTGTCGCCAGCAGCCTTCGCGTCGGTCGCGTAGACCAGACCTGCGTCTGCCTCACCGCTCTCAACCTTGGCGCGCACGTCCGTTACCTTCTGTTCTTCAGAAACAGGGTTCAGGGTGACGCCGAGCTTTTCCGCCAACTGCTTGGTTGCGTTACCGCAGGGAACACCCTGTGCACACACAACGAGCTTCTTGCCATTAAGAGAGGAATCAAGACCGGTGATCTTGGCAGGATTTCCCTTGGGAACAATCAGTGTCAGGACATTAGATGCAAAGGGCTTCGGAGTGTCGACAAGCTTCGCATCGGTTGCCTTGGTCATGTTCTTCTGGTCTGCAGATGCGAAAACGTCCGCAGGTGCGCCTTCCTTCATTTGATCAACCAGAGTCGATGATCCCTGGAAGTTGAAGGTTACCTTGATGTTCGGATCGCTTTCCTTGAGGACCGTATCAGCGATCTCGGGGAATGCTTTGTTCAGCGACGCAGCCGCAAAAACGTTGAGTTCAACCGGTGCTGCAGCTTCTGTCGAAGCAGATGCCGAGGCGCTTGCAGACTTGTCTGCAGATGCGCCATTTCCGCCTGAGCAAGCGGTAAGCACAAGAAGGCTAGCCGCGGCTACTGCGATGATTCCTTTGTAGTGATTCACAGGTTTCCTCCGTTCGGTACCTGAAGAGAGACGTTTGTTGCCTTGATTTGAGCCATGGCGATGGAACCGACTTCGATTCCCAGCTCGCGGACGCTTTCGGTCGAAATCAAAGAAACGACACGGTAGGGACCGCACTGCAGATCAACCTGGCTCATCACCGGATCGGAGTGGAGGGCAATAACCAGACCTTGGAAGTGGTTACGAACAGACTGACTGCCCTGCCCAAGAGCAAGCTGATGAACATCCGGTTGGCTGCTAATCAAAGCCGCGACCGATGCACCATCAATACGAAGCGGCCCTGAGTTTTGACCGTCATCTGCACGAGTCACAAGCCCATCATCAAGCCAACGACGAACGGTGTCATCACTCACGCCAAGCAGAGTCGCAATAGTCGAAACTTTGTAATGAGGCATGAATTAACTTTAACGGATTTTGTCGTTTTTTGTAACTATTCGACAAAAATATGCATATTTCTCCGCTAATACGGAAAGGCATCAAATGGATTATTCCCCCGATGCCTTTCGCACCGGAATATCCTCAAAGAAAACCTGGCAACCGCAACTATCGCCGAAGGGCACCAGAGTCATGCTCATACCACCATCACTGAGCTCTTCGACAATCTGCCGAATCGCGGCACCGTGCATCCGACACACAATGCTTTGGATCTTATCGTTGCCCATATTGAGGTAGGGGCAAGATTGGATGGACAGACTGCCATCTTCTGCATTTAGCGCACGGAAACCACGTGTTGAAAGAAAAACTCGAAGAAGCGAAAGTAGGGCTTCCTCATCATCACGAGCAGCATCAAGCGCACCGGAAGAACGGATGAGATCAACGTACTGCTGCCCCCAATTCCGCCCCATGATGTCAGCAAGTTTTTCGCCACCGTCCGAAGTTTGAGCCATTGCCGAGGCCGCGGCAAGAAGAAGCTCCGAAGACTGACGTTGAAGGCGCGCTGCATCCCCAATGACCGCGATCTCGTAGTACATCGCAGGGCGACCTCGCCCTTCGGGATTGTGAGTGCGACGCACAACTAAGCCCTGTTCGACCAAAGGAACAAGAGTCTCGCGAACCGAGTTCTTATGAATTCCCAAATGATCTGCGATTTCAACAACGGTTGCTTCACGACCAATATCGGTAAGGGTGTGCAGGACCTTACGCTGCGCCGGGGATGCGGTCGCCAACTGGGTGATCATGTATTCGATGCCAATCGGACCGACTTTCACCTCGCCGTTAGTCACAGCTACTCCTTGTCTTCAGGGACTTGGTTGACATTCTAGTGCACAGGCAACAACTAGCTGTCATACGTTTCAAATGCTGGGGCCTGTATGCGCAGGTCAGCACATACAGGCCCCAGTTCACATCACCATAGATCAGGCACCCTGATAGGGAGCATCATCCTCGGGGAAACTCTGAGCCTTGGGACCTGCAGCGCCACCTCGAACCGGCGTCCATCCTCGTGCGGGACGAGAAGTAGAAGTCGCAGATCGACGTGAGCGGTACACAACGTAAGGACGCGTCGGATAGGCAACCGGAGCCGAAACGACGTGCACCAGACGGGTAAAAGGCCACGCGGCAAAAAGGATGAAGGCAGAAATGATGTGCAGCTTGAACTGGAGCGGAACATCCGTCATCAGAGAGACATCAGGCTGGAGCGTGAAAATCGAACGGAACCACACTGCAATCGTCTCGCGGTAGTTGTATCCACCCGGCTTACCCAAGATCTGCGTCGTCAAAGTCGCTGCAGCTCCCAAGAGGATGGCGCAGGTCAAGAGAAGGTACATGAAGACGTCATTGCGGCTAGTTGCCAGACGCACCGACTTCTTGACAATACGTCGATACAAGAGGCCGAACAGACCAACCAGTGTCATCAGGCCGGCAATACCACCACCGATGATGGCCACCAGGTGGTAGGCATGCTCGCTGACACCCATTGCCTCAGTCCAGGACTGAGGAATGACCAGACCCATGACGTGACCGCCAGCAACACCGAGAATACCGAAGTGGAATAGGGGCGACGAAAGGCGCAGGATGCGGCCTTCATTGAGCTGAGATGAACGCGAGGTCCACCCGTACTGATCGGTTCGATAGCGCCAAATCAACCCGCCAACGAGGAGGGTGAAAGAAATGTAGGGAAGCACTCCCCAGAGGAAAAGGTTCATGACAATCCTTAGAGTTCGTTCTCACCCGCGGGCGAAACAAGGGAAGAAGGGGTTTGGATAGTGGGCCACGGCAGTTCACTTCGATCGGCCATGCCGACCATCTCGGTCGGGGGACCCTGACGAACCAGGGTCTGCATGCGAGCGAAAGTAGCGTCATCCACCTCGGGTAAAGCCATTTGCAAGGCAGCAACCACATGCGCCCAAGGCGAAGACAGCGAAAGCAATGCAGCGTGAAGGATCTCGATTCCCTCGCGGTGCGAGGACAGCATAGCCTCGACCAGCTCGTGCTCTTCACCTTCGGTTCGCGCCGCCAACTCCAAAATATTGGGAAGGTAGTCGGGCAGCTGATCATTCTCTAGCTGCCAGCCAACGGCGGCATAGAGGTCACGAACAATGGTCAGAGCAATACCGCGCTGACGAGTATCACCCGTAGCGTAGTAGGTCAGCTCCAAACAGCAGCGACGCTTCTGGTCGAAGGTCTCAACGTAGGCCTCTTCGACCTCACGACGCGACTTGCCTCGTGCCCACTCAAGGAACTGCGAAAACTCCGCAGCGGCCTCGGTACTGACATGTCCCAAAGAGGAGTCAATCTGAGCGAGGATCTCATCCCATTCCTGCCCCGGGTAATCCAAAAGGGCAGCAGCGATCATGAAGGTTGCGGCGCGTGACTCCCGGCTCTGGTTCACAACTGGAACCGCGGGAGCCGGGTTACGCGTCGGAATGAAAGTCGCGGTCTTTTGACTCATTCGGGTCGCCGACCAATCGAGACAGGAACCTTACCGCCCTTGTGTGAACCGCAGCCGGACTCTGCACCTTCGCCCACAGGGCACAGGTACGGGGTCGGGGTACGCATTTCCTCGGGGTGCGAGGTCGGGATCACGTAGCGATCCTCGTACTTTGCGATCGAGAGCAGGCGGTACATGGCCAGGACTTCTTCTTCGGTCATTCCCACGGACTCGGGGATCGAAGGATCCACGGGCTGACCCATATTGACGTCACGCATGTAGGAACGCATGGCGGCAAGGCGGCGGAGGGAAAGCTCAACCGGACGGGTATCTCCAGCACTGAACAGTCCTGCCAGGTATTCCAACGGAATACGCATGGTGGACAGTGCTGTCAGCAGGATCTTGTGGTTTTCACCATCGGCACCCGACTTGGTCACCGCATCGACAACCGGGGAGAGCGGCGGGATGTACCACACCATGGGGAGGGTACGGAATTCGGGGTGCAGAGGAAGAGCCAGCTTGTAGTCGATAATCAGCTTGTAGGCGGGGGAATTCTGCGCGGCCTCGATGAAGGAACGCGGAATGCCAGAGGCCTGGGCTGCGGCGATGACCTCGGGATCATTGGGATCCAGGATCAGATCACGCTGAGCGTAGTAGAGTTCCTGCTCATCCTTCACGGAAGCAGCCTCAGTCACGCGATCGGCGTCGTAGAGGACAACACCCAGGTAGCGCAGACGGCCAACGCAGGTCTCCGAGCAGATCGTCGGCTCGCCAACCTCAATACGCGGGTAGCACAGCGTGCACTTCTCAGCCTTACCGGTTGAGTGGTTGAAGTAGACCTTCTTGTAGGGGCATCCGGAGACGCACATACGCCAACCGCGGCAGGCATCCTGGTCAACCAGAACAATGCCATCTTCTTCACGCTTGTACATCGCGCCAGAGGGGCAGGCCGACACGCAGGTGGGGTTCAAGCAGTGGTTGCAGATACGCGGCAGGTAGAACATGAAGGCTTCTTCGATGCTCGTCTGAACCAGAGACTGCATCTTGGACAGCGTCGGGTCCTCATGCATGGTCTCAAGCGAACCACCCAAGTTATCGTCCCAGTTCGGGCCCCACTCGATGGTATCGATGGTCTTACCGGTCATCTGCGAGCGCGCACGCGCCGTCGGCATTGCCTTAGCGCCTGCGGGTGTCTGGAGCAGACGATCGTAGTCGTATGTCCAGGGCTCGTAGTAGTCATCAATTTCCGGCATATCGGGGTTTGCGAAGATCGTCGCGAGCTTCTTCAAACGCCCACCGCTGCGAGGAACGAGCTTGCCTGACTTGGTCAGGCGCCATCCACCCTTCCAACGTTCCTGATCTTCCCAAGTGCGGGGATAGCCAACACCCGGGCGGGTCTCAACGTTGTTGAACCACATGTACTCGGTACCTTCGCGGTTCGTCCACGCTTGCTTACACGTCACCGAACAGGTGTGGCAGCCAATGCACTTGTCAAGGTTCATCACCATGACAACTTGACTCATGACCTTCATCGTTTCATTCCCTCTCTTCACGTCTGGGGGCGAACCCTCAGAACTCCACATCCTGGCTACGGCGACGGATCAAAGTGACCTCATCGCGCTGGTTACCCGTCGGACCGACGTAGTTATAGGCGTAGGTGAACTGGCCATAACCACCGATCAGGTGCGAGGGCTTCAAGAAGATGCGCGTCAGGGAGTTGTGCGAACCACCACGACGCCCGGTCGATTCATTCAAAGGAGTGTTTGCAACGCGCTCTTGAGCGTGGTGCATGTACACGGTTCCTTCCGGAATACGGTGCGACACAACCGCGCGAGCCGAAACCACACCATTACGGTTGTGAGCCTCAATCCATTCGTTGTCGCGCACGCCAATCTTCTCAGCATCCTGCGGGCTCATCCACACGGTCTGGCCGCCTCGGCCCAGGGTGAGCATGTACAGGTTGTCGAAGTACTGCGAGTGAATTGCCCACTTGTTGTGGGGGGTCAGGTAGCGCACGGCAACCTCGGCTTGGCCTCGGCCATCCCGACTCATGGTGCCGGGAGCAGCCTCACCCAAGAGGTGGTGCAGGTCCAGCGGGGGACGGAAGGTCGGGAGCGACTCGCCCATCGCCTGCATCCAGTCATGATCCAGGTAGTAGTGCATACGACCGGTAAGCGTGTGCCACGGCTTGTGGTACTCGATGTTTTGGCTAAACGCCGTGTAGCGACGACCACCGTGTTCCGAACCGGACCACTCGGGGCTGGTCACAACCGAAACCGGAGCAGCCTGAACGTCCTTGAAGGTGACGTGCTTTTCTTCGTCGCCTTCAGCCATTTCAGCCATATTTCCGGTACCAACGCGCTCTTGCAGAGTCTTAAAACCACGGGTGGCCAAGGAGCCATTGGTGGTACCCGAGAAGCGAAGGATGAACTCGCATGCTCGCTTGTCGGTGTCCATTCGCGGACGCGGCCCCATAAAGGTATCCAGCGTTCCTTCCATCGCGATGAACTCGTCGATTTCCTTCTGAGCGTTGAAAGCGACGCCCTTCGTTGCCATTCCAGCCTTCTCAATGAGCGGGCCGACGGTGTTGTACTTGTCGGAAATCGTGCGGTAATCGCGAAGAACAGGGATGAGCTTGGGCATGTTCACACCGGGGACCCAGCCGATTTCTTCGCGAGGCGCGACGCGACCGTGAGGGGTCAGCAGTTCGTCCGGCGTATCGTGAGTGAGCGGAGCTGCAATGACGTCCTGCATGGGCTCAGGCAGGTGAACCTCGGCCATCTTCGACACGTAGGCAGACAGGTCCTGGAAGAGTTCATAGTCGGTACGCGCATCCCACGGCGGGTTGATCGCAGCATTAAAGGTGTGCACGTAGGGGTGCATATCCGTGCTGGAGAGGTCGTACTTCTCGTACCAGGTGGCCGCGGGAAGAATGACATCCGAGTGCAGGGTGGTCGTGGTGTTGCGGAAGTCCGCGGTGACCATGAGGTCGAGCTTGCCATCGGCAGGGGCGTCACGCCACACCATCGACTTGGGACGATCTCCAGCTTCCAGTTCGGCAGCCTGAACATCGTCATCTGCGCCCAGCATGTGGCGCATGAAGAACTCAGCACCCTTAGCGGAGGAGCCCAGCAGGTTCGTACGCCAGTTGAAGAGGATACGCGGGAAGTTCACCGGGTTATCGGGATCTTCGCACGCGAACTTCAAGGAGCCTTCGGTGAGCTGGCCCGAGATGTACTCGCCGACACTCACGCCCGCTTCTTCGGCTGCGCGTCCCAGTTCCAGGGAAGAACGGTCGAAAGAGGGGAAGGTAGGCATCCAGCCACGCTGGGAAGCCTCGACCAGGGTGTCGGCAACCGACTGGTCACCGAAAGTCTGGCCACCCAGAGGCGAGGCCAGACGCTGAGCACCCAGACCGTCGTAACGCCACTGGTCGGTGGTGAGGTACCAGAAACCGGTCGCGATCATCTGGCGTGCAGGACGCTGCCAGTCAAGGGCGAAGGAGAACTGAGTCCAGCCGGTCAGAGGACGAACCTTTTCCTGGCCGACGTAGTGTGCCCATCCGCCACCGTTAACGCCCTGAGTTCCACAGAAGGTCGTCAGAGCCAGCATCGTGCGGTAGATCTGGTCAGCGTGGTAGAAGTGGTTGACGCCCGCGCCGAAGATGATCTGCGAGCGGCCGTTTGAATCGATCGCATTCTGTGCGAATTCGCGACCAATACGGATTGCCGCGTTAGCGGAAACGCCGGTGAGCTCTTCCTGCCATGCGGGAGTTCCGGGGGTCGAGGCATCGGTGTAGTCGGTCGGCCACACACCGGGAAGGCCCGGGCGAGGAACGCCGTACTGAGCAAGCATGAGGTCATACACGGTGGTGACAAGCTTGCCACCGACGCGACGAACCGGAACGCCTCGGGTTACAACGCCAGCGCCAACCGCCGCGGTCGGAGCCTGGTCAGCGACCAGGTCGAAGCGCGGAAGGTTGACCTCAACGGCCTCGCAACCTTCGTCGTAGAGGGACAGGCGCGCGTCGACGCCCTCCATGGTGAGGTTCCACTTGCCCTTGCCTTCATCGGTGTAGCGATCGGCCAGAGTACCGCGCGGGTCACGCACAGCGCCCGACTTGTCCATGACAAGGAAGCGGAATTCGGGGTTCGGGCGGTTGCGGGTTTCCTCATCCACGACCTCGGGAACATCAGCAACAGAGAGGAACTTGCCGGGAACTAGGCCCTCGGGGGTCTCGTCCAATTCCAGAAGGAATGGCGAGTCCGTGTAGCGAAGCATGTAGTCCTGGAAACGCTCGGTCGGGTGCTCGACGTGGAATTCCTTGAGGATCACGTGGCCCATGGCCATTGCAAGAGCACCGTCGGTACCCGGGTTCACGCGAAGCCACTCATCGGCAAACTTCGTGTTGTCCGAGTAGTCGGGGGCAACCGAAACGACCTTCTGGCCGTGGTAGCGGGCCTCGGTCATGAAGTGAGCATCAGGGGTACGGGTCAGCGGCAGGTTTGAACCCCACACGATGAGGTACTGCGAGTTGTACCAGTCGCCGGCCTCGGGAACGTCGGTCTGATCGCCGAAAACCTGAGGCGAGGCAACGGGAAGGTCTGCGTACCAGTCGTAGAAGGAGAGGTTCACGCCACCAATGAGCTGAAGGTAGCGGGCACCCGCGCCGAAGGAAACCATCGACATTGCAGGAAGCACCGAGAAGCCGGCAATACGGTCCGGGCCCCAGTCGGAAATGGTCGCAACATTCGCTGCTGCAACAATCTCCATTGCTTCTTCCCAGGTCGTGCGGACCAGGCCACCCTTACCACGGGCGCGCTTGTATGCGCGGGAAATCTCGGGGTCGGAAGTGACTGCGCGCCATGCTTCAACGGGATCACCCAGACGAGCCTTGGCCTCGCGGTAGGGCTCAAGCAGCGCTGAACGGACGTAGGGGTGGCGAATACGCGTCGGCGAGTACTCGTACCAAGAGAAAGCCGCACCACGCGGGCATCCGCGGGGCTCGTAGTCGGGCATATCCGGGCCGGTCGACGGGTAATCAACCTGCTGCGATTCCCAGGTGATGATTCCGTCCTTGACGTATACCTTCCAAGAGCAGGAGCCCGTGCAGTTCACGCCGTGAGTAGAACGAACGACGCGATCGTGGCTGAAGCGCTGACGGTAAAAGGCATCGGCCTCGCGGCCACCGACCAGGAACATCTGGCGGGCATCAGCGCTGACCTGGCCGCGGCGAAGTCGGCCGCCCAGGGTCAGAAGTTTGTGGTCAATCATTGTGGTGCTTCCTCATCGGCAAGGCCTCGGGATTGGCCGAGGCAGTGTCACGGTTGGTATCCGAGCGGGACATTCCGCTCGATGGGGTGCTAGCCGCGCGAAGCAGCCAGCTCGTGAAGTTATGAAGTTAGGGAGTGGCAAACTCGGGGAGAGAAACGGTGTCCGCCACTCCCGAAGGAACGGTGAGCAATCAGCCCGGGAAGGGTGCACCCTTGCGTGCGTACTGGCGCCAGCACAGTGCCGAGGCCAAGACGCAGAAGATCGCGCAGCCCACGAAGAAGGTCCATGCCCCCTTCGCGCCGACAGCTGAGAGAGTAGCGCCGACCAAGAAGGGACCAAGGGAGGCAATTGCTGAGGTGAAGCCGATGGCGCCACCAGCCTGACGTGCGGGCATGATCATGGGCATCTGCTTGAACGTACCTGCGTTGCCGAAGCCGGAGAACAGGAACATGAGCAGCATGAGTGCCATGAAGATGTAGAAATCAGTCCAGCCCTTGGGGTTGTAGAGAACCCACGCAATACCGCCGAGGGTGATAGCCATACCAACGCCCGAGATGAAGGTCCAGATTGCGCCGCCCATGCGGTCGCAGAAGGGACCCCACGACATACGGATAAGCGAACCGATGAGCGGGCCGAGGAATGCGAAGGTCGCGCCCAAGACGGGCAGACCGATCGAGGAGGCACGACCGAACTGGTTGTTAATGAGCAGGCCGAAGACTGCGGAGAATCCGGAGAACAGACCGAAGGTCATGACGTAGAGAATGGTCATGTACCAGGTGTTCGGGTTCGAGAAGATATCCAGCTGCTGCTTGATGTTGGCCTTGACCGGAACATCACGCAGGTAGATGAAGGCAAGGATCGCGGCGATGACGCACCACGGGACAAAGAAGATTGCGACGTTGTACACCCAGATCTGCTCGCCGGCGTGCTCGCCAACCTGGGTCTGGGGAGCCAGCCAGGTCATACCGAAAAGACCAAATCCCATGAGGATCGGGCCGACCAGCTGAATGACGGACATACCAAGGTTACCGATACCGCCCTGCAGGCCCAGAGCTGTACCCGAAAGGCGCTTGGGGAAGAAGTAACCGGTAGAGGGCATGTAGCCGGAGAATGCCCCACTGCCGATGCCACACATAAAGGCAAGCGTCAGAAGAACGGCGTAGGGGGTGGTGTTGTCCTGGACAACGTAGAACCAGCCCAACATGGGGATCACGAAGAGCAGTGAGGTGATGCCCACCATCTTGCGTGTTCCGATCAGCGGAGGCAGGAACATGTAGACCAGACGCAGAAGGCCTGCAGCCAAGCCGGGCAATGCGGTCAACCAGTAGAGCTGAGAAGCACTGAGGTTAAATCCAAGAAGCGTCAGCTTGGGTGCGATGGCACTTGGCAGGAACCACACACAGAAGCCCAGAATGAGCGAGTATGTGGTGATGGTCAGCGTCCTCCACGCAAGCTTCGAATCCCACTTTTCGGGGTTATTCGGCTCCCAATCCTGAAGGACATATTTACTGGCTTGTTTTTCCGCGGGTGCGGCTGAAGAATCAGCATGTGAGGTAGTCATTGACACTCTCCCTTTCCTACCTAAACGCATACTTGTCGCTAATATATAAGGGACAACTCGTTCTAATTGAGAATTGCGCGAAATTTCGCGAAAACGCTTGCAAGAACGTCGATTCCTGTCAACTGAAAAAACGCCATTTAAGGTCCTATTTCGGGAGGTTTGTTTTGCGTAATACCTCTGACGCTCAGCCGGTACGTCCCGACCCCCATGCGAAAATTCAGCAGAAGGGTTTGCAAAAAATGGAAGGGACTGTCGCAGGTGCGGTAATTACCGCTTCAGATCGCTGCTTCCGCAGAGAAACTGAAGATAAATCAGGACCTCTAGCTGCTGCTCTTTTGGCTGATTGGGGCGTCACTGTCGAACAGGTTCGTGTTGTCCCCGATGGCATTGCTTCCGTACGAAATGCGATCCTTGATGCAATGGCTAAGGGCGCGCGCGTGATCGTGACCACCGGCGGAACCGGCGTTACGGATCGCGACCTTACTCCCGAAGCCACCGCTCCCCTTCTGGACGCACGTATGGACGCGATCGCCATGCAGATTGCGCAGGTCGGCTTGGTCAACACACCTCTTGCCTCCCTGTCTCGCGGTCTTGTCGGTGTCAGTCGCCAGGGTGAGACTCCATGCTTCATCGTGAACGCTCCGGGTTCACGCGGAGGCGTGAAGGACACGATTAGCGTGATCGGCCCACTTGTTCCTCACATTCTTGAACAGCTCGACTTGGTTACTGACTGATTTGATGTACGAACCTCTTCTTCTGGACACCTTCGGTCGAACGGCCACAGATCTGCGGATCTCGGTCACCGATCGATGCAATCTTCGCTGCGTGTATTGCCTGCCCGAAAAGGTGACGGACTGGCTGAAGCGCAGCGACCTTTTGCGTCCGGAAGAGTTCCGCCGCTTGGCTAAAATCGCCGCAACTCTTGGCGTCACCCAGGCGCGTATCACCGGCGGCGAACCCTTATTGCGCCCCGATCTTGCCCAGATTGTCGAGGCCGTTCGCGAGGGCTTCGAAGACGCCGGGGTTGAGCCCGACTTGGCCTTGACGACGAATGGTATTGGCCTTGATCGCGTCATCGATTCCCTGGTAGACGCTGGTCTTCAACGGCTTAATGTGTCCATCGACAGTCTGGATCCGGTCCGTTTTGCTGAGCTTTCGCGCCGCAAACGCTCAAGCGATGTCCTTCGCGGCCTCGATGCGGTCGATGCATCCGCACTTCCCGGAACCGTCAAACTCAACACTGTCGTCGTTGATCAGCAGTCCCTGGTGGAAATCCCCGCCTTAGTGACCTTCGCCTTAGAACGCGGCTATCAGTGGCGCGCCATCGAATTCATGCCAATCGGCCCGTTGGCTGCCTCGTTCTCTTCCCGCCCAACTGCGCATGACATCCAGCGTGTTCTTCGCGAATCCTTCGAGCTCACCGATGTCATTACCGCGGCCTCGGAACCTGCGCGCCGTTGGTCAGTTGCTCCCAGCGACACCCATCCGGGAGGCATCATCGGCGTCATTGCCTCGATGACGTCCCCCTTCTGCGCCTCATGCACCCGAACTCGCCTGAGTGCAGATGGAAAGATCTATTCCTGTCTATTCAGTGTGGACAGTGTTGATTTGCACGCTCCCATGCGCGCGGGTGCAAGCGATGAAGAATTGGCCGAGCTGTGGAAGGATGCCATGTGGGCTAAACCCGCTGGCCACCAGCTTCTCGCTCCGGTCCCCCAGTCCTATTCCATGTCGAAAATTGGAGGTTGAAAGTCCACATGAGGATCACGATCCGTTATTTCGCTGCCGCGAGCGCTGCAGTTGGCACAGAAAGCGCAGTGATCGAGGTTGCGGACGACTCAAACGAAACAGTCGTCGACCTTGTTCGTCGCTCAACTGATCGCGATATCGACGATCTTCTGGCGGCCTCGTCCTTCCTGGTGAACGAAGAACTTGTCGACGCTCAGGCAACTCTTGCCCAAGCCTTGGGCGCTTCATCCCTGTCCGACGAGGCCGTGGCCTCCGTGGCCGACCGCAGCGGGATTCGTCTTGACGTCCTTCCGCCTTTTGCGGGTGGCTGAGATGCACAATTGGGCTGAGCACATTGCTCAGCCCAATTTGTTATGTACAGCGTCATCCCTTGCCTAGCGCCTCAGATACTGACACTGACACTGACACTGACAAGGACAAGGCATATCCGAATTACGGAGTATTGCTCCACTCATTGTGACCATCACTGAAATACTGATCTTTCCAGATCGGTACACTGGCTTTAATGTCGTCGACAATTTGACCGCACAGTGCGAAAGCTTCCTTGCGGTGGGCACTGTCGACGACAACAAGCAGCGCGACGTCACCAATTTCTAGGTGTCCCACGCGGTGACGGACATAAATTCCATCAACCTCGGGATTTCCCAGTGTTTCCAGTGATTTTTCGACACTTGTACGAAGGAATTTGGCGGCCGCGGGGTGAGCGGAGTACTCCAAGTAGTGAACTCCTTCACCACCATCGTGATCGCGAACAACACCCTCAAAAACGACGCGCGCACCGGAATGAGCTGGAATAAGGGGTACTTCCCCCGAGCACATCTCCGTTGGAACAGAGACAATATCGGTATCAATAATCACGGGACTCCCCTTATTTAAATGGTCGTGGAGGGACATAGACATGGTAGCGCAGCGAGACATTATGACCGCTCGTATCCCCGGAATCGGTGAAAGCGGCATCGAAAAGATCCGCGCTGCGAAGGTCCTTGTTGTCGGTGCCGGCGGTTTGGGATCGCCCGTCTTGGCCTATCTGGCGGCAGCGGGGATTGGAACGATCGGCATCTCCGACCCGGACAATCTGGAGGAGTCTAACCTCCAGCGGCAAGTCATTCACGGCGTCGCACGCTTGGGAATGAATAAGGCCGAATCTGCCAAAATGACTGTCCTCGCGCTCAACCCCGATATCCAGGTCAACATCGAACCGAAGATTATTGATGGCCAAAGTGATGAGACCGTTGCGGCCTACGACTTCGTTGTCGATGCAACCGACAATTTCACCGCAAAGTACGCAATTTCAGATACATGTGCACGCGTTGGGCGCCCGCACATGTGGGGCACTTTGGTATCAATGTCCTTCCAGGCTTCGCTTTTCACCGATGGCCTGACTCTTCGCGATGTCTATCCCGAACCCCCCACCGTCGAAACGATGAGTTCAAAAACCGTCGGCGTTCTGGGTGCCGTCTGCGGTCAGGGCGGATCGGTCCTCGCCACAGAATGTTTGAAGTGGGTCACCGGAGTTGGTGAGCCGTTAATCGGGCGCCTGCTCATTGTTGATACGGCTGCAGGTCGCTGGAACGTCGTCCCATTCCGACCTCGAGCCACCCCTGCGAAACTTCCCTCGGTAACTCCCGCCGAAGCCACCCCCGAACCGATCGAATAAGCCATAAACTGAGCCATGGCCCCATGCGGACCGCGCGAAGGAGACTACGATGCAACTTCTTGAAGACTACTTGAACTCCATCTTGGGGCGCGTGCACCCCCTCTCCCCTACCGAGCTGCCCATCGATCAGGCACTTGATCATGTCCTCGTCGATGATCTTGTCGCACGCTTTGCAGTCCCGCCTTTCTCAAATTCGGGAATGGATGGATATGCACTTCACCTCGATCACGATCTCGAGGCCTCCCCTGACAGCCCCTTCACCATCGCGGTCGCTGGCGACATCGCGGCAGGAGATAACGAAACCCACGTTCTTGAACCCGGAACCGCATGGCGCATCATGACGGGTGCTCGCATTCCCGAGGGTGCAAACACCATCGTTCCCGTGGAGCATACCTCCGAGGAACCCGGTCCCCATCCCCTCCCCGAAAGCATCAGCATCTACGCCCCTGCAAAGGTCGGTGCTCACATGCGTCATCAGGGTGAGGACTGCACGCCCGGAGACGTCATTTTGCATGCCGGTGACCTTCTCACGCCTGCAGCCATCGCCTCGGCAGTATCGGTCGGTTACGCAAGCGTCAAGGTCTACCCCAGCCCCCGCATCGCCATCGTCTCAACGGGTGACGAACTGCGCGCGCCAGGCGAAGAACTCAAGGGTGCTCAGATCCCTGATTCAAACTCAGTGATGATCGCTGCGCTGGCTCGTCGCACAGGTGCCCAAGTGACGGGAATTTTCCGCTCCAACGACGACCCCGCTCATTTTGCTGAAGTTTTGCGCCAAGCAGGTGATGTCGCAGACCTCATCATCACCTCGGGAGGCGTCAGTGCCGGAGCCTACGACGTTGTTAAGGAAGTCGGCCTGGGCAAGGGAATCGACTTCGTTCGCGTCGCCATGCAGCCCGGGAAGCCGCAGGGCTTTGGCGTCCTTCAGGCAAGTGACGGACGCGATGTCTACTTGGCGACTCTGCCGGGCAACCCGGTATCGGTCTTCGTCTCCTTCCATATGTTTGTTCGCCCAGTTCTGGCCGAATTCACCGGTCTCAACGGGCGCGAACTACTGCGTCCCATTGTCGTCACCACACCAAACGGCTGGATTTCCCCCGAAGGCAAGCGCCAGTTTGTACCGGTCATTCTTTCTGAACCCGATGGCCCAGAACAGACTCCGATTGTGGTTCCGACACACAGGTTGGGTTCGCGTTCTCACCTTGTTGCTTCTTTGCATTCGGTGAACGCGCTGGCGATCGTCCCCGAAGATGTCACTTCGGTTGAACCCTGGTCGATCCTGACTGCGGTTCGAGTCTGATCACTTTCCTATTCTCTTCCCGTCAAATGAGCGCCGAAAGGCTAGACATGAGCGAAACCAGTCCATTCACCCATCTCACCGATCGCGGTGAGGCACACATGGTTGATATCACGGCGAAAACACCGACCGTGCGTCAGGCGCGAGCACGCGGTTTTGTCGAGTGCTCACCAAAAATTATGGCGGCCCTCCGCGATGATTCGGTCCCCAAGGGCGACGCTCTTGCAGTTGCACGAATCGCGGGAATTCAGGCCTCGAAGCGCACTCCCGAGCTACTCCCCCTGGCACACCCGATCGCCGTTCACTACTGCGCGATTGATCTCTCATTGGCTGAAGACGGGGTGGAGATCCATTCGACCGTTCGAACCGCAGATCGAACGGGCATTGAAATGGAAGCTCTGACCGCCGTAACCGTCGCTGCATTGACCATTATCGACATGGTGAAGGGCATCGATAAGTTGGTTGCGATTCGCGAGTGCTATGTCGAAGAGAAAAGCGGTGGTCGGAGCGGAACATGGACTCGCCCCAGCGCCTAGCACTCAGTGGATTAGTGATCCTCGGCGGAGGGACCGGACAGCGGCTGGGAGGGGCGTCAAAGCCCGACCTCGTGGTCCGAGGCCGACGTGCGCTTGAGTGGGCGCTCACCTCTGAGCCCGGGATTCCTCACGTATGCGTGGTACCTGAGACCGTCACAGTTCCAAGCGATGTTATCCGCGTCATGGAGGAGCCACCGCGCTCTGGCCCCGCGGCCGGGTTTATTGCAGGCGTTCAGGCACTTCTTAAAGTTCTCCCCGAGGACACGGAGTCTCGCTGGATTGGCCTTGTTCCCGTTGACGCACCCTTGGCTACCCTGACTTTCCCACTCCTTCTCGAGGCCGTGGAAGAGTCGATTTCTCAGGGATGTCACGTAGATGGTGTGCTCGCATACGCGGCGGGACACCGACAGAACTTGATCGGTGTTTTTTCTCTGGATGCAGTCCGCAACTTCACCGTGTCCCAGTGGGTAAATCATTCGATGCGCACCCTATTGAAAGAGCTCGACACGGTTGATGTCGAGGTCCCAGAATCATGGGTCGCAGATATCGATACCCCAAGCGATCTTCTTCGTGCGCAGCTGGCCGAAAATGGTGATGATTGCGAGCAAATCCAAGAGGGCTAGGAAGCGTTTACTCCCTAGCCCTCTTTGGGCCTCGATGGGCCTTACTATCCCAAATCAGTCGATTTCAGGGAACCAAATCTGAATCTCACGAAGGGCAGATTCTGCGCAATCTGAACCGTGGATGATGTTCTCCATGTTCGGGGTATCCCATGCACGACCCAAGTCGCCGCGAATCGTACCGGCAGGCGCAGTTGTCGGATCCGTTGATCCCATCATGGTGCGCATGCCTTCAATGACGCGCTGGCCTTCAACAATGATGGCAACCAGCGGACCCGCACTCATGAAATCAAGAAGCCCTTCAAAGAATGGCTTACCCGCGTGGTCACGATAGTGCTCTGCGAGGATTTCGCGCGAGGCAACCATGATCTTCAGGCCCTTGATGATGTAGCCCTTCGCTTCAATGCGGCGCAGGATCTCACCGGTCAAACCGCGGGCGTAACCGTCTGGCTTAACGAGGATGAGGGTGTGCTCCAAAGAGGGATCCAACAGGTGCTGACGTGTAATCAGGACAGAATCGGCGCTCACAAAATCTCCTTTGCTTGAGTGAGGATGCTTCAGCATAACCGGCGATGGGTCAAAAGTCATAGCCCTGCATGACAAACGGAAAAGGACTGACCGCCATGGTCAGCCCTTTTCCGTTATCCCATCAACACAGAGCAGTCTTCCCAGAAAGTCTTCCGGAGAGATACGAGCAACTTTCATCGCTCGTTGTCTGATGGAGATAGTTTATGAAGCCTTACTGCAAGAAAAACGCGCGTTTACTGGGACTTTTCTGAACGAATTTTACGAAGTGTCAACTTTGCTACCAGAGCGTCTACAGTCACTTATAAATTCGCGTCATTTTGCTGAGAAAAATGATCTTCTACAAATGCTGGGCCTTCATAACCATGACGGCCAAGGGTTTGGAAAATATCATCCATAATCTGCGATGGTTCCAGCAATCCCGCGGAAAACTCAGGGTGCTGAATTTCGATCGCCGCAAATCCGGCAGGGTCGGAAACTGGCTGAGTATCGTATTTTTCTCCCAGAAGACGGTTGACTTCTTCCAGATCGGATGGGGAACCGAAAATCCAAGTCGTTGCGGCAGGCCCTTCGCTTGAACGCCCAAGGTAGAGACGCATCAGCACAACCTTCTTACCAGCACGCGGGAAACTCTCACCGACACGCGTGAAAAGATGAAGATCCAAGTCCCCCATTGAGCCATCGACGAGGCAATATGCGTAAGCACCAATGCCCCGGACGCTCAAGGCATCAGCAAGAATCCCCAAGAATTCATCCGGGAAAGCATCTTCTTGGAAGTAGATTCCTTCACCGCGTTCGGGGGCATGCTCACCCATGATTTTGATGGGCAGCCCCGCCTCTTCAAGCGCCTGGGCGACTAAAGAAATATTGTATTCGGGGAAGGGATGAAGAATAGCGGCATTTTTTCCCAGTCGTTCGACGAAAACGTAGGTAGAGAATCCCAACTCTTGTGTAATCTGCGTGCTCATTCTTCCTCCTCTAACTCCCCTTCAAAAGGCATATCCGCTCAGATATACAAGCAAGAAAAATCGCTGAGGCCGGGAAAGACCCAAGGGCACGCCCGGCCTCGGCAATTCTCAATCAGTTCAAGCACAACCCCTGAGAGTGCAAAACCTCAAGGACGGGAGCGGTATCGAAGGTATTTGGCAGGCCCATCTGCTCGCTAATCTGCTGAGTAAAGGCATTGGTCGCACCCAGGCCAGCCTTACGCAGTTCGTAGTATGCGCGCACATCTTCGTCGTACTCGGCAAGCTCCTCGAGGTAGGAACCTTCGACCACCGGGTAGGTGTTCTCGGAAACAGCAAGGTGCTTGGGCAGACGAGGCCGGTACGGGGGATCTTGAAGCGGGCGGCCAACCAAGAGGCCCAGAATTGGGAAGGTCATGCGCGGAAGCTTCAAGAGCTCAATTGTGCGCTGGGGGCCTCGAAGAAGAGAACCGAGGTAGACCGTGCCCAAGCCCATCGATTCGGCGGCAACTTCCATGTTGTGTGCGGCAAGGACCGCGTCTTCCATTGCAGCAAGGAAGAGGTTGGTCCGCTGCAAGGGAGCGATATCCAGCCCGGCTTCTTCACGGATACGCGCATTTCGGTACAGGTCAACGACGAACATGAAAAGGTCGCCTTTGGAGGTTCCCACGTAGGGCTGCTGTGCAACCTCGGCCAGCTGATCGCGCAAGGCTACATCGGTCACGTGAATGATCGAGAACTGCTGACGGAAGGAGGATGTGGGGGCGCGACGCGCAACGTCAATCAGTGCATCGCGGTCCTGCACGCTCAGCGGAGAGTCCTCAAACTTCCGGATTGTGCGGTGCGCACGCAGCACGTCAATCGTTGGATTGGTCACTCCAACTTCGGGGACCTTGCGGTAGTCTTCGGCCTGCATTTTTGCTCCTTTGGTGGCAACGGTCGCTCTTATTGTCCGTTTTTCGGCTATTTTTCGCCAGTGCATCCTACTTTTGCGTCAACCAAGAATCGCCCTCACCCTGGGACTTTGGCAGCATTGCTTCATCACAATTTGGTCGCAGTTTCGGTGCAGACTTCCGAAATGTGGAGTCTGAGATGGACGCTTTTTCAAGGATGGCTAGACTGAGACTCATGCGTAAATCTCTCATTGCAACAATGTGCATTGCTGTCATGGCAGCAACCGGCCTCGCTGCTTGCTCCAGCGGCCCCCAGTCAGCAACCAACGAAAAGATCATCACTAAGGATCCCGCAACGGTGACTCAGACGGGCGTCACTCTTCCCGAGAAGCGTGACCTTGAGTTCAAGCTCAACGGTGATGCGTCTAAGGCCAAGGTTGAGGTCGCTGACACCGAGGTCGCCGAGCAGGTCAAGGGCTCAAAGAACCTCCGCGTCCACCCCAAGAAGCCCGGTGAAACCACTCTGAAGGTCACCGATGCCAGCGGCACCGAATACACGATCCCGCTTGAGGTCGTTGAAGGCAGCAACTGAGTCTCACTTCGATTCACACTTTCTCCCGGGGAATAGGGCATACCTATTCCCCGGGATTTTTGTCGTTTCCATCGATTTCGCAACAATCTGTACGGAGATGCGGAGAACGTCTATTGACCTTTAGAGTGTGAGTCACCTAACATGGGCGCCTGTCAGCAATGTGCAAAGGAGCAACAGGTGACCAGTATTTCTCCTCCGGTATACGAGCAGATCGCTCAGGCGATCCGGCGTCAGATTCTGGATGGCGATCTTCCACCCGGTTCCAGACTTCCGTCCGAAAGTATTCTCTGCGAGCGCTTCTCCGTCACGCGCGGCACCGTACGCCGCGCTTTGCAGGTCCTCACCCACGAAGGCCACTTACGCTCATACCAGGGCAAGGGGACTTTTGTTACTGCGCAGGATGACAAGAGAATTCTGTGGGGTTTCGGTTCACTGACAGACCGCCTTCAGGGAACCAGTGACCAGGCACGTGCTCGTGTCATTGAGCACGGCGTAGTTACCCGGCAAAATCGCCCATTCCTACGACTCAAGCGACTTCGCTTGATCGAAAGCAACACGGGCGTATTCCCCGTTAGCCTTGATCTGTCGTTCATTCCAATCGATCTGCTGCCCGGTATCCAAGATATCGACTTCACAGATCTGTCCATCTATCACGTTCTACGTGATATCTATAAGAGCTCTCCAAAGTTCTCTGTTGTCTCACTGCGCGCCCAAAGCATCGACCAAGAAACCCGAACGATCCTTGGCGAACCGGCGGGTACCCGCTGCCTTCTTCACCTCACGGGCTCTACCTACGACCACAACGGGGCATGCATTGAGGAAAGCGAAGTCACCTACTCAACTCGGGTGCAAGCAACCTTGACCATCGATCAGGTCAGGGGCCACGCAGAACCGCTTACTCTCAATGAATCAGCATCCACCAGAGGTAAGTTCTAGCCTTCGCGCTCATACAAAAGTCCCGGGGCCACACTGAACTGCCTCCCGTTTCTTGGACATCGAAATTGAAGTCCAGGGAATGGGAGGCTTTTCATGTCTGTGGATCTGCGGTTGAGGCATGATCGTTTGCTTC
>NZ_JAGYZL010000016.1:0-39609 GCF_018370895.1 Actinomyces sp. oral taxon 181
TTCATGTGGAGGGAGCGGTGCGGAGCGCAGCTTCATGTGGAGGGAGCGGTGCGGAGCGCAGCTTCATGTGGAGGGAGCGGTGCGGAGCGCAGCTTCATGCGGAGCGCAGCCTCATACGGAGGAAGCGCCTAGGGCTGCGGCGACTATTAGGCCAGCGCGGCCTCGAATGCCTTGACGTCTTCTTCAGGGGTTCCCCACGACGTACAGAAACGTGCGAGCAGGCGGCCATCGGGCAGCGTCTCCCAAATGCCATAGCGGACCTTTCGCGACAAACGCTCGTGTCCTGCCTGATCAAGGGCGACGAAAGTGAGGTTCGTCGGAGAATCCATAGTGACAACGTATCCCGCACGGATCAGGGCTTCGCGGATTCGCCGCGTTGATTCAACTCCCGGCTGACCAATCTTCGAATACAGGTCATCCTCAAACAGGGCCTCGAACTGAACACCCAAAAGCCGACCTTTAGCGAGCAAAGCTCCATGCTGCTTCATCTGCGTGACGAATTGGCGGATCGAGCCGCCATCTGGGATCACCACGGCCTCGCCAAAAAGTGTGCCGCACTTGGTACCGCCGATGTAGAAAACATCGGATAGTCGTGCCAAGTCAGCCATTGAGACATCATTTGCCGGCGAGGTCAGGGCATAGGCCAAACGTGCACCATCAACGAAAAGCTTGAGGCCGTGCTCGTGGCATGCAGCAAAGAGTTCTTCCAGTTCTTTGAGCGAATACAGCGTTCCGTATTCGGTGGGCTGCGAGATATAGACCAATGCGGGGGCGATCATGTGGTCGCGTGCACCGTCGCCTTCCCACGCTGAATAAATGCGCTTAACATCGGCCGCAGTGATTTTTCCGTCTTTCGCGGGGATATCAAGGATCTTGTGACCACCGCGTTCAACAATGCCAGCCTCGTGCATGTTGATGTGTCCGGTGTGGGGAGCGATAACGCCCTGCCAGGGCAGGAGGATCGCATCGATGACAGTGGCGTTTGTTTGGGTCCCGCCGACTAGGAAGTGAACGTCCGCATTTGGCGCGTCACAGGCCTTACGGATCAGGTCGCGTGCGCGCTCGCAGTGCTCGTCGGTACCGTAACCACTGGATTGCTCCATATTGGTGGCAACCAAGGCATCCAATACTTTTTGGTGCGCCCCTTCTTGATAGTCACTGGAGAAGTTCGGGATTACAGCTTCACTGGTCATTGCACAATTATTGCACGCTTTTTACCTTAGGAATAGCACGCATGAACAGCGCTCTCATCAGTGCCAAGCGAACTATAAATTGGGTATTCGCTAACAGAGACCGCCCTTAGCGGATACAAAATTCGCAGAAAAACTACCTCATGATCTGCGCGACAAGCTCTTGCAGATCCGGAATGACAGTCTGGTCAAACCAGGGGTTCTTCTTCATCCAAATTTGGTTACGAGGCGATGGGTGCACCAGCGGGAAATACTCCGGCAGGTAGTCGCGGTAGTCCTTGACGACCTGCGTGAGCGAGGCCGAAGATTTGAGCTGCAGATAGCGCTTTGTTGCGTAGGAGCCAACCAGAATAGTGAGCTTCAGATCGGGCATGAGATCGAGCAGGCGCGGGTGCCACTTATCCGCGAAGTCCTTACGCGGAGGCAGATCGCCGCTCTTCCCGGTGCCCGGGAAGTAGAAGTCCATGGGGACAATGGCTAGTTTCCCAGAGTTGTAGAAGGTATCGCGGTCGATTCCCATCCAATCGCGCAGACGGTCACCACTGCGGTCGTTCCAGACAATTCCAGTTTCTTCAGCGACTCGGCCGGGAGCTTGACCGATGATCATGATCCGACACTCGGGGCCCGCGTAAAACAACGGATCGATCCCGCGCTTTGTGTATGAGGCGTTTTCCGGGTCCTTCCGGATTTCCTCTGCGATTGCTTTGAACTTCGGATCAGTAATCTCTGGAGTCATATTTTCACTCTAGACCCGTTTCTATTCAGCCGCAGCAACCTCAACAAAGCTTGGTTCATTCATTCGACGGCCGCTTCCACGTTCCCAAGATGTCAGTGTTGACAATCCCTATCGCGCCCATCAGGGCCAATGCGGTAACCGGGCCAACGAAGACGAAGCCTCGGCGTTTAAGCCCGAGTGAGAGAGCGCGGGATTCTTCGGTCTGTGCGGGCACCTCCCCCGCATTTTCGGGCCGAGGCTGCTGGCTGGGTTGGTAAAGCCAGACAAGTTCACCCAAGTGTCGTGGGTAGGATTGCCCAGGCCGAAGCAACCCCGCGAGCGGCGCATCCTCCATCCGCCCCGCACGGTGTGCATCCGCTTCGGCAGCTAGAGCACCACGAAGCGCGATGACTGCCCGCGCGTTGGTGATGGCCGCGTTGATCTTCCGCCCATTTCGCACGATGCCCGCGTCGCGCATTAAACGCTCACGATCTTTGTCGGTGAAGGACGCAACGGCCTCGGGAATGAAGGAAGCGAAGGCGTCGCGAAAGGCCTGCCGTTTCTTGAGGATCGTCGACCACGAGAGGCCGGATTGGAAACTCTCAAGGACGAGGCGTTCGAAAACGCCCTGCTCGGAGGTAACCGGTTTCCCCCACTCGGTGTCGTAGTAGCCACGCAAGAGCGGGTCAGTGGCCGCCCAGCACGGGCGGACACGACCATCTTCACAGGCAACGAGGCCTTCGGGAAGAGCCACGATCACCTCCTCAAGCAGTGCAGATTATGCCCTCGGCTGGCGCTGCGTCCACTCCTGCAGGCTCACGCGGGGACCCGTGAAGAAGGGGGTATCCTCGCGAACATACAAGCGAGCCTCGGTGTAGCGCTGGGCATGCATGACCCCCTCAAGGCGGTCCAGCGAATCGGCCTCGAAAGCCAAAACCCACTCGTAGTCAGAGAAACCAAAAGCTGACAGGGTCGAGCCCTTGACGTCCGGATACTGCGAGAAGCCGTTGCGCCCGTGCTCGGCCATGATCCGCGAGCGCTCTTCGGGGGCCTTCAAGTACCAGTCGTAGGAACGCACGAAGGGGTAAACCATCGCCCAGTCACGCGGCGCGACGCCGCCAAAGCAGGCGGGAATATGGCGCCTGTTGAACTCTGCGGGGGTGTGCAGGCCCATGCAGGACCACACGGGATCCAGGAACTTGCCGAGCGCGCTGGCGCGCAGGCGATGGTAGGCGTCCTGCAGGACCTCGGGGTCATCATCAAGCCACCACACCATCAGATCTGCCTCGGCGCGGAAGCCCGACACGTCATAGAAACCGCGGATTTGCGCGCCCGCGCTCTTCACGTAATCCAGGGATTCAGCAACAATCTGGGCGCGCTCGCTGTCGTCTGCTGGCAAGAACTCACCCAATGCAAACACGGAATACAGTGCGTAGTGCTGCTTGCCGTTGACCTCATCTAAGTCAATATCGGTCCGATCGCGCGGGTCGGGAACGTAGGAGTGTGCTGCATGGTGGTGCGGAGCATGCTCGGCAACGTGTTCGGGCGAAGCCTCGTGTTCGGGCGCAGCCTCTACGTGACCGGAGTGTTCGGTGTTTTCAGCGGGTTGTTCCGCATGACGGTTCAAGAACGCCATTGATTCCTCCTGTTGTATGGCGGATTGGCCGGCGACTCGAGCAGGGCCGTCGGAAGAAAGTGGGGCATGCAAGCTTGCGCGCTGATCGCCCGCTTGGTCAAAGTGGTGGGAATGCGCAGGCCGAGCCGGCGCCAAGCAGCAATCCGGCGGACACACCGTGTGGAAAGGTCCCATGCCTGTGACGGTCATGCGGAAAGGATTTTCACCTCGCGCTTGGGCTGCGCGTTCTTCCAGCACATCCACCAGCGAAGAGACAAACGCGGGGTCCGTCGAGATTGTTTCGGCGCGCTTGTACGCAAGTCCAAGTTCCGCGGCGGTTTCCTTCGCCTCGGTGTCCAGGTCGTAGACAACCTCCATGTGGTCGCAGATAAAGCCGATAGGGACGACGACTACGCCGCTGGGCTTTCCACTTCCCGAGGCCTCGTTTCCTTCCGCTGCGCTCTGGCCTTCCGGGGCGATCAGTTCGCGCAGGAAATCGTTGATGTCGGGCTCCAGCCAGCGCGCCTGCGGCGGACCCGAGCGCGAACAAAACGCTAGGTCGTACCCCAAATCTTCGCGCCCCAAGACTCGACGCACTTCCGGCATGATCGCCTGAATGAGCGCATGGTGCTGGGCAACGTAACTAATTTCGGAAGCAGGGGTGCCCAGGGATGAGGTTTCTTCGCCTTCAAGCTCAGCGCCACCGGCCTCGGAATCAGGGGAAGAAGAAACGGTAGAAGGGAAGGAGAAGGGAGAGGACCCGTCTTCCATGCTCATGGGGATGGAGTGGGTGACGAAAACCAGTCGAATCCCAGCGGGATCAGCTCCGCCCTCAACCAAGGCCGACCACGCGCGACGGATCGAGGCAATTTCAGCACTGGCCATACCGGGAGTCGAATAGTAGGGGCGCACTTTATCCACAATGATCTCGGCGTTCGGGTTGTCCGCACTGTCCTCTGCACCAAGGAGGATACTCCCCCACTTTTCGCTTTTGGAACGCGCGGCCTCGGCAAGGTCTTCGCGGTACTGACGGCACCCCGAATACGAGGCATAGGCGGATGTCGGCAGCACAAGGATGCGTCGCGCGCCGGCTTGGGCAAGTTCGTCCAGGCCCTCGGCGACAAAGGGATGCCAGTTGCGGTTTCCCCAGCCGACAGGGATGTCATATCCACGACGCGAGAGCTCTGCGGATAAGTCAGCAATCAGGCGCTGATTACAGGCGTTAATGGGCGAAACGCCACCGAAACGCTCATAGTGTTTCGAGACTTGAAGAAGACGTTCGTCGGGGATTCCACGGCCTCGCGTTGCGTTGCGCATGAACGGGAGGACATCCTCCATGCCGTTGGGGCCACCATAGGACAGCAGCATAATTGCGTCGTAGGGTTCCAATCCTGGCACTGTGAGTCCTCCTTCGCGGGCAACATGGCAAGTGTAGGACCGCACGCCCGCACCTCGCAGCGACAAAGTGTCAGAAAAACGCCAGAAGGTTTCAGACCTCAACAGCGGTGCCCGTGGCGATTGCTGCGAGCATTCCGTTGTCAGATCCGGCGGTGAAGTAGTCGACATGCACGCCGACTACCGCGTTCGCACCCATCGCCTGCGCGCGCTGGCACATCTCGTTGATAGCAGTTTGTGAGGCCTCGAAGAGTTCCTCTTCATAGTTCGAGGCCCGCCCTCCAAAGAGGTTCGACAAGCCTGCACTAATATCTTTAAAGAGATTCACACCCGCGAACGTCTCTCCCGAAACAATTCCGTAGTAACGCTTAATAGGCGCACCTTCAAGGGTTGGGGTCGTGACAGCAATCATGGCAACT
This sequence comes from Actinomyces sp. oral taxon 181, assembly GCF_018370895.1. Classification (NCBI taxonomy): domain Bacteria; kingdom Bacillati; phylum Actinomycetota; class Actinomycetes; order Actinomycetales; family Actinomycetaceae; genus Actinomyces; species Actinomyces sp. oral taxon 181. The sequence continues at coordinate 5,335 of NZ_JAGYZL010000016.1, forward strand.
CCTTTGTCCAGTTGGTGACTCAATCCTATCCGCCTGTAGCGAAGGCCCATTCGCACCGCCACAGCCGCGGACCTAAAATTAACTATATGAGGTCAATACGCACGAACTACACGGAACTTTATCAATGAGCACTCCGACCTCACCCACCCCCAAAACCACGGAAGTGCCGGCGCGCCAGCTACGGCCTCGCGACCGCAGGCGAACAATCGCGCTTGCCGTGGGCATCTTAGTGGCAGCAAGCGGCTTGGTCAGTGCAGCAGGATACGAGGCCTATCGCGCCTCGACTCCCTCGCCCGCAGTTACCCACCACGAGAAGGCGGACGGCACAACGGTGATCATTCCTGCGGCCTCGGAGAATCCGATTCCCCTGCACGGGCGGATCGACACCGTGGATTATCAGCAGGAATACCAGGGAGTGACCTATAAGAAGCAGGCGCTGGTGTACGTTCCTGCGACATACGTACAGGGGGTGCCGGCCAATATCGTGTACCTGACTCACGGGTGGACGAGTAGCGCGGAGGAGATGGCCGACGAGGTCTCGCCGGCGATTGATGACCTAGAGCGCAGTGGTGAACTCTCCCCGACGATCGTTGTTTTTGCGACGTATTACCCTGATCGTTCTTTCGTGAATGACGATTTTGAAACGGATTATCAGCTCAATCGCTTCTTTGCGACCAGTGAGATCGACACTCTAATTGACACAGTCGAGTCGCGTTACTCGACCTACGCGGACGGCGACACCTCAGATGAATCCTTAAAAGCTAGCCGTATGCACCGCGCTTTCGGCGGTTTTTCCATGGGCGGGATTACGGCCTGGGATGTTTTCGCCCTGAACCCGGATTATTTCTACGGTTATATGCCAATGGCCGGGGAGTCATGGATTGGCCGCGATCATGACGCTCCCCTACCCGAAATTGCCGACGAAGTCACTCAAGGAGTGCGCAGCCGCGACATGGGACCGCAGGATTTCCACATTATCGCCAGCGTTGGTTCAGACGATCCAGCGCTCGACGACATGAGTCCGCAGCTCGATGAGTTTTACCACGAGTATCCGACGCTGATGACTCCCCAGAGCCTGCAAGTGTGGATCGATGAGGACGGGACACACTCCCTTGCCTCGGTTTCGCGCCAACTCAGCCACGCTCTGCCGCTACTTTTCCCGCGCCAGTAGGGCCTTTCCCTCAGTTTTTCGGACCGCATTGAGTCCGGAGGATGCACAGGCCCTGCGTCCACTCACCCGGCGCTACTGGGAAGGATGGAAACTGTTAGGCCGGATCGTTGTTTATAGGTGGAATTGCCGCCAGTAGACCAGATCGACACCACCCGGCGCGATTGGCACCACCCGGCGAGATCGACACCACTAGGCGCGATTGACACCACTTGGACGCATCGCATACCCCAAAAATCGCTCGTTCAAAGCTCCAACTTGTGTCAATGGCTCCAAACGATGCCAATGAGGCCGGAATAGCGCAATCCCCTGGCTCAAGATGCCTGGATCAGTCATTCACGGGGCGCGCATCGAGTAATTTCTCGAGCTCGCGGACAATCCGCTCAGTTCCGCCCAATTCCGACAGTTCATCGCGCACCCCTCGGATCCCCGAGGTCAGGGCAGGCTCATCGACGAGGCGCAGCGCGGCCTCGGCAATAAGAGCGGGCTTGGGGGCGCGAACGCTCAGGCCACAGCGCGTACGCTCGACGGCCTCGGCGTTGAATTGGCGCTCGAAAACACGCCCGGGCACGACGACTTGTGGGACTTCATAAGCCAGCGCGTCCATCATCGAGTTTTGCCCGCCGTGATGGACCATGACACGGGCGTGAGGGAGGAGCTCGCCAAAGTTGAGGCGAGGCGCGCAGGTCACCTCATGGCCCCCGACAACTTGTACAGCCTCGGGCACACCTGCGACGTAGACGTCGCAGCCAAGCGCGCTCGAGAGCTGGCGGCCAACTCGCACGGCAACTCCCTCGGGAACACTGCCCGAGCCTAGGTAGACGACCGCGCAATCGCGATCGGCTCTGTGACTATCCACCGTCGACATCTCGCCAAGAAAACCGCAGTAGATCGCCCGCTCCCCTGCCCGCGGTTCCAGGGTCGGACAGCTCGGGATGAAGCGGCGCCGCACCCCCTCGAGGATCGTCAGCGACGAGGCCGGGGCGGGCATGCCCATCTCGCGTAGCAGGCGTCGAATTCCCACTGATTTTCGAGGGGTTGAGGCGTAAGAGAGGGTCGTCGGCTGCGAGCCGCTGCCCACACAGGGAATTCCTTCGGCGCGAGCGGCGATCACCGCGGCCAAGTTGAATTCCGAGTAGACGACGTCGGGGCGCCAGCTGCACATGAATTCACGGAGCTTATCAACGACCACTCGGCTGTAGCGATAATCCAAAGACCCCGTTAACCACAGCACTTCTTCGAAACTACGAACGGGCTTGCGCCCCATCAATCCCAAGCGCGAAGCCAGCGGAAAGGTGTAACGAGCGATGGCCTCGGGAAGACCAAGGGGCGAAGGAACGGGAATTTCAAATGTCGAGGCGACCGGATCGACGCAGTTCCCGTCGTTTCCCCATGCGAGCGTGACCTCGTGGCCACGGCTGAGGAAAGCACGGGCGATCTGCTGCGCGCGCGACCACGGACCACCCATCTGCGAGCGGGCCAGCATGGGGACGACAAGGATTTTCACGGTTTAAGGGTACGCCCGGAAGCATGGTCTTTTAGCCCCCGAGGGCTAGCCGCCCTTGTAGCGCTACAGCTCCAGCCTCATGTACACGAGTTCTTGGTAGCCCGCAGACGCGGACCGATAGCCCCGAGGGTTGCGCCCGTATTCCTCGAACCCTGCGCGACGGTAAAGGGACACCGCCCGTTCGTTGTCCGCCACCACTTCGAGCTCAAGCTGGGTGTAGCCCGCCTGCCGAGCACAGTCAAGGCTCGCGTCCATCAGCATCCGCCCAATCCCCATCCCCCAGTACTCCTTGAGGATGCTGATCCCAAAACGCGCCCGGTGCACAACCTTGCGCCTACTGCGCACTGCTGAAACTCCCGCACTTCCAACGATGCGCCCGTCGATCACGGCAACGAGTTCAACCTCATTGCCACTGCGTTCTGTTTCTTCCAGGGAGCGGGCCTCTTGTTCATCGTCGGCGCTCTGCTCGTCCGGATAGGACAGTAAATAGTCAGTTTCCGCATGCGTGCGTTGCGTCGCCTCGCGCAGAACGCGAGCATCCGAGGCAACGGCATTCCTCACCAGGAGTTCCACCCCGCCCTTCAACACCACCATCTTGGCGTACCTCATTGTCGGACTCCTTCTCTGCCGAGGAATAAGCGCCAATTTCACGCTCAATGTTGCAATAGCAGTGTACGAGTGACACGCGCGAACGAGTCTGCAAGGAGCTTACTGACCCCACTGCAGATTGATTACCGCCAATTTATACCGCCACTGGCGGTAATCGGGCGATACTGATGGCTGCAGAGGGTAAAACCCATGCGTTATCCGGGGTCGCGTACATACTGCGCAAACAGCGTTAACCTATCACTGCAGCGGAACTACACTGTTGTCACCCCTCGTTTTTGGGAAAGGAATGCTGATGTGGCCCAGTCGGAAACTTGAGCTGTTAACCCCACTGATTGCAGGACTGTGCGAGGAACGCGGGATGGAGGTGCCCGCACCGACGAGTGTCGATGAGATGTGGGAGCAGTTCCGCGCGCAGGTCAATACGCGCCCGCCCATGCCCGCCTCGCCGCAGTGGCTGGCTTTGCAGGATCAGTTGCTCAGTGAGTTGATTGCCGGGGATGGCGTTATTTCCATTGACGAGGCCGAGGTCGCGCCCCTGCACCCCAATATTCGCCTGTGGCAGGGTGACATTACGAGGCTCGCGGCGGATGCGATTGTGAACGCAGCGAACTCAAAGATGCTGGGGTGTTGGGTGCCTGGGCATGCGTGCATTGATAATGCGATTCATACTTTCGCCGGCGTCCAGTTGCGTTTGGAGTGCGCCCAGCTCATGGAGGAGCAGGGGCACGAGGAGCCGACAGGCCGGGCGAAGATTACGGGGGCGTATAACTTGCCCTCGCAGCGCGTCATTCACACGGTCGGGCCGATTGTGCCAGCTGGCGAGAGTGCTGACATGTACCGTTTCGAGCTGATGAGCTCGTACCTGAATTGCCTGGATTTGGCGCAGGAAAGCGGGATGGACTCGCTTGCGTTCTGTTGTATTTCGACGGGCGTTTTTGGCTACCCGAAGCAGGATGCTGCCGAGGTCGCGGTGGATGTGGTCAATCAGTGGCTCACTGCGACCCAGTCCCCCATGGTCGTTGTGTTTGATGTGTTCTCGGATGAGGACGAGGCGATTTATCGAAGGCTTTTGGGGTTCTAGAGTTTTAGCACTCCAGGCACTTCAAAGGGCGGGCAAGCGTGGATAAGAAGGCTGTTCAGATTCTGAATCGCTTGATGGACGATCGGAAGAAGCATTCGGTGAGTGCTGAGGAGCTTGCTTATGCCCGGAAGATGGGGGTGGTTGTTGAGGATCACCCGATTACTCTCGATCAGGCGCTTGATGTCCTGGAACGATGCTTTGAGGCTGTGTCTTTAGAGGATGCAGCGCAGGCGTTCTTATATAGTTTGTCCTCGCGCGAGGTGGATTACCGCTATATTTTGGCGTCCTATGTGTATGCCCGCAGTTGGTTTTCTTTTGATCGAGGCCGGATTCAGGAGGTTCCGGGAAAGCTGACGGGCACCTTCTTTAACTGGGTGAAACACAGGGGCGGCGGCATCTGGGGAACGATCGGGAAGCCGATCTTTTACTTGGAGCAGTTCGCGCCGGTGGAGCGGCGGGCTGCGAGTGATGCCGATGTGGAGATTTTACGGTCGATCTTGCAGCTAGCTGATTCCATGGAGGACGAGGCCAGCGGTGCAGCCTTGGCAACCGCTATCCGCACCGCGAAGTTGCTTCCCTGCAACCAGGCCGAGGCCGTTGGGATCGTTGAGACTCTAGGAATCTGCGGGATTTTAGATGCGCCAGGGCACCCCGGTTTTCTACATTCATTCACTCCCCCGCATGAGCGCGACACCGGGGACCTCAGGCAGAGCCTGTCCTACCCCTTGAACTGGTGGCGCGGGGCCGATGGCGTGAATTGGGAGAATGCGGCGGAGGTGTTTGGGGCCTCAGCCCGAAACTAAAGCAGACTTTCTTCGTTTTTCTTGAGAAAGACCCGCCAAAATCGGAGTTTGCATGGAATTACGGAAAGAGCAGTGACAAACAGTTCTTCGAGAACGGCACAGATTTATACATAGAAAAACTGAGCGATAAGCACGCATTTACACCATCTACGTTCTTGCCAACCCAAGCATCGATAATACGTAGCCAGTCCCATAAACCCGAAGATGCGGGCCCACTCCATGCCAACGTCGCATATCAACTAGGAAAGATCGCGAAAACAAGCAGATGCAATGCCATTATGAAGACACTCTGCTCACGAACGGGACCTTTGATCAAAGAGCCAATAGGAGATTCACCGGCTAGCAAGTCAAAAAATTACGCAATGAAGCTGCGCTTCAAAACTTAACCCTCGAGCTCACTAATGAAATCTTGAATCTGACGTCGCCGCTCATCGAAAGGCAGCTGGCTTTTGAACTCCTCAAGTTTCACTCGACGTCTCTCTACGAACTCCGACAAAAAATCAGCATACCGCTGAGCCTTCTCACGAACCTCACCCGTCAGGCTCTCTTCGACGACGAAAGAATCCGACCTTATAACTACGCCAGGGTCCGGATTGGTAATCCATAACAAAAATTCAGAATACGACGAAGAATTCGACAAATCAAAGGCCGCCTTTTCAACCTCTAATATCACATTACCATCAGACATTTTAATCATTAAAGCTCCCCAAAATTAAGCACATCACTAAGGTCTAGTTATCTGTATCCAAATCTTCTAATCTGAAATTATACTTATTAAGCCTCATCTTTAAATAGAGCTCACCTCCATCCAAAATATCGGATATAAATCGCTTTCCAGAAGAGTTCCCTAACGAGCTAATTTCATACAAGATTTCCTGATTTTCATTCCTGCAGGTCACTATAGTCCTTGCGTCACCATTGACGACTACAGGAGCAGAATGACTCACGACAAAAAATTGAACCGAAATTTTTAGCTGCTTTAACCTCGACACGAGAAAGTCTTTAATCGTTTTAACATCAAGATTATCCTCAGGCTGATCAAGAACAATGTATACCCATTTTCCCTTACAAAGCTCATCATTAAGAAATAGCTTTAGTAATGCCTGCGCCTTCATCCCTGGGGACATAGTGTCGACCAGATCACCGTCAATCGCAACACAAGGATTCAGATCAGCCAACTCATTAAGCTGCTGGCGCAGAAGCTTAAAAAACTTTTGGAAGTGAGTCTTTACATTCTCATCTCTGCATGATTTAAACTTAATACCGTTGAAGACCTTGTGCATTTTAGAAGCATCGCTTGCAGACAGATAGGCATAAATCAATGAACCATCATCTGGAAGGGAAGACCTTGAAAACAGGCTACTATACACATCTTCAAAAGAGAGATCATCATTAGGTCGCAAACTGATCTGAATTACATTACTTCCACTCTGATAGTCCAATTCTTTTCCCGCACAATAGGCCCTACCATATTCCTGAATAGCAGCACGATGCAGTTCCTTAAGCATGATACGCAAAGTTAGTAAATCACTATAGAATGAAAAAAGCTTTTTATCCTTATCTTCATATTGTGATGCAGCATTTGATCCATTATGACTATTGAATTCATCAATGTAATTGAAATACTCCGTCAGAAGCTCTCGGCGCTGAGAAAACCACTCCGAACGAATTCTATCGAGAGAGCTAATGTAATCACGAATCATTATGTCAACTTCTGAAAAAGCGTTACAAATACTATTCTCTCTGCGCGTTAGAGCCTCCAGGAGATCTTCGTCTTCAACTGAACAACACTTGGACACCGAGGATCTGAGATGTTTTTCAGCTTCGTTCAAACTGCCAGCGACTTGCTTCCAACGTTTTTTAAGTCCCTCAATATAGCTTTCAATCGAGAATGGAATTTGCGGCTCTGCAATCAGAATTTCGGATGGAACCCGCGAATCAAGATGATCGAGCGATATCACGCTACATTCATACTTTTCCGAAAAAACGATCAGGAGCCTTTCTTCCAGAGTAAGCAGCTCATTAAGATTATTTTTTGCAGACCGACGCGAATCTTCTTCTTCATCCCTCAACGCATCGATTCTCGTTTTCAGGAACGGAATACTATCATATTCACCTTTTGTGAATATTGATTCTAATGCCCCCTGCCCAAGGTAAAGACAGCTCGGTCGATCTTTCGAGCTTTCTCCGTCGCGAAGCCGATAGCGCACGCTCTCAATATCTACTAATGTTTTGTATTTTTCGAGACCATCCGATACTAAGAGACTCGCTAGCATTGATTTTCCGCTGCCACGAGAACCAACTATTCCGTTATACCCGGGGGAAAATTGCAGCACGACAGGCCTGTCAGCATTTTGCCCATCTCTTGACTTAAGTGAAAACGAAATTGATTCTAGGTAGTTTGCAATATTTTTCTGGGGGTGCTTGTCTTGTCGATCCGAGGTTACAATACGGCTTTCAGGATCACTCATTGCAAGCACTAGCGAATCCCAATCACCATCAAAGTCAATCCAGGTAAACTTTTTTCCGATCTCATCGAGTCTCTTAGCGTCACTGAACAGAAATGCTGATACAGTTACGTTCTTTTCTTTTGCTAACCACCCTGTGATTTGTTTTCGGCTCTTTTCACCGCCTTCGATCGCTGATGCATGCGCAAAGTAGAACAATTTGTCTTTGTACTCTTGGTTTTGTAACAACGGACCTTGATCATCTGCTGTGTTAGGCAAGTAATCAGAAAGGCTCCGATCTTTATTTTCATGTGGCACAAAAATATAAGGGATTCCCGTTGCCGCCTCTTGGAAGTCCTCGAGAGCGATCGATACTCCGGCCGTCCTACGTGAGAACGCCTTTACACCCAGCTCCTGAGGTCGCTCCGCACGTCCTTGATCCTGAAGTTTCTTAGAGAAAAGCTGATGGACAATTTCAGCGATCGCCTGCGCCTTTTTTACATCAAACCAGACAATGGCATGGAAATATTTCCCTTTGTTTCCCTTCCCGATTGTTAGGCCATGCCGTTGAATTGTTTCGTCTTTCAGGTGGATATTAAGCTCCACACCGCCAAATACATACTTGCCTAATTCCGCCATCTTGTTTTTAATCTCGCGCAGCAAATCAACGTCAACGACATTATGGTCCGTTATCGCAACGACATCGAGGTCACTTTGGAGGAGTCTCGAAGTAAAATCAGAACGCGTGTAGTCTCTGCTATAGCACGAACTTGAATGAACGTGCATATCGCATTTTTTAAACGACAACATAGGTGTTGAACTAACAGTCATCCGGCACCCTCCCCATCGAGAGTTCATACTGCATTAATCTACTGGAGCGCAGATAGAAACCGGAGCCCCTACCTGCATTCTGCATACTACTCCCCTTTTCGATTCCGCGATGCTCAATCGGGAGTAGCAATACCAACAACTAGCTCTGACGCAATCTCTCTTCATCGTATCGACCACACTGTCTCCTAGAGTTGCTCTCATCGTCATGCGGTTCCGAAATTAGAGCCGATTCTTGGCGAAAACCGTCTTAAAGGAGCAAAGATTTCAGTTCTATGCGCTTGATGATTTCAAAGAGTCCGCTACCGCTAGTAGCTCATGTCGTCCTACGAAAGTACCCGTTAAGTTATCTAGTTCCAAAGGCTCGTGTTACTCATTGCTGCCCCACTACTTTCATCTCTGGAAGAGCGAAACTACTCTTTCTGCACCTCGTCAGGGTTCCACACGCCGCCATGCAGTAGTCAAAGACAATCCACCATCTTCAAAGTTTGTACTACGCACCCCGCTTGCATTCATGACTATCTTGATAAGTTAATCCGCTGATTCTGCAACCTCTGGAACCTCGACGGAAGAGAGCTCTCCACAACGACGGACGATTTCACCAGACGGTGAGTCCTGTGCGTTTTCATTGGGACGAAAAAACATACAACAAGTGACCCGATCCTAGTGGATAAATAGTTACAAAACTTATGGAAAAGACAGTCACAAACTTTGTTGTAGCAGCGGGAACAAAAAGAACTCAAGCTTAGGGACATTGTGTCCTACAAGGCCTTAGACAGCGGACGAACAGCAAGCATCGACGATAAGTACATCGAACTTGCATGTGCTAGCACCACGAGCTAGCTAGAAACTCTATGTTCCCTTCCGCATCCTTCAAAGGTCTATTTTAGATTGGACAGCGCCCCACAAAGAAGAGGACATAACGATCCATATTTGCTATCGAAAAGGGCATTGCAAATCGCTTTAATCACAATTCGATAAGCTCTCCATCCGGAATCAAACTAAGCATCTTAAACGCAACTCAGCACATGACGACGCGATACCTACCCCCTCACCCGTCGTGCATGAAAAGTCCACCCTTCACCAAACGCCCGGCGCATCAGGAAGCTTACACCCGCCAGCGCCAGCGCAGACCCTAGGCCCGTGTAGAAGAATGCGAAGAACCATGTGGGGATGAGTCCACTTAAGCGCAGCCCGAAGCCAAAGGAGATCATGAACACCATGATCAGGTAGCCCTTGAGGTCCAAGAAGCGCAGGAAGTTCAGGCGATCTGCGTCCAGGCCTCGGATCCTCTGGGCGTTCTTCAGGACTATCTTGCCGCGAACATTGCGTGGAAGGCAAAGAAAGCGGCGACAGCACCAACAACAATTGCGACGAGGACACCAACGGCCGCACCGCTCAGCTCAACGACCGAACGCACACCAATCAGTGCGACGTTCATACCCGCCAGCAGCCAAACCACTCCGGCAACGGTAATCAGGTTTTCTTTATTTATTTTGAGCAGTGTCATCAGCAATCTTTCTTATCAATCGGAGCCGCAGCGGCGCTTCCAAAAGCACCGCTCTTAGCCACGGCCTCGTACAAGCTGGTATCAAGAAGAGCAAAGACGGGCTCACAATCAGAGCCCTCCATGAGCGAGGTAAAAATAGCTCCCAGAACAAAAGGACAGAGCTTCTCAGGGCTCAGCGCGCCAACCAACCGTGAGCGCACAACCGCGGGATCCGCCTCCAACACATGCTGGAGCCCTTGCTCCATGTGGGCAAACATTGGAGCGCGTGCAGCCTCCAAGGCCTCGTGCTCACTGCGGGGAAGGCTGCGCATCTCAGCGAACCAATCAACGTCCATTTCCGCCAAGGCCGCGCCCAAAGCGCCACGCAATTTCCGCACGTAGTCGACGAAACTCTCGCTCCCGTCAACCCGACAGCATTCCTCGAACAGCGCCTGGCCGAAGAATCGTGTGAATACTGCGGCCGTCAGGTCCGCTTTTGTCGGGAAGTACACATAGACCGAGCCGACGGCGATTCCGCAGGCCGCGGCCAGTTTTCGCACGGAGAGTGCGGAGATTCCTTCGCGCGCGGCAATCGAGTATGCCTGCTCAATCAGCTTGTCTTTGTCAATGACCTGTTTGGGCACGGAAATCCTCCTCTCTCTCCGGTTTCACTCAATAATGAACAGTGTTCAGCATAGATACTCCCCCACGCTCACGCACCTTGGATAGGGATCGCAAACATCCTCTGCGCAGGGCGGACAAGCTACGCCAAGCCCACGTCCAGGCCTCGGCAGGCGCCCCACCCCAACAACCCACCGACGTACAATGACCGCATGACTGAAACAAGCGGGCGAGCGCAATGGTTTTCCGATAACGAACGCAACTGGGACGACCGCGCCGAGCTGCACATGGCTGGCAACTACTACGACTACCAGCGTCTTCTCGAGGATCCGACAGCCATTAGTGCCGAACTCGCCCAAGATATCGAGAGATTCGGCGATCTCACTGGCAAAGAAGTCATCCACCTGCAGTGCCACGTCGGAACCGACACGATCGGGTTTGCGCGCCGCGGGGCCTCGCACGTCATTGGCCTCGATCTGTCCGAGGCCTCACTTGCCCACGCGCGCAGCATCGCCCAGCGCGCGGGCGCTCACGTCGACTTCGTTCACGCGAACGTGTACGACGCGCGCGAAGCAGTGTCCGGCACCTTCGATCTGGTGTACACCTCGATCGGTGTTCTGTGCTGGCTGCCCGATATCGCCCAATGGGCGCGAGTCGTCGCTTCTCTCCTCAAACCCGGCGGTACCTTCTTCATCCGCGATGACCACCCGATGTTTATGACAATCGGGGAGGACATTTCCGACGGGCTCAAGATTGAGCAGCCATACTTTGAGCAGGATGCCCCAATGACGTGGGATGACGATTCAAGCTACGTGGATTCCCCAGGTGCACCGCGGATTACTCACACAACGAACCACCAGTGGAATCATTCCCTTGGCCAGATCGTCACCGCTCTCATCAACGCGGGGCTGGTGATCGATGAGCTCGAGGAGACCCCACGCGCTGCTTGGTGTCCGTGGCCCGAACTCATGGAACACGATTCCACCGGAGCCTGGCATCTTCGTGAACACCCCGAGCGTCTACCCCTGCAGTTCGCGATCACCGCACACAAAAACTGAGAGCGCGTAGCTAGATTTCAGCCACCCATATATGCGGAAACTGCACCTTTCTTCAGTGTCCCTCGCACCATGATGCAGTGGCCAAAGAGCACCTGGCCAGCGTCAAAGTAGGCGGTCAAGGAACGCGCCGCGCAGGCACGCATGGCATCGTCCCGTTTTTCTTGACGTGCCGCGCCACTGAGCACTCCCTAGCTTTCAGATCGCGCACTTGGAACCACCCTGGACTCTTCCCTGGTTCTCGAGGCCGCATTCAGCTTTACTGCTGCTTGTGATACTCGCTCGGGCTAACTCCGGCCCATCCCCTAAAATTGGGTGAGGCCAGGGCTGCATCCGCTCGCAGCGCTCACAAAGCTCGATCCACTTCCAGCTTGAATGACCGGACATACTCATCACTTAATACGACCACGACTCCATCTCCACCCATTGACACTTTCTCACTCTCGCTCAGGCCGCGAAACCCCTTCTTTGAATGGAAGAACTCAGATAGACGGTGGAAGCAATCATCAACATTTCCTTGATCGCCAATGGCCTCACGAAGACCTTTCACTAAGCCCACGGATACACCTTTACTGATTTCGATAAGCTCACAATCAACATTATTGATGCGTTCTTCCCTCATTTCGCCGCGACAAGGGTCGGGGGAATGGTCGGAGGAAAGCCATTGCACCATCGGCGAGTAATGCGCATAAATAGCCCTATCTAACTGAATAGTCAGTTGCCCCCCGCCAGCACCTTCAGGATCCACGTCGCACAACTCCCAGGAACTTCCCTTCGGCGCCACCCCACTCGTGAAACTTGATGCAACCACGTGCTTCTCCAACTCAGCTCCCTGCCTCGTGTACAGGGCATGTCCTGTACCAGTCAGGGTTGTCACGGAATCAAGATTCAACTGCGTCTTTGCGTGATTCACACGCTCATAAGCAAGCCTCACCCCTGACGTCCCCTTCGCCTCCACGAGCGCATATGGAACCCCTTGATCATCGATCGCAATATAGTCAGGCCGCTTACCTCTAGACTGCTTACCCGCACCACTAGATGGCGTAAGAATGAAGTGTTTACTATCTCCCGCATGAAGCAATTGATAGTTAGGCTTGTCCCCTCCCAAGAACTTATCAAACACAAGGCGCGCGCCAATCATGCCCAAATAGAATGACACAGCCCCTTTATAGCTAGCTTCGGCATGACAATAGTCAGTGGTCATCGAAAAGTGTTTCCTCGCCGCATCAAGAGCGAGAGCAAATCGCGGAATTGAGTGATAGAATCGTTGCCCCCACTCCGAGGTGACGACATGCCCTTCAAAATGACCGTTATCTAGTGAATACCTTACAAGATCCGCCGCAGAGCAATTGACAGACACATAACTACCCCCAATAGTCTTCTGCGCTTTATAGTCATTACCCGAAGCGTATCGATAAACTGGAACGGTAGGCACTTTCCCTCTCTATCTCGGCTGAACGAACAGAGCTGCCTGAACACCCTCATCGCACCTGCGATAACGGGAGCTAACACAGAGTATAGGCAACACTTTTTCACTTGCAATGTCTGACAAACCATTCCAAGCACATACAAATGCGTTCGCGCCAGGACTCTCACGCGCCTGACCATCCGCTTAGCCCGTACCAACATGACCACCCGACAACCACTGTCACCGCGCCCGAGTGCAAACGAGACGCTAAGAGCGTTCACCGACCAACAGAAACGAGGACATTCGAAGGAGAATCACTGCTATATTCGATTCCAATCAACGACGATTGATGAGAGATTCCCCACGTGTCCAAAATAGTCAGGGCCCCTGCCCATCGCGTTCACCATCGTAGTCTACACTGGCCCCCCCCTATGGGAGCCCTGTTCGGCTATCACGCCGTCAGTATGACTCCGCCGCTGATGTGGTTCTTTCTACTGGTCGCCCTCGGCGGCTCGAATGCAGCCAGCGCATTCTGGCTTGTTTGCACGGAGCGCACGCGCCACCTAGCTTTTGGGGTCTCCACCTCAAGGTGTGCTTCATGCCAATATTCCTGGTGAGCTTCTTTGCTGTTGTGATGACGGGACGACACTTCTCCTTCAGCCCTGAGGCGTTAGTGCCCACGTACCAGGGACGAGGGCACGATTCAAAACAAGGGAACTCGTTTCCAAGTACGAAAGGCAATCTTGCGCGGCAACTGAATCTCGATACTCTGCGAACCAAGCTAGAACAGCAGCACCCTCAACCTAGAAATCCCGGATTTCACGCGTTAGTGTTTTCGACAAGGCGTCGAGGCCATCTTTGTCTTCTTGATATGCAATAACACGTCTCGTACTGACGTCAAAAGGCAACTTATCAATTGGCCCCTTTTGGATCAGAATAGGTTTTTTCCCGGCCCCATCCGCAAATCCGAGTTCATACAGTACGTTTGAATTGAGACCAGTAAGATCAACAATTACCGCACACGAGGAGCGAATCAGATGCCGAATATCATCTGGAATATTTGCAGGAGCCGTACGCTGATCCACACGACTCGCAGTCTTTCCCGCCCCTTCAACTCCCTCCTCGATGGCCTTAAATACGGGGTCTATCGAATGATGTCCTCTATTAAAAGGCATCATGACTGCTACCATTGTTTCGTCAATTGCCCGAGAGCAGTCCAGATTTTCCGGCTCAAGCTGACCACCGGCAAACAAAGTACGAAACGGGTCACCCCCGAACACTGTCCAGCGCGTATGTTGCCCTACCCACTTCAATTGATTCGGAGTGTACGTTTCATCCCCAAGAATCTGTTTTTCTATCAGTAAATCTGAAGGAAAACAAAAAATCGGATTCTTCATTGTCGGGCACATAGATGGAGAGTCAATATACCCAATACGCGCAGTTTGCTTCCCGGTATCCGGCCCAAACTCTTTCACCATAATAGTAGGCAAATCACAGAGCGCTCTCAGATTAGGTTTACCATTCCGCTCAAACGACTGCTTAATTTCAGGGTCTGTGTGTTCAAACATGCGGCTCGAAGGCATCGCTGAAGATTCATCAAACCTAATGATGAGATTGAAATACATACTTACTCCCACTCAATGGTTGCCGGCGGCTTGGAGGTCACGTCGAGGACGACGCGGTTAACCTCGGGCACCGAGTTGGTGATGCGCGTCGAGATGCGGGCCAGGACGTCGTAGGGCAGACGCGTCCAATCAGCCGTCATCGCGTCCTCAGAGGACACAGGACGCAGCACGATCGGGTGACCATAGGTACGGCCATCACCCTGAACGCCAACGGAGCGAACGTCAGCCAGCAGGACAACCGGGCACTGCCAGATCTCCTGATCCAGGCCGGCCGCCGTGAGTTCTTCGCGGGCGATCAGGTCCGCAGCGCGCAGGATATCCAGACGCTCACGCGTCACCTCGCCAATGATGCGAATACCCAAGCCAGGGCCCGGGAAGGGCTGGCGGTTCACCAGGTAATCGGGCAAGCCCAGCTCGCGACCAACCGCACGCACCTCGTCCTTGAAGAGGGTACGCAGGGGCTCGACCAGCTCGAAGGTCATGTCCTCGGGCAGACCGCCCACATTGTGGTGGCTCTTGATGTTGGCCGCACCCTCGCCGCCGCCGGACTCGACGACGTCGGGGTACAAGGTGCCCTGAACCAAGAACTTTACTTCGCCGCCGGCGGCGCCGACCTCTTCGATGACCTGCTTCTGGGCGGCCTCGAAAGAGCGAATGAATTCGCGACCAATGATCTTGCGCTTGGTTTCAGGATCGGTAACACCCGCCAGAGCAGACAAGAAACGCTCGGACTCGTCACACGTGATGACGCGGATACCCATGCCGCGCGCGTAGTCGTTTTCAACCTGCTCGCGTTCGCCCGCACGCAGCAGGCCGTGGTCGATGAAGAAGCAGGTGAGCTGATCGCCAACGGCCTTGTGCACGAGGGCCGCGGCCACGGAAGAGTCCACGCCGCCGGAGAGTGCGCAAATCACCTGCGCGTCGCCGATCTGTTCGCGGATCTTCGCGACCTGCTCGTCAACAATCGAACCAGGCGTCCACGTGGGCTCAATTCCCGCGCCCTTGTAGAGGAAGTTCTTCAAAGCGTCCTGGCCGAACTGCGAGTGGCCAACCTCGGGGTGCCACTGCAGGCCGTAGAGGCGGCGCTCACTGGATTCGAAAGCTGCAACCGGCGTTTCGGAGGTCGATGCGGTGACGGTGAAGCCTTCGGGCGCGCCCTGAACGGCATCGCCGTGGCTCATCCACACGATCTGATCGTCGGGGGTGCCGCCAAACAGGCAGGAATCACCGGAGACAGAAGCCTCGGTGTGTCCGTATTCGCGGGTTCCCGTGCGTCCCACGGTTCCGCCCAGAGCATGGGCCATGGTCTGGAAGCCGTAGCAGATCCCCAGGACGGGCACTCCGGCTTCGAAGATCGAAGGATCAATCGACGGAGCACCCTCTTCATACACGGACGAGGGACCACCGGAAAGAATGATTGCTGCGGGTTCTTTCGCTAGCATTTCAGCGACCGGCATGGTGTGCGGGACGATTTCCGAATAGACGCTTGCTTCGCGCACGCGACGAGCAATGAGCTGGGCGTACTGCGCGCCAAAATCGACAACAAGGACGGGGTGAAGATCAGCTGAAGTCACCCCACCATGCTACCTGCTTCGTAGCCTCTTCGACGAGGCCAAGCAGCGAGCACTCCCCCACACCCGGGTTGGTTTAGTTGCGGGGTGTGTCCTCTTCTTCCGAAGCCGAGGCCACCTCGGCCTCTTCAGCAGGCTCCTCCGCTGGCTGAGTTTCCTCGACGGGCACGTCTTCGCCAGGTGCCTCGGGGGCCAGTTCCGCGGGCGCTACTCCCCCAGCTGCGGCCTCGTGATGGCGACGCTCATGGACACGCGCTTTCCCAGCGCCTACCAGCTCATGCGCCCACGCCACGCTCACCGGGTGTGAAAGCGCCACGGTCAGCAGGATCCCAAGCGCCACCTCGGCAAAAAGACACAGCGCGGAAAGGGACATTCGGGGCCCAAGGAAAGCCAAGCGGCCATTTCCCAAAACCACGGCCGAACCCAAGGAAGTCACCAAGTAAACGGCTGCGACCACCACAGCTGCGATTCCACCCTGATACAGATCATCAAGAAGTGATTCACTGCCCTTACGCAGGCGCAGGTACACGCCAAGCGCTACGCCGAACACGATCAGCGCAAGGACCACCCAGTTGCCGGGGGCACTTGCGGGGGTCGCGCCGAAAAGCGGAATTGCCGGGATCGGTCCAACGGGAGCAGAAGTCGGCGAATGCAAGGCATCGCTACCAAGGTAAAAACCGGGACCGGAAAGCCAGGACAGTGCCCACACAATCGCGTTGGGAATGAACAACAGCTGCGCAAGGACGATCATGATCGAATCAACCATGGAAGTCGGCAGTAAAAGCTCATGAATTCCACGGATCTGCGACCAGGAGACGATCACCGAAAGCAACAGGAAAAGTCCGCCACAAAACGCCAGAGCCCACGATGCACGCCAGCCCGTGCGCACTCCAACGCTGACCCACCTCGGTAGTTCAAAGCGGAGCTCAAGGCTCGTTGGCGCAAGCGCGACCTCCCAAGCGGCCGCAATCAAGGGGATCATGATCGCCAGGGGAAGCGCGCCCCACACGCTCACGTTCGTACCAATTCCACCGGCCAAAAGCAGCGCGGTCACAGTGAACCCGGGGATTGCCATCCATTGCGAAGCGGGAGAAAAACGTCGTCCCTGCAGAAGGAGCAGCTTGGTCAAACCAGTCAAGAGCAGCACAAACAGCAAAGGCACTGCGCGATAGGAGACGTCGCCCGAGACCACTCGCGCTCCAAGGGAAGCGCCCCACAGGTCAGAGGCAAAGTGGAAGGCGTCCTCCCAGGTGGTGGACACCATCCACTGGTTAGAGGACACCGCGGCGTAGGCGATCAGGGTCGGGACAACGACCAGTGCCCAGCCCAGCAGAGCCGCCTCGATCCCGGACAGCATCGAGCGCGCCCAACCCTGCGGAAGGGCAACGCGGATGGTCGGGCGGGCGGAAACTGTTGTGACCGTCGTACGCGCGGTGGGATCCTCACTCATCGAGCAGCCAGCGCCTCACGTGCCAAAATCGCAGTTTGCGAAGGGGTGCGACCAAGCTTCACGCCAACTGCTTCCAGTGCCTTCGCCTTTGCCGAGGCCGTACCAGAGCTTCCCGACACGATCGCGCCCGCGTGGCCCATAGTCTTGCCTTCGGGGGCAGTAAATCCTGCAATGTAGGCGACGACCGGCTTGGTCATGTGCTCGGAGATCCAGGCTGCGGCGCGTTCTTCGGCGTCACCACCGATCTCACCGATCATGACAACCAGGTCGGTATCGGGGTCATTTTCGAAAGCTTCCAGAGCATCGATGTGGGTGGTTCCCACAACCGGGTCACCGCCAATACCAATGCAGGTGGTGAAGCCCAGGTCACGCAGCTCGTACATGAGCTGGTAGGTCAAGGTGCCCGACTTGGAGACCAGGCCAAGGCGGCCGGGTCCCGTGATATCGGCTGGAGTAATGCCGACATTGCATTGTCCGGGGCTGATGATTCCGGGGCAGTTCGGGCCGATCAGACGGACCCCACGCTCAAGCGCATAGTCAACGAAAGCGGTCGAATCCTGAACGGGGATACCTTCTGTGATGACGACCAGAGTTTCAATTCCCGCATCGATTGCTTCAATCGCCGCGTCCTTTGCAAATGCCGGTGGCACGAAGACAACCGAAACATTCGCGCCGGTTTCCTCGCGGGCCTGCGCAACGCTTCCAAACACGGGAACCTCAACGTCACCGGCAGCGCGGTTTTCAGCGCCCGGACCGTAGGGCTCGACGTGGAAGGTCACCGAAGTGCCGGCCTTTCGGGGGTTCACACCACCGACGATGTTCGTGCCGGCTGCCAGCATACGGGTCGTGTGCTTTTGGCCTTCAGAGCCGGTCATTCCCTGAACAATGACACGCGAAGTGGAATCAATAAAAATACTCATGAGTTTTCAGTCCCGTCCCATCTCAGGCGTTCGCGGCCAATTCGGCAGCGCGGCGTGCTGCGCCGTCCATTGTTTCTTCCATGTGAACTAGGGGGTGTGCGGCAGCAGCCAGGATTGCACGGCCTTCCTCAACCTTGTTGCCGTCCAAGCGCACGACCAGAGGCTTAGAGGCAGCATCTCCCAAGGCTTCCAAAGCACCCACGATTCCGCGAGCGACTTGATCGCATGCGGTAATTCCGCCGAAAACATTGACGAAGACAGAGCGAACCTGATCATCACCAAGGATGACGTCCAGTCCCTTGGCCATCACTTCTGCCGAGGCACCGCCACCGATGTCCAGGAAGTTCGCGGGCTTGACACCCCACTCTTCACCGGCCAAGGCCACAACGTCCAGGGTGGACATAACCAGGCCGGCGCCGTTACCGATCACGCCTACTTGGCCTTCCAAGCGCACGTAGTTCAGTCCGGCTTCCTTTGCCATGGCCTCGCGAGGATCCTGCGTGGACTTATCGGCAAAGGCCGCGTGTTCGGGATGACGGAAAGCAGCGTTGTTATCCAGCGACACCTTGCCATCCAGCGCCAGGACATCACCTTGCTCGGTGAGAACCAAGGGGTTGACCTCAACCAGGGTGGCGTCTTCGCCCCGGTAGGTATCCCAAAGCTTGACCAAAACGGGGGCAAGCTTCTCGATGTGTGAACGGTTGAAGCCGGCCTCGCCCAAGATCTGGGCGGCAACGTCTTCATCAATGCCAACCTTGGGATCCAGGCCAACGCGAGCCAGAGCCTCGGGATGTTCGCGTGCCAAGGTTTCAATATCCATTCCGCCCTGCGCCGAGCACAGTGCGAGCTCGCGGCGCTCGGAGCGGTCCAGCAGGATCGAGAAGTAAAATTCTTCGGCGATATTCGCGCCCGCAGCGATGAGGACCGAGTGGACGGTGTGCCCCTTGATATCCATGCCCAAGATTGCTTCGGCCTTTTCGCGCGCTTCTTGTGCACTGCGAGCCAGCTTCACGCCACCGGCCTTGCCTCGGCCGCCGATCTTCACTTGAGCTTTGACCACCAGAAGGTCATTGTCGGCCAGCAGCTTCTGCGCTGCCTCGTAGGCCTCATCTGGGGTGCGTGCAACGATTCCCGCAAGTACGGGGACGCCGTGAGCAGCGAATAACTCCCGTGCTTGGTATTCGTAGAGATCCATTGTGTCCCTTCACTTTGTGCCCGAAGGCGCTGCCTTGCGCGGTTACCACGTGAACTGTGGCGCGCAACTTCCTTAAGCCTACCGCGACTAGATCTTTTCCATGGGGGCCATCCGCAGCAACAGGCGTTTTTCAGCGGACGCGAAGGCGACTTGCGCAATGGTGCGCTCCCCCGATCCTTCGAGGCCGATGACCGTGCCTTCACCCAAAGTTGCGTGACGGACGCGATCCCCCACGCGCACTTCCTCGGGGTTAAGCGTGTTTTTCGGTGCACTTGCGCCCGTTGGCCGTGAAACTGCAGTTCGCGCTGCGGGCGCGCCGCGTTTCCCGCCCAGGCCTCGGCCGGCAAGCGGGCCCCCATCACCGCTACCAGATACACCACTGCGTCCGCCAAAGACGGGACCGCCATCATCATCACGGCGCGAGTATCCGTAATCAGCGTAGTCTGAGCCATAGCCCCCAGACCTGCCCCCATAGGAAGAGCCATAACCGGAACCTGAGTAAGTGCCATAGCCACCCGAACCGTATCCGGAACCGCCGCCGTATCCACCGCGCAGACGTTCCATCGAGGTTGAGGACCGACGAATGTCTAAGAGCTCGACGGGAATGTCATCCAAGAATCGCGAAGGAGGCATTTCCTGGGGTGCTCCCCACGCACTTCGCACAGCCGCACGCGTCAGGTAAAGCTGCTTGCGGGCGCGAGTGATTGCGACATAGGCCAAACGGCGTTCTTCTGCCAATTCTTCGGGGTCGCCCAGCGAGCGTTGGTGCGGGAAAGTACCGTCCTCCATGCCGGTCACGAAGACGACCGGGAATTCAAGGCCCTTCGCGGTGTGAACCGTCATGAGCGTGACCTGCCCACTCCCGCTTTCTTCCTCGGGAAGTTGATCCGAGTCAGCAACCAGGGCAACGCGCTCAAGGAAACCTGCCAAGCCGACCTTACCGCTGGTCTGCACGTAGTCCAAGGCAACCGCGTGCAATTCGGCAAGGTTCTCCACTCGCGAGGCATCCTGAGGGTCTTGGGAACGTCGCAAAGTTGCGAGATATCCCGTTCGATCAAGGACTTCTTCAAGAATCTCCGCTGCGCTTGCGCCGGCCTGTTCGGCGCGCCGCATGGCCTCGATCAGTCCCCAAAAATCACCGATCGCCGAGGCCGCGCGCGGGCTCAGCCCGGCCACGCCACCACGCGTGTCCTCAGTTTCTTCCTTGGGAAGTTCAGCCAAGGTCAGGCCGGTTCCTTCTGCTTCTCCGAGGCCTCGGCCCTGAGAAATCCAACAGTCCCGGGCGGCCGCGCCCATCGAAATCCCATAGCGATCACTGTGGGCAATGAGGTCGGCCTCTGCCTTGGCGCCAATCCCACGACGAGGAGTGTTGATGATCCGTCGCAGTGCAACCGTGTCGTCGGGGTTTGAAATCACCTGGAGGTAGGCCAAAGCGTCTTTAATTTCCGCGCGTTCATAGAAGCGAGTACCCCCAACGACTCGGTAGGGAATGCCCTGGCGAACCAGCAGTTCTTCGATTGCTCGTGATTGTGAGTTCGTCCGGTAGAAGACAGCGATTTCCGCCCAGCGGGTCCCGGCTGCCGACAGCTTTTCCATCTCTGAAACGATGAAACGCGCTTCGTCCCGATCCGAATCTGCTGCATCAACGGTAATCAGTGCGCCGTCCCCCGATGCCGTCCACAGGTTCTTTGCACGGCGGCCTTCATTTCGAGCAATAACAGCGTTGGCAGCGGACAAAATGTTTTGGGTGGAACGATAGTTTTGCTCGAGCAAAATGGTCCGCGCACCCGGAAAATCTCGCTCAAATTCTTCGATGTTGCGAATCGTTGCACCGCGGAAAGCATAGATTGACTGGTCTGAGTCACCAACAACCGTCAGCTGCCCCGGTTCCACCCCATCGTCCCCGGTACCCACCAGTTCGCGGACCAGCACGTACTGTGCATGGTTCGTGTCTTGATACTCATCGACCAAGATATGACGGAAGCGACGGTGGTAGTGTTCGGCGATCGCCGGGTTGTCTTTGAGCAGGCGTACCGTGCGCGAAATCAGGTCGTCAAAGTCCAAGGCATTGGACTGTGCAAGGCGCTTCTCATATTCTTCGTAGGCCGAAGCGACAACTCGAGAAATCGGGTCATTCGGGGCGGTATCTCGGTACTCCTGCCAGGAAATGAGCTCATTCTTGAGGTCCGAGATACGTGCGGCAACCAGCTTGGGCGTGAATCGTTTAATATCTACATCCGCTGCTTTCAGCACCATCTGAATCAGACGCTGCGAATCCTGCGAATCGTAGATGCTAAAAGTCGAGCGCAAACCGGCCGCACGGTATTCTACGCGAAGTAATCGCACGCACGCCGAGTGGAAAGTTGATACCCACATCCTACGCGCAGCTCCCCCACCGACCAGGGCCTCGACGCGCTCGCGCATCTCAGCTGCTGCCTTATTGGTGAAGGTAATCGCCAAAATCTCGCCCGCACGGGCTTGACCGGTTGCCAACAGGTACGCAATCCGATGTGTCAGAACGCGAGTCTTCCCAGAGCCCGCACCGGCCATGATGAGCAAAGGAACACCCCGATGCTCGACCGCTGCGCGTTGCTGGTCATTCAAGCCCTTGAGAAGGCTTTCAGGGTCACTGTGCTGCGTCCAACTACCGTGGCCGCTCGCTTGGCCCCATTGAGGTGATCCCTGATCCGAAGTGCCAGCAGAAGAAGGCGCTCCCACGCCCATTTCGTTGCTCGAGGAGCTTGGGTCGTAGAGGGGAAGATCCTCAGCCTGATCGGAACCGAAATCGAGGAAAGAGCCGAGATTGGGAAGTGAGTGATCCTGATCCATTTTCAGTGCTTGTGGTAGACGCCCTTGGTTGCGTGAACGGGTTCGGCAGTGACATTCATACCGAGCTGGCGAAGAATGCCCTCATCAACGCTGCCCAGCAGAACTGAAGAGTGCACATCGCAACCAGCTAGTTTCGGCAGTTGGTTCAAAGCCGCAGCTGCGCGTTCGTTGGAGCGCGCAGATCCAGCCAAAGCGATCAGCACCTCATCGGTGTGCAAGCGAGGATTGCGGCTACCCAAGTGCTCAGTCTTGAGCTTCTGAATGGGCTCAATCTGTTCGGGGGCAAGCAACTTCTCATCATCGTCAATACCCGCAAGAAGCTTCATCGCATTGAGAAGCATTGCAGAGCAGGGCCCCAGCAAGTCCGAGGTCTTTCCAGTAACAATGCGCCCGTCGCTCAATTGCATTGCGGCTGCGGGATATCCAGTTTCACGCGCGCGCTCAAGCGCGGGAGCAACAACCGGGCGGTCCGCACTGCTCAGGTTCATTGCGGTCATCAGGCGAGCCGCACGCTCAGACTGTACGGGCGGAAGATCCTCGCGCGCCTCCAGCGCCAAAGCCTTGTACCAACGGCGAATAATTTCCTGCTTCGAGGCCTCGCGGCAGACCTCGTCATTGCTGATGCAAAAGCCCGCCATGTTGACGCCCATGTCGGTGGGCGACTGGTAGGGAGAGGCCCCCATAATCTTCTCGAGCAGGCGGCGAAGGACGGGGAAGGCCTCGATATCACGGTTGTAGTTAACCGTCGTTTCGCCATGAGCCTTCAAGTGGAAGTGGTCAATCATGTTGACATCATCCAAGTCAACAGTGGCCGCTTCGTAGGCGACGTTGACGGGGTGATCCAAGGGAAGATTCCAGATCGGGAAGGTCTCAAACTTCGCGTATCCCGAGGTCATTCCGCGCTTGTGATCGTGGTAGAGCTGGGAGAGGCAGGTTGCGAGCTTGCCCGAACCGGGACCGGGAGCGGTAACAATAACCAGCGGACGAGTCGTATGGACGTATTCGTTACGCCCCAAACCTTCGTCGGAAACGATCAGATCGATGTTATTGGGGTAGCCCTCGATGGGATAGTGGCGCGCGACCTTGATTCCGCGGGCTTCGAGCTTGCGCTTGAAGGCATGTGCTTGGTCGTTGGAATCACTCCAGCGGGTGATGACGACATTGCCCACGTACAGCCCGTATTCGCGGAACATATCGATGTGACGGAAGACGTCATCTTCGTAGGTGATTCCCAGGTCTTCACGCATCTTGCGACGCTGGAAATCCAAGGCGTTGACGGCGACGACAATTTCGGCCTCGTCAGCAAGCTCGGCAAGCATGACAATCTTGTTATCCGGGGTGAATCCGGGAAGAACGCGAGAGGCGTGCATGTCGTCAACAAGCTTGCCGCCAAACTCCAAGTACAGGGTTCCACCAAACTGCTGGCGACGTTGCGCAATGTGTTCAGATTGAAGGGCTAGATACTGATCGCGGTCGAAACCGATTGCGTGCATGATCGCCACTCCCAAGGCATCGTGGTGCAAGGACTACTCATGGTATCGCCCCTACCCCGCATCTTTGTCCATGAAGCGCCCAGCACGCGGGTGAACTTCACCGCAAGGCACCTGAAAGACTAAATAATGTGTCTTTGCATGGCCCAGTGCGTGAGCTCATTTCGGTTCGATAGCTGCAGTTTGCGCAGCACGGCAGACACATGTGTTTCCACGGTTTTAATCGAAATAAAGAGTTCAGAAGCAACCTCTTTGTAGGGGTATCCACGCGCGATGAGACGCATGACTTCCTGCTCCCTAGCTGACAGTAAATCCAATTCATCATCGTGAGCGGCAATGGGGGCGCTCGCCCCTCCGAAAGCATCCAAAACAAAACCGGCCAAGCGCGGTGAAAAGGCAGCATCTCCCGCGGCAACGCGCTGGATGGCCTCGACAAGCTCAGGGGTCGAGATCGACTTGGTGACGTATCCGCGAGCGCCCGCACGAATAACCGAAACAACATCTTCGGGGGAATCTGACACCGAGAGCGCAAGGAAACGGAGCCCCTCAACGTCACCGCACGAGGCCGCAACCTCAGCGCCGCCGCCTCCGTTTCCTCCAGGCAGGTGAACGTCCAGGAGAGCGACATCCGGAGTGAGGGCGTGGCAGGCCGCAATAGCTCCCTCAACGTCGCTCGCCTCACCAACAATGTCAAAATCGGCGCCACTGGATTCGAGCTCAGCGCGCACGCCCGCACGTACCAGGGCGTGATCATCAATGACCAGAATCCGAATTGTCATGGAATTGTCTCCTTCAGCGAGCATCGTCACTCAAGTGTATCTACAGGCATGGAGAGGTGGACCTCGGTTCCACTGGCTAGATGGCGGATTTGAGCGGTTCCGCCTGCTCGTTCCATGCGGCCGAAAATCGAATTGCGCACGCCGTGACGGTCCTCGGGAATCGCAGAGATATCAAAGCCGTCTCCGCAGTCTTTCACAAAGATCTCCGTGCGCTGCGGCCTGACCTCCATGTAGACGCTCACGGGCGGTCGTGCGTGGCGAATTGCGTTGGAAACGGCCTCGGAAGCAGCGGCGACCATTGCCAGTTCACCGGGGCCCGGACGCATATCGGAAACCGTCACAACGCCGACCTCAACACCAAGGGTTGTCTCCAGCGTGGAAATTGCTTCACGCAGGGCCTCGGCAAGGGAATCGGCCGCTTCTTCACGCCCCGTGTACAACCACGAGCGCAACTCACGTTCCTGCCCCAAGGCCAGCGCGCGAACCGAACTTGGATTATCGGCGTTATTGCGAATCAAGGTGAGCGTCTGAAGGACGGAGTCATGCAGGTGTGCGGCCATGTCAGCGCGCTCGGCTTCTCGTTTCTCGCGCTCTTTCGCTCTTGTGTTCTCTTGTGAAGTTCTCACCCATAGAGGAATGATCGCAACCCCGAAAGAGAGGATCAGAGACCCACCCAAGATCGCGCCTCGAACCATATCCCACGGCGATTGCCCGCGAAATGACGCCAGTACCAAGCCGCTGGCAACCAAGACCATTCCAGCCAGAGTAATGAGGATAAAGAGAGGGTTTTTCCATGAATGTGCACGAGTACTTTGCGTCCACACTGCTGCGATCCCACCAAGGACGAGGACCGCTGCGGCAATATCGCGCAGTCCCGCTATCCCTGTAAAAAGCAGGTAGGCAATTGCAAGGGCGAGGCCCACCGCACCCAATCCGACCAAAAGCATGCGCAAGTTGCGTTGGTCGTGCTCGCGCCGAACAATTTCTTCCGCCGAGGCCAGCGGAACACGTAGACGTTCGGGGGCGCTTTGGGAAGTGCCGGGATCGTCGGGAAGAGTAAGCCACAGCCACAGATACACGAAAAGCGGAACTGCCAAAGCCGGTAGGGCCGCCACAAATGCAAAGCGGATGATTCCGGCCGATACCCCGAGCATCGAGGCAATTCCCGCACAGACCCCGCCAATCCACGGCAGAGGCATGTCGGTTGAAGACGCACTGGAGCGATGCAGAACACGCGTGGGTTCGTGAAGCTGCGGCGGGTCCCAGTGATACCCACGGGGCTTCTGTTCGCCCGACTGCCACACGTGCTGCTCATTGCTCACATCAGTATCTTCACACGAATCGGGACCTGAAGCGCAAGAGTGGGGAAAGAATCGGGGATCGATCAGGGCATCCCCCCATATCTTTTCGCCAGTCACACGGGCACAGTGGAATCATGAACAAAGGATTCATGAAATCGTTGCGTCACTCCGGCTTCTTCCGTGGAGAGCCTCGCGTCATCGGAGGCGTGTGCCAAGGATTGGCACAGCGCTATGGATGGGACGTCAACTCCCTGAGGATTGCCGTCGTTATTGCCGCGCTCTTCTTCCCCGTAGTTTGCGTCCTCTACGCCTTAGCATGGGTTTTCCTTCCCGAGGCCACAGATGGCCGTATCCACGTTGACGAAATGCTCAAGGGGAATTTCGATGCTGCGATCATCGGAGCGATCCTCTTAGCGGTCTTTGGCGGTGGGACTTCAGGAATCGCGCTCGGCTTCTTTCACACTTTCGTGTGGATTCCTCTTTTTATGATTTTCCCCGTCGCAATTGTCGTAATTGCGGTCCTGCTTGCACGGCCGAAGCAGACGGGACCCACACAGGGTCAGTACTGGAGCGCGACACCGTCGACGCAGCCGTCGTCCCAGGCGGCGTCATCCCCCTTTACCCCTGCAGCGCCTCAAGGAGAAGAAACCATGCCAGATACAACTCCTGATTGGCGCACACAGGGGGGCCCGACCTCCTCGGACTACTACACTTTCCCTCCCGCACCGCCTTCAGCGGCACAGACGGCTGACTCTCAGCCTCAGGCCTCGGGACAAACAATTCCGCAAAGCGCAGGAAGGCGTTTCGCGCCCTTTGCCACGCAGCCCGCCCTCCGCTCTCGAGTCGTCCCTCGAGCTCTGGTCTTATGCGTCTACGGTCTAGTCTTCCTTGCTCTGGCAGGAACTTTCTTCCTTCTCTACCGAAATGGATACAGCACCCCGGCTCAGGTTGATCGAAGCGTACAGATCGCGTTGACTGGCGCGGCCGCCTGCCTGCTCATTGTCGGCATTGCACACCTGATCGCTGCTCTTCGCGATCGTTCCTCAGTCATGCTCACCATCTTGTCGGTACTGGGCATGTTTTTTGCGATTCCAGCGCTGCTGGGAGGCATGGCATACGCCACCACCGCTCCATTCCACTACACATCCGTGGCGGGAAACATTAATACCAACGCTGATTGGCGCTCAGACACAATTGAAAGTTCCAACGGCTCCAATGTCGTCAATCTTGACCTTGACCTCTCTCATGCGCCCGATGGCCTTACCAAGGACATCACTGTTAATTCACAGGTGATTCCCTATGCGAACATCCGCGTTCGCGATGGTCAGCCCATCCGCATCGTCGCTCAGAAGCAACCCATTACCTTCGATCTGGATCTCAGTGGCGACCATAAATGGAAGGGCTTCGACAGTAATAGTCCGACAGTTCTGACCTCTCCCAGCTGGAAGGAAGGCCAGGGGATCACTGTTTTCCTCAATGCAAACCAACTTGTCACCCTGGACATCGAAGAAACCGGGAGCTCTGTCGATCGAGATCCCTGGCCTTCTCCAAGTGCCTCTCCCACGCCCAGCGTTACTCCTTCCACGGGAACTTCTCCATCAGCCAGCCAGAGCCAGTCACCTTCGCCAAGCGCATCTTCTGAGTCGCCTGCAGCCGGCCAGCACTGAAAGGAATTGTCATGAGTGCAAACGACTTTGACCAGACCACTGCTCTGCCAGTCAGTGACGACGAGACACAACCACTGCCTTCCTTCACAGAGGCTCCGATTGAGGATCAAAATACCCCGATTGTTCCTCCCGCTCACGTGTGGTCAGCTGAGGACGTGGAGGAAGCTCCCTATCGGGGCGTGCGCATTGGACAGCTGCTCTGGGCGTGCATCATTATCTTCACCGCTATCGCACTGATCGCCATGGCTTTCGTCAAGGCAGCAAACCTTGCACTGGTGGCAATTGTGACCTTGGCGATCATGGGTGTGCTCCTCATTATCATTGCGGGAGTCAGCACCGTGATGACGCGCAAGAAGCGCTAGCTGCGGTAGATATTGCTTTCAATTCGCTCATACTTCTAGGTCCTGCAAGGATCTTCTCCCCAGCGCGCTCTAGTCCTTCTCGAGGCCACCTGCCGAGAAGCGGGCGCACTCCCCCATTCGCCGTCCTCCCCCCGAAAAAGTTTGTGGCCCAAGCCAAAAGGCTTGGGCCACACACTCAACAGTTATAAGCTCAGGCTCCCGTCACGTCGTCGGGACGAGACTCCGCGTAGCGCGCAAGCTCTTCCTCGACAATGGCCTCGTCAAGCTTTTGGAAGACCGGGGTCGGTTTCTCGATCGGAGTGCCAACGACGATATCGTGACGCTCCCACATGGGAACATTCGTGTAGTCGCCAGTAATAACCGGGTATCCCGTGCGTCCTTCAAAGTCTGCGGGAAGAACCTCGGGGTCCAGCTCCTCAACTTCCTTGATGTAAGGCATGGGAGCGATCTCGCCGCTGCCACCCATCACGCGATCCACATCATTTGCGGCGTGAGGGAGGAAGGGAGAGAGCATGAGGTTCAAATCGGCCACGGCCTGTGCCAGCGTCCACAGAACGGTCGCCAAGCGCTCGCGTTCTTCGGGGGCCTTGAGCTTGAAGGGCTCAGTATCTGCAACGTACTTGTTGGCCTCGCCAACCAAACGCATTGCAGCGGCAAGAGCGGCCTTCTGGCGGTGGTGACGGATCAGGTCTCCGACCTCGTCAAAGCCCGCGGCGATCGCGTCCAGCAAGGCGCGATCGATTTCTTGTAGCTCTCCCGGCGCGGGGATTTCGCCGAACTTCTTGTGGATCATCGAGGCGGTGCGATTGACCAGGTTGCCCCAGCCTGCCACCAACTCGCCGTTCGTGCGACGCACGAATTCTGCCCAGGTGAAGTCTGCATCAGAGGACTCGGGACCAGCCGCAGAAATGAAGTAGCGCAGTGCATCAGCCTGGTAGCGGCTGAGCATGTCACGCACATAGATCACAATGCCGTGCGAAGAAGAGAACTTCTTACCTTCCATGGTGAGGAACTCTGAAGAGACGACCTCGGTGGGCAGGTTGAGCACGCCAAGGTCACCGGGCTGGCCGCCCTTAGATCCCTGACCGTTGTAACCCAGCAGTTCAGCGGGCCAGATCTGCGAGTGGAAGACGATGTTGTCCTTGCCCATAAAGTAGTAGGTCAGGGCTTCCGGATCATTCCACCACTGGCGCCACGCTTCGGGGTCTCCCGTGCGGCGCGCCCATTCAATAGAAGCGCTCAGGTAACCAATAACCGCGTCGAACCACACGTAAAGGCGCTTACCGGGCTGATCTTCCCAACCGGGAACCGGGATGCCCCAGTCAATATCGCGTGTCATCGCACGCGGGCGAATATCCTCAAGGAAGTTCTTCGAGAACTTGATGACATTGGGACGCCATGTTCCGGAACGATCACGATCATCCAGCCACACTGAAAGCGCGTCAGCCAGTGCGGGAAGATCCAGGAAATAGTGGACGGACTCCACGAATTCGGGGGTTTCACCGTTGATTCGCGAATGAGGATTGATCAGATCTGTGGGATCAAGCTGATTACCACAGTTATCGCACTGATCGCCGCGAGCGCCCTCTGCACCACAAATCGGGCAGGTACCTTCGATGTAACGGTCGGGAAGAGTGCGTCCGGTCGAAGGCGAGATCGCCGCGCGGGTGACCTGTTCGATCATGTAACCGTTATCGCGGACGGTCCGGAACATATCTTGAACAACGCGGTAGTGATTTCCAGCGGTCGTGCGTGTGAAAAGATCGTAGGACAGTCCCAGTTGAACCAGGTCTTCGACAATGAGTCGGTTGTTCTGATCGGCCAGCTCGCGCGCGCTCATTCCGGCGCCATCGGCGGCGACCAGAATGGGGGTTCCGTGTTCGTCGGTTCCGGACACCATCAGCACGTCGTGCCCGGCCATTCGCATGTAGCGAGAGAAAACATCGGAGGGAACTCCGAAACCGGCAACGTGACCAATGTGGCGAGGGCCGTTGGCATAGGGCCATGCAACGGCAGACAAAATACGACTCATGGTCCCCTAGTCTAGTGCCTATTGGCGTTCCAGTCGTCCCTGCCCTATTCTCAAAGCACACACTGCTCATACTTTGGGAGGATGTAATGGCCCGCGCGCTTATCATTGTTGATGTTCAACCTACATTTTGCGAAGGCGGTGCTCTTCCTGTTGAAGGCGGGAATGCCTGCGCTCAGCGCGTCGCTGATTTTGTTGCCGCTCACGCAGCGGATTACGACTGCATCGTGACCTCGCAGGACTGGCACATCGATCCGGGCACGCATTTCTCTGATCATCCCGACTTCGTTGACACCTGGCCTCCTCACGGGGTTGCAGGTACCGCCGAGGCCGAGCTGCACCCGGCCCTTGCTGCCCTCCACGCGGATGTCACCATTCACAAGGGCATGTACGAGGCCGCTTATTCTGCCTTCGACGGCGAAGATGTAGCAACGAAGCGTCCCCTGCTTGAGCTCCTTCGCGACAAAGGTATTGATTCGCTGGATGTCGTTGGTCTTGCTCAGTCCCACTGCGTATGCGAAACAGCATTGGACGGCGTGAAGGACGGTTTCAAAGTGCGAGTCTTCACCGACCTCACTGAGCCCGTCAGCCCCGAGTTGGGTGAGCTCGCCGCCGCACGCATGGCCGAGGCCGGAGTTGAGCTAGTCCCCTCTCAGGCGTAATTCGCACCCGCTGCTCTGATTCGCACCCGCTCCCCTAGTTTGTGCGTGCGAGTGCCGCGCGGTAAAGCTCGTTCTTGCGTAGCCCTGTGGCCTCGGCGACTTCGGCAGCGGCGTCCTTCAAACGCATTCCCTCTGCTGCCAAGGCAAGCACTGCCTCGACATGGTCATCCGCATTGCCCTGCGCATGCCCAGGTGCAATCACCAGCGTGATTTCACCAAGAACTTCACCTTCTGTGGCCTCAACCAGTTCTGCGAGGCTCCCACGGATCACCTCTTCGTAGGTTTTTGTGAGCTCTCTACACAGCGCGGCTTGGCGATCGACACCAAAGACCTCAGCCATGAGAATCAGAGTGTCATGGACGCGTTTAGGTGATTCGAAGAAGATCAGGGTGTGAGGATCTTGCGCAAGCGCCTTCAAATAGCGCGTTGCTTCACCAGTTTTTCGGGGAAGGAAACCCTCGAAGGCAAAGCGATCGGAAGGAAGCCCTGACAGGGCCAGTGCAGTAACGGGAGCCGAGGGCCCCGGAAGGACACTGACGTGGACGCCAGCCGCCGTGGCCTCGTGGACCAGGCGGAACCCCGGGTCGGAAACCGTCGGCATTCCGGCATCGGAAACCATGACGACGCGCGCACCTGCCCGCGCCTGCTCGACGACTGCCGAGGCCTTAGCGGACTCATTGTGATCGTGGAGGCTCAACAGCTTGGCACTCAGATGGATTCCCATTCTCGAGGCCAAGGCGAGGAGGCGGCGCGTGTCTTCGGCAGCAATAATGTCCGCCTGCTCAAGTGCCGGGGCTAAGCGCGCGGAAACATCGCGCACGTCACCAATCGGGGTAGCCGCAAGGAGGATTGACGCGGGGGCCTGAATGTAATCCTGGTCTTCACTCACGCGTTAATCGTCGCACCTTTGGGTGTGCTACTCCAGTTGAGCAGGGGCCTCGGTAAACTGGTCGGGTGGACGACAAGACTCTTTCCGATTCAGATATTCCCGAAGACCCCGCCTTGGGGTCGGACCAGGCTTCCCCGGCTGTTGAGCCCGAGCCTCTTCCCGAGGCCGAGGAAGGCGAGCCTAGCCCTTCGACGGAGGTGAACAAGGCCTCGGCAGAGGCGAACGAGGCCTCAGCAGACGACGAAGAGGCTGATGCCGCTCCCGAAGGAACGGGACGCGAATGGAAGCCCGTCCCCATTCCCAGGTGGGCGCGTTTCCCAATGTCTGCGCAAGCCGGCTGGGTTGCGACTTTTGTGACGACGCTTGTGGCAGCGCTCATAAGGCTTCCTGGCCTTGGAACAATTAAGACTCTGGTCTTCGATGAGACCTACTACGTGAAAGACGCCTATTCCCTGATGACTTTGGGCTATGAGGGAAGCTGGGCGAAGGATAACGACCCGATGTTTATCGCGGGTGATTACTCTGGGCTTTCGACCAATGGTGGTTACGTCGTTCACCCATCGGTCGGAAAGTGGCTAATCAGCTTGGGAATGCGCGTCTTCGGACCAACCAATCCGGTCGGCTGGCGCATCAGTGCAGCCATCGCAGGAATCATTCTTGTCTTCCTGACCGCGCGAATTGCACAGCATTTGTTCCGTTCCCCCGCTATCACAGCACTTGCGGGATTCTTTATGGCAACAGATGGCATCGCAATTGTTCTCTCGCGAACTGGGCTTTTGGATGTATTCCTGGCGATGTTTGCCGCTGCCGCGTTCCTTGCTGTCCTGAAAGATCAGGAGATCTCACATCCCCGTTTGGTCGAAAAGCTTTCCCAATGGAAGCCGGATCCTGATAATCCTTCTCGAATCGGCCCTCATGCGGGTGCACGCTGGTGGCTATTGGTCGCGGGTATCTTGTGTGGCCTTGCGATGTCGGTCAAATGGTCGGGGCTCTACGCGCTGGCTGTCTTGGGGTTTTTTGTTGCTTTCCGCGACTGGATGACGCGCCGTCGTTTTCGGCATCCGCGCGCGTTCTACGCAACCTTGATCAATGACACCTCTGTTGCATTCTTGGCCATGGTTCCACCCGCAGTTATCACGTATGTCGCTTCATGGTTCGGCTGGTTTAGGCACTGGAATGCGTACGGTCACAAAACTCACGGCTTTATTGGGGCATTCCGCGACCTGTGGGACTACCACGTAGGAATGCTGAAGTTCCACACTGGTTTAACCACTCCGCACACCTATCAGGCTCATCCCGCACAGTGGTTTGTTCAAGCGCGCCCGACGTCCTTCGCATGGAACAAAATCGCGGACGCAAGCTGCGATAAGTCGGATTGTGTCAATGCCGTTGTTGCACTTGGGAATCCGCTTCTGTGGTGGTTTGCAGCCATTGCTTTCTTCATCGTCTTATTCGTGACGCTACGGGACCGCAACTGGAGGAGCGGTTTTGTTGTCTGTGGATACTTGGCGATGTACTTCCCTTGGTATTTGAACGCAAACCGAACGATCTTTAATTTCTACACGATTGCTTTCGTACCTTTTGTCTGTCTGAGTGCGGCATGGGTGATTGGGCTGATGCTTGATCAAACTCGCTGTGAAGTAGATCCTGACCGCATGTATGCCTCTCAACCTCTTGAAGAAGGTGACTACAGATGGATGGGCGCTAATGTCGTGACGCGTCAAAGGTTTGCCGTTGGCGCTGTGGTCATTGTTCTGCTCATTACAGCTGTTTCAATCTTCTTCATGCCCCTGTGGAGAGGGGATCTCATCTCGTACAACTTCTGGCACGTTCACATGTGGTTCCCGACGTGGATCTAAAGTGAACTGCCATTCGCAGTAAGACGCATGTGCCCGCGAACATCCGTTCGCGGGCACAGCTTTACATAGCAAAAAGAGACTGTGCAAATAGCCGAGCGAAGAGACCCAAAGTGGGCGCAGCATAAGTGAGACACAGTGACGCAAAGCCAAAGACTAAGTCGCTACCAAAAGACTAAGTGGGCACCGCAAACGTTAATCAATAACCAACCATGGTTCAAAAACTAAATTACCTGATACCCCTAACAAGGGCCTCAAACGCTGATTAAAAGAGACGACCTAGCCCAAGCCACGTTAGTCACTTAAAACTCCGCTGAGAAGAGCATCTAGAGCCTCATACGAAGAAAATAAAACAAATACGCAAGCAAAGAAATTAAGCCTGAGTTTACGAGCCGTTGCGTCTCACGAGCGTGGGGTGTTTGTGTGTGTTTTTGCGTGAAAGTTGTGTTGTGTTCGCCCGGTAGGCTCCTGTGGATACAGGGGTGAACCGGTACTGTGCGTGTGTTGTGTGGGTGGGTGTGAAAGAGAGAGGGGGGGTTTGGAACAGTGTTCCAACCCCCCCCTCTCTCTTTCACACCCACCCACACACCACACGCCCAGTACCGGTTCACCCCTGTATCCACAGGAGCCTACC
>NZ_JAGYZL010000027.1:0-2234 GCF_018370895.1 Actinomyces sp. oral taxon 181
AGGTGGCTTTTCCCTCGTGAACAGTCACGTAGAGGAAACCACCATTAACCGGATCACTCCACGAAAGCTGACGAACGCCACCTTTATCCGAGCCCAATTCGTACTCGGGATACGTCTCTGACAAGAGTTCACGGCCGATCTTTTCGACCTCAGGAACGGGAACATAAGGACCAGCAACAACTTGCCCAACAAGCTCCCACGCCGGCTGCTCATCGCCTGAGGATTGGTCAGTCTCTTTATTGATCTGGGACCCAAAGGCGCGCGCTTCCCACGCGCCTCCACCACCGGCCTCTGCAAGGCGACGACGGAACTGAAGGATCTTCGGCTCCTCATCACGCTGAAATGCCTGAATGGACTGACGCTGCTCCAGGGGGAGGCTTCCATCCCAATAGACAGCCTTCTTAACAGTCGGGGTCGGGGTCGCAGCGGACTGGTTAGTGCCTGTGCCTCCGATAGAGCATGCGCTCAAAGCAATCGTTGCCACTCCAAGTACCGCACATACGCGGACAATACCCCGATAGCTCACTACTTCACCCCTGCAACAACTCGGCCAAAGTCCTGAACCGTCTCCGTTCCATCTTCTAAATAGACGCTATGGTTATCAAAATTCGGTGGGTAGACAAGACCGAGTCTAAGCATCGGCAGCAACAAATGCGAATCACTCGGCGGCGCGCCATGGTTATACTTCACATACCCAGTCGCGTCATTTGAAAGATGTGTGAATGTCTTGTCGTGCATCGGATCGGTTCCGAGGTGTCCCCAGCGGATAGTGCTTCCAGGAAGTAGCGATCCCAGACCTTGAACAAAATCCCCATTTGGGACTCCTGAAACCCAACGATGCCCTTCAGCGACATGTAGATCTGAAGCGTTATAGGTCCCCATACCCGGCGAACCGCAGAGAACGAGATCATCGATTACGCCATCATGAACCTTTGTCGCCGCCATTCCCGACGTTGTCGAGCCATAGGAATGACCAACCAAAGTCATGTGCGCATCTCCCGCACCGTGTTCACGCGATGCTTGCATTCCGTTCAAGAAACCAGCTAAACGATCAGAGCCGGCCTGAGCGAGTTTAGGCGAGGTGATATCACTAAGATTCCCAAATGAGGCTTCACCGGGAGCATCGTAACCGAGCCACGCAATCGTCGCTACATCTTTCAATGCGAGTTTACCTTGATCTGCGGCTGCCTGACGTAAATTCTCCATCTGGCGAATGTAGTCTTTGAGACTCCCGTTAACAGTCGTACCAATCCCCGGTACAAAAGTACCGATATGCGCTGCATTATCGACGTCACCTTGAGCCACCGCAGCCTTAACACGACGTCCGTCATCCTGAAGCGTCAATAGCGAAATAGGCTTTCCCGCCTTGCCATGCTGATAGTCTTCGAGGCTGATGCATTCGCAAGTGTAGAACGGATTTTTTCATAAGCGGCAAGATCTGACTTTGCGCGTTGTATTTTCTCCCCTATCAGGTAGCGATCTTCATTCGTCCGCGCTTTGGTCCAATAACTCTCATAGCGAGCCAGGTCCTCCCTAGCTCGCGCTTCCTTGGCATCAAGATTCAACCGATTTGCGCGATCTCGTGCCCAAGCCTCAACACCATCAGCGTTACCAATCAGTTCAGGATAGGTATCGCAAAGATGACGTTTCTGCTCATCGCTTTGCGCCGACCAGTACTCTGCTCGTTCCTCTGGAGACATATTCTTGAAACGCTCTTGCTCGGCCTGGGATAGGTCGCGAATTTATCCGGGTTTCGTGGGTTCCTTTCCCGGGGCTGTCCCAAAAGAACTCAGCTTCTGATTGAGCGCGCTATCTGCGGAATCTGCCAATGCAATTGCACGCGCCACCATTCGTTCAAGGTTCGCATCAGCACCGTGTCGATAGCTTTCACTCTGCACACTTGTCGCGTCTCTCCACGCAACTTTTCCATCTTGGGAAATTACGCAACCATATCCAGCAGCAACTTTCTCTACCTGTTTAATCGCTTCCGCTACTTCAGCAACCTCAAATAGAGCGTTCCTCAAAGCAACTTGGAGGTCACCTAGCTCGTCGCTATAATTCCTGAGCTGCCAACGAGCTTTCCCCACTGCTCTGCGTATGGATACTACAGCACTTGCTTCACAAGCTACTTCTCAGGGATATCGATATCAACGCGCCCAGGAATGAAATCACCAGGGTCAACAGTCGTCCCATCCGATGGACGCAAACCCGTCTGGTAGCGCATTAAGGTGGCT
>NZ_JAGYZL010000004.1:0-135033 GCF_018370895.1 Actinomyces sp. oral taxon 181
GAAACGTAGGACGACCATTGGCCAGAAACCCCAGGCGAATCCGCAGCAAGCGGTCAATACACTGAATGCAGCCATCCCAGCAAGGAGCATCTGTCGACGATCTATCAGGTCTGACATTGGTCCTGCTATGAGGGCGCAGAGTGCGTAGCCGAGTGCGTAGGCGCTGACCATCCACCCTGATGCTTCTACTCCGACTCCGAATTGTTGACGTAGTTCAGGTAGCAGTGGTGCTACCAGGAATGTGTCAGTTCCAACAACAAATAGGGTGGAGAAGCTGATCCAGCCGAGCGTTGTGTCGGAGATGTGCGTTCGTTGGGGTGTTTGAATGTGCACGGGGGCTTCCTTCTGTAGTATTTAAGGCTGATAGTTCGTTGGTATACGAACTGTCCTAGCCTACACCACGGTTCGTTATTTGACGAACTACGAAGTAAGCTTTATGGTTGTTGGTGGAAGGAGATCAGTTTATGGCCGAGGCGCTGGAGCAACCGAGCCGTGAGGAATTGGACCTCAACCGGGTCCTACGCGCCCTCAGTGATCCCACGCGTCGGGACATTCTTCATTCACTGCTCGATGGCACCAAGTCATGCAGCGAATTCGAGGTTTCTATAGCGAAATCCACGTTGTCCCAGCACCTTAAACTTCTACGAGAATCAGGACTGACCCATACCGAGATTCAAGGCAAAAACCGATTTGTTAGTCTCCGGGACGCTGACATTGAGGCGCGCTTCCCCGGACTACTTGCAGCGGTTGGGATTCTTCCATGACACTGGCCTTGGGTAAGACCTGGCTTTCGAGCACCCGTGCTGCGCCCGCGTTATCCGTTCGACCGGGACTTACTCTCTTCTTTACACTGCGCTAAGTCTGTGACGACCGATACCTTTTGACGATGGCCTGCACTTTTTGACGAGCGGTTCACCGCAGCCGCCGAATCCGGCCGCAGCACGGCCACAGGGCACTTCAATACCGTCCGTGGGCCTCGACCCGCCGCGCCCGGCAACCCCAAAACCTCGGAATAACAGGGAAAACACGAAGAACGCTCACCCGGATACCTTGTATCCAAATGAGCGTCCTATTAGAGCGGGCGACGGGAATCGAACCCGCGCTGTCAGCTTGGGAAGCTGAAGTTCTACCATTGAACTACGCCCGCGAGGCGTCTGATACCAATCGGTATGACCGGCACAACTCGTTCATCATAGCGGCTCCCCCGCCTGCAGTCCAAAGCATGACCTTTAGACTTAAAGGCGTGACTTCACCCAACCCGCGCCCCGTTGTTGCCGCTGCAATCTTTGACCGTCTCCCCCACCCAAGCGCGCTTTTGTGCGCTTCCCGCTCCTACCCTGAAGATTTGCGAGGCCTCTTCGAGCTCCCCGGCGGAAAGGTTGAGGAAGGGGAAGACCCCCTGCACGGCCTCGTACGCGAAATCGACGAAGAGCTGGGGTGTGCGCTGAGGATTGCTGAACCGGTCCTCACCCCCGAGGGGAAGTGGTGGCCGATCCTCAACGGTCGGGTGATGGCGGTGTGGGGATGCACCCTTGCTGACCCCACCCAAACCTTGACTCCGGGAGCCTCGCATCTCGAGTTGCTGTGGACTCCTCTTGACCACGTGATGGATTTACCGTGGATCCCTGCTGATTTTCCCATCGTCCAGGCGGCAATCAATCAGTTCTCGTCTGGGAAATCCATGTAAATCGGCGAATGATCAAGACAGATCCAGAATTTCTGTCAGAATAGCTTTATGCCGAAAATTATTGGAGATTCGCTGGCCGACCATCGAGAGCTCACGCGCAACCGTCTTTTTGATGCACTTGCAAGTCTTCTTGCTGAGCAGCCATTCGATTCAATCTCTATGTCGCAGATCGCTTCGCGGGCAAAGGTTGGACGCACCGCGGTCTACAACCACTTCCCCGACAAGGAAGTCCTGCTGCTGGAATTCATGCGCCGGGTGACGATGCAGTTCTCCCAAAAACTCCAAGAAGCACTTGATCAGGTTGATGATCCACTTGCCCAACTGCGCATCTACATTCGTGCGCACTTAGAAATGACCACTCGTTATCACCTGAACTCGACCTTTAATCTGCGCACTCAAGTTTCTCGTGAAAACTCTGCGCACCTGCACGATCATGCGACGATTATTTCGACGCGGCTCTTGGAAATCCTTGCGCGTTGCATGGAAACAGGTGCAATTCCACGGCAAAACCCCCACGTATTGATTCCGCTTATTCATTCATGCCTTGCAGGGAATCGCCTTCCGGCCAACCCTCAGACCCGCGAAGCAATAATCCGCACTGTCCAAGCCTTCATCTTGCGAGGCATAGGGGCTGATGTTGAGGTTGCTTCTTCAGCTGAACGCGCGGGATCTACCACCGCAGTTCAAGAAGTTTCGACTGCAACAACGCCAGAAGGGGACGCTCGCGATAATTCGTATATGCGTTGTCCCATCAGTGCCTGACATCGTGTGAATCAGCTAACTCCGATAGGATCGGGGAATAAGTGGCCGGCACGAACCGTTGAGCTGGACATGAAGCGGGGCAGGTGCCCCAATACAAATTAAAGGAGTGCCCTTCAATGAGTACCATCGAGCTCACCACTGAAAACTTCAGCGAGACCGTTAATTCCGACAAGATTGTCCTGGTTGATTTCTGGGCGACTTGGTGCGGTCCGTGCCGTCAGTTCGGTCCCATCTTCGAGTCCGTCTCGGAGAAGCACCCCGACATCGTTTTCGGCAAGGTTGACACTGATGCGCA
This sequence comes from Actinomyces sp. oral taxon 181, assembly GCF_018370895.1. NCBI lineage: Bacteria > Bacillati > Actinomycetota > Actinomycetes > Actinomycetales > Actinomycetaceae > Actinomyces > Actinomyces sp. oral taxon 181. The sequence continues at coordinate 2,745 of NZ_JAGYZL010000004.1, forward strand.
GCAGGAACTTGCTGCTTCCGCTCAGATTTCGTCGATCCCGACCCTGATGATCTTCCGCGAAGGAGTCCTGATCTTCCGTAACTCCGGTGCCCTTCCGGCCGCTGCTCTTGAGGATCTCATCTCTCAGGCAGAGGCCCTGAACATGGAAGAGGTTCACGCAGAAGCCAAGAAGCACCAGGAATCTCACAACGACTGATGCTTGAACACGGTGTGCGATAAATGTGCACACCGCCAAAACTCAAAAGGGGTTGGAGACGGCCAAGCCGTCTCCAACCCCTTTTTCTGTCTAATGAAACGCAGCTTTGAGCACTCAGCCAAGCAGTTCTTGAGCTACCAGCTCTGCTAGTTGAATCGCGTTCAAAGCCGCTCCCTTGCGCAGGTTATCTCCGCTGACGACAAACACGATTCCACGGTTATCCGGAACCGCTTGATCCTGACGAATACGGCCGACGAAGACATCGTCTTCACCCGCGGCCTCGAGAGGGGTCGGAACATCGACGACGCGAACGCCGGGAGCGCTGCTAAGCGCAGCCACGGCCTCGTCGCGAGAAATCGAGGAGGGGAACTCAGCGTGAACGGTCATGGTGTGTGCGGTCAGGACCGGCACGCGCACGCAGGTCCCGCTCACCAGAAGATTCGGGACGTGAAGGATACGACGCGATTCATTGCGAAGCTTCTGCTCTTCGTCGGTCTCAAAGCTGCCGTCATCAACAATCGAACCGGCCAAAGGAACGACATCGAAAGCGATGGGCGCGACGTAGACCTCAGGGGTGCCGAAATCAACAGCGTGACCGTCGGTCGTAAGCCCCTCAAGATTTTGATCAGCAGCTCCACGGACTTGATCGATGAGCTCGCGAACGCCCTTGAGGCCAGAGCCGGAGACCGCCTGGTAGGAGGAGACAGTCAGTCGATCGATACCGCCCGCAGCTTGCGCAAGTGGCTTAATTGCAGGCATGACGGCCATGGTCGTGCAATTCGGGTTCGCGATGATGCCCTTGGGGCGGTTCGCAACGTCTTCACCGTTCACTTCGGAGACAACCAGCGGGACCTCGGGGTCCTTACGCCATGCGGAGGAGTTGTCGACGACTACGGCGCCGGCTGCCGCAAACTTGGGGGCATACTCGCGCGAGGCCGTAGCTCCCGCAGAGAAAATCGCGATGTCGATCCCCGAGAAGTCAGCGGTTGCGACGTCCTCAACGACGACCTCTGTGCCCTTCCACGGCAGGGTAGACCCCGCCGAACGTGAAGATGCGAAGAAACGAATCGTTTCAACCGGGAAATTGCGCTCTTCCAAGATCGTGCGCATGACGCGACCAACCTGGCCGGTCGCACCGACAACTGCAACAGTCAAACCTGACATTTTCAAGCCTCTCTTACTAGCGATGGACCGACTCAGCGGCCAGTACCCGCATACACAACGGCCTCGGAAACCTCAGCGTCCAAGCCGAAAGCGGAGTGAACAACGGCAACTGCACGATCCAGATCATCCAGCTTCGTCACAATCGACAGACGGATCTCGGAAGAGGAAATCAGATCAATATTGATTCCCGCCTCAGACAGGGCAGCGAAGAGTCGCGCGGCAACACCGGGGTTCGTACGCATACCCGTTCCCACCAGCGAAAGCTTGCCAATATTCGGGTTGTAGAGGACCTCTTGGAAACCGATCTCTTCCTTCGCGGCATCCAAAGCATCCAGAGCAACCTGAGCGTCGGCCTCGGGAATGGTGAAGGTGATGTTCGCGCGAGTGCGATCGCCGACGGGGATGTTCTGGACGATCATGTCGATGTTCGCGCCCGCAGCGGCGATCGTCTGGAAGACCATCGCGGCGCGGCCGGGGTGGTTCGGGACACCGGCGACCGTAATCTTGTCCTGGCCGCGGTCGTGGGCAATTCCAGAGATGATGGGCTGTTCCATCTTTCCTTCTTTCGGGTCGAGGAATGCGGCGTCAGGGACCAATCCCTTGAGCGCCGGCGAGGCCGGGCGGTCTGAAATCCAGGTTCCTTCCTTCTCGGAGAAGGAGGAACGAACGTGCAGGGGAACCTTATAGCGGCGGGCGAATTCGACCGCGCGCAGGTGAAGAATCTTTGCACCATGCGCAGCAAGTTCCAGGGTTTCTTCCGTTGAGATCGAACGCAGGCGGTGTGCCTTGGAGACGATTCGCGGATCAGCAGAGAACAGGCCGTCGACGTCGGTGTAAATCTCGCACACATCGGCGTGCAAGGCAGCCGCGAGCGCAACCGCGGTCGTATCGGAACCTCCTCGACCCAAAGTCGTCACATCATCATCGTCAGAAATTCCTTGGAAACCGGCGACAATTGCGACCTGGCCTTCAGAGATTGAACGGGCGACGCGTTCGGGGACCATACCGGTGATCTGGGCGCGACCATAAGCGGAAGTTGTGTGGATTCCGGCCTGCGCGCCGGTGAAGGCCTGTGCGGGAACACCCAACTCGTTAATTGCCATGGACAGAAGGGACATCGAGATACGCTCACCGGCGGTGAGAAGGATGTCCATCTCACGTTCGGGTGCGTTGTCGGTAATCTGCGCGGCGGTGTCCAGGAGGTCGTCGGTTGTATCGCCCATTGCTGAAACGACGACAACAAGCTTGTGTCCCGCGTTCCGAGTCTCAACGATGCGCTTTGCAACGCGTTTAATCGCTTCAACATCGGACACGGATGAGCCTCCGTACTTTTGCACGATGAGCGCCACGGGTGGTCCTAACTGTCTGCGTTTGGGTTATCTGTTCTTATCGTCCCTGAAAACTCGCACACATGACGAGTACTGACCAACACGTGAACGTTTGTGTCGATTTATGAGCGTAACTTTCGGCACACTTGGCATATTCCTAGGACCAACGAATATGGTTGAACTACATCCACGGAAGGAGTCCTCGATGCCGCACACGATTTACGGGACCCCGGTTGTTCACGGTGTCTCCTATGCACCGCTTGTTTGGACGTCCCGCCCAGCCCTCCCTTCCGACGATTTCACTCCCCTACCGCCCGAGGACCGCCCAGCCATCGCCGTCTCCCTTGAAGAGATCTGCAAGAAGGTCGGCGAGGAGCTCTTCGAACGCTCAGCGCAGGCACTGGGCGACGTCTCAGACGTCCTCGTCATGACTGCGTCTTTAGCAACCGACCCGACATGGATCCGTGAAGCTCAGTCGTGGATCTTCTCCGGTGTTCCGGCGCCGCAATCAGTTGTTCGGGCGACCGATAAATTCGTCGAGGTTTTCCGTTCCTCCGGTGGACTGATGCTCGAGCGCATCGCTGACCTCTACGACGTCCGCGACCTGGTCCTTGCTCACCTTGCCGAGGCCGACTCTGGGATCTTTGCATCGGGAGCAGGGACGCCAGTCGATGCTCCTCAGAAAGTGGCCCCTCACGCTCCCTATATCGTGTGTGCACGCGACCTATCCCCTTCAGATGCGGCGAACCTTGATCCCAAGTATTGCGTTGGAATTGCAACGGAACTGGGCGGTCCGACCTCGCACACATCGATTATTGCGCGCCAGTTGGGGATCCCCTGCATCGTCGCCGTGCGCAACTTGAGTGAATTGCGCCAGGGGGATCTTGTATTGATGGATGCCTTTGTGGGGTCTTTGGCAACTGAGGTTTCTGCCGAAGAGGCACAGGCTGCGGTTCAGCGAGATCAAAAGCGCGCACAGGCGGTAGCTCATTGGAACGCGCCCGCTCACACCAGCGATGAACATCCAGTGAAGCTGTTGGCCAATATTCATGACCTCGCAAGCGCGCAGGCCGCGGCCCAATCCCCCCACCTTGAATCAATCGGCCTCTTGCGTTCAGAACTGGCCTTCTTAAACGCACACAGCGAGCCAACAATTGAAGAGCAAGTGAACTTTTACTCGGGGGTTTTTGAGCAATTCCGCGGGCATTCGGTATGCGTGCGCACCCTGGATGCGGGTTCAGATAAACCACTGGCCTATGCGACAATCCCCGGCGAAGACAACCCTGCGCTTGGCGTCCGAGGAATCCGAACCTCTGGCCCTTACCCGCAGATCCTCCACAACCAACTGGAAGCGATCGCCCTGGCAGCCATCCAACACCGAGAAACCTCGGTATCAATCATGGCTCCCATGATTTCAACGATTGCCGAAGCCCAGTGGTTCGCTTCGACCGTCCGCCAGCTTTCCGAACGCTTCGAGGTTGAACTGCGCTCGGGAATTATGATCGAGGTCCCCGCGGCGGCACTTTTGATCGATTCCATGATGCAATACGTCGATTTCGTATCGATTGGGTCGAATGATCTGACACAGTACACGATGGCTGCAGATCGCATGTCACCTGACTTGGCCGAGTATTCCGATCCCTGGCAGCCCGCACCTTTGCGCCTGATTGCGCAGGTTGCGCGCGCTGGCCTTGAGCACGGGGTAAGCGTGAGTGTGTGTGGCGAGGCCGCAGCAGACCCGCTACTCGCCTGCGTTTTCGTTGGTATGGGTATCCCCGCGCTGTCGATGCCGCGCTTGGCAATTCCCTCGGTGGGCGCGCAGCTTGCTCAGGTCAGCCTGGCACAGTGTCGCTTAGCTGCCGCTTCCGTTGTCGAGGCCTCTGATCCCGGCGAGGCGCGCTACCGTGCACGCGGGGCACTCCAGGTGAAGTTTTAGGGACAAGCAAGGATCTGAAGTCTCACTTCTGCATACGCAGATACCTGACTGAATCTAATCGGACGATTAAAAAGCCCGGTTCCACTCTTCAGGTATTCCGAGGCTCGGAGTTCGAACCAATGGGTTCTGCAGAAATTCCTCAACAAGGAGCCTCGAAACTTTATCCGGCCATGTAGTTCCCGGAGACGTTACTCTCAGAAGATGTGACATGACGACAATCGCACCAAAGATGCGTTCACTTTGTCGTGGTTTTAATACGCTCAATCGCATCGAAAAGGAGGGTACGTAGCTTCCGATCAGCCTCATACAATGCGGCTACATCCGCGAAAGAGATCCCATTGTCGAATTCATCGAGATGTGTACCATCATCGTCATTCGCAGATAAAGATCCAGCCCACTCTCAACCATATCGGTTGAGGCGGGCTGAACGATTAACACAAGAATATATGAAAAGAGAACCCCTTGTCAGCGACTTTGACTGAAACTCGCTAACTCATTCACCGATCGCCGGCAAGATGACCGAGAAGGTTGTTCCGTGTTCGCCGGGCTGACCTTCTCCTTCGCACAAGGTATCGACGTCCACTCGGCCACCCAAGGCCTCGGCAATCGAAGAAACGATCGACAGGCCCAGCCCTGAGGATCCCTTCCCCTGACGTGAGCGCGAAGTGTCGCCTCGGACGAAGCGATCAAAGACAGTCGCACGCAGCTCGGGTGCAATTCCCGGTCCATCATCGGCAACGCTCAGGCGAACAAACCCCGGCGTCGATGCGGTACCGGCGATCGTTTGCACTCCAACTTTGACGTGAGTACCAGCGGGAGTGTGGATCCTCGCGTTATTGACCAGGTTTGCGAAGACCTGGCGAAGCGCAGACTCATCACCCAGCACGGTGCAGGAAGTGCAGGAATCGGCCTCGTCATCAATTTCGGGAAGGTCCAGGCTCCACTGATGATCCGGACCTGCTGCATGGGCGTCTGACACTGCGTCGATAGCCAATGGGATCACGTCGACCGGATCACTGGCCAGCTCACGTCCCGCATCAAGGCGAGCCAACAGCAGAAGATCCTCAACCAGACCGGACATACGTGCGGACTCAGACGCGATTCGCGAAAGCGCGAGCTCTTGGTCTGTTGCCCCTCGTTGAAGAAGCTGCGTGTAACCCTGAATTGATGCCAAAGGAGTTCGGAGTTCGTGCGAGGCATCGGCGACGAATTGACGCAGGCGCTGCTCGGATTCCGCGCGGGCCTGAAGCGCAGTTTCAACATTGTCGATCATGGTATTCAACGCGAAACCGACATCGCCAACTTCATCCCCGGGTTGGGCAATGGAGCTATCAACGCGATCAAAAGTGTCAACAGTCGGTGCGGCGATCAGATCTTGAGAACCGATATTCCGCGCGGTTGCCGCTACCTCACCCAAAGGAAGCATTTCCCTGCGGATCCACTTGCGACCGATGAAAGTTGCGCCGGCGATCACGATCAAAGCGATGAGGCCTTCAAGAGCCACCAACATAATCAGCGTCGAGTTATTGGCTGCCAAAGACAGACCAACGACCAGTGTCCGCGACTCTGATTGAGCGCACATGATCCTGAAAGTACCTAAATTCGGCAAGCTGGCATTGTGTCCGTGTCCATCACAACGCAAGGAGAGAATCTGCTGCTGAGCAGCACTATCGAGCTCCACCACATCAAATTGCTTGACGACACCCGAAACGATCTCATCATTGTCCTTGATGAGCTGCAACTGGCCTTCTGAAGAACCTGGGCCTCGCAAGCCGCGCGGGCCGTGTTCACTTGGCGAGGCGGAGGAACTTGGGGATTTCGACTGCGATGGAACGTGGTGATCATCGTGATCATCCTGTGACCCGGCCGTCGGAGGCGGGGGCGGAGGAACAGGTTGTTGCAAACTGAGCTCTGCGTTCTTTTCAAGCCTGCTGAGCATGGATTCGAGCGAACTATCGATCTTGGAAGTCATCCACGAATGCATTGCAAGCGCCGAGGCGGCAAGCATTGTCACCAGAGCGATGGCGACGGCAGCCGCAAGAAAACGGCTCAAACGCACTGTCAACAGGCGTGAACGCTTCCGACGCGCACCGCTTGATGACGCACCTTGGGGGGCAGAGGCTGTCATCGATGCTCCTACGAGGCGGGCCTGAGGATATAACCGGCTCCCCTGACCGTGTGAATCATGGGTTCGCGCCCAGCGTCAATCTTCTTACGCAAATACGAAATGTAGAGCTCAACGATATTCGCCTGACCGCCAAAATCGTAGGACCACACGCGATCGAGGATCTGCGACTTCGACAAGACAACATTTGGGTTTTCCATGAAGTAGCGCAGCAGCTCGAATTCAGTGTTGGTGAGCGTAATTGCTTCACCGCCGCGCGCAACATCGTGAGAGTCTTCGTCCAAGGTCAGGTCGCCAACGGTCAGAACACGTTCAGCGGTGACCGAAGCCATCCCAGATCGGCGAAGCAGTGCGTCAATACGCGCAGTGACTTCATCGAGGTCAAAAGGCTTAGTGACGTAGTCATCTGCACCTGCACGCAGTCCAGCAACGCGGTCGGCAACGGCGTCACGCGCCGTCAAGAACAGGACGGGAAGGTGGGGCTTGCGCTTGCGCAGGCGTTCCAGGGTTTCCATTCCGTCGAGGCCGGGCATCTGGATATCCAAGACGACGACATCGGGGTCAAAAGTATCGGCCTTATCCAGTGCTTCCCAACCGTTTGCCGCGGTTTTTGTCTCCCAGCCCTGATGTCTCAAGGCCGATCCCAAGAGTTCAGCGAGGACGGATTCATCGTCGACGACAAGAATGCGCGCGGGCGTCCCATCGGGGCGAATAAAGCTGGACTCTGATGTACTCACGTCGCGATCCTTTCATAATTTCCGGGGAAATTCAGGACATATTACGCCGGCCTTCCATTGCCCGTCCCAGGGTAATGGAATCCGCATATTCCAAATCGCCGCCCACGGGAAGTCCCATGGCAAGTCGCGTTGTCGTCACACCAATTGTCGAAAGGGTGCGCGCTAGGTACGAGGCGGTCGCCTCACCTTCAATATTCGGGTTTGTCGCGATGATGACCTCTTGAACAACACCATCTGACAGGCGTCCCAGAAGCTGACGAATACTGAGCTGATCGGGGCCAATCCCGTGGATGGGATCAATAGCGCCACCCAGAACGTGGTAGCGTCCGCGGAATACTCGTGAATTCTCAATGGCCTGGATGTCCTTGGGTTCTTGGACAACACAGATCACGCTGGGATCACGCCGAGGATCACGACAGATCGAGCATTCATCATCTTCGGTAAGATTCCCGCACACAACACAGTGCTTGACCTGATGACGGACCGCATTGATCGCAGTGGTCAGACGCTCGACATCCTCGGGCTCGGCCTCGAGAAGGTGCAAAGCCATACGCTGCGCGCTTTTTGGCCCCACTCCGGGAAGTTGTCCCAATTCATCGATGAGGTCTTGAAGAGCTCCTTCGTACATGCGTCACCACCCACCCTGGTCGTCAGTCTTTTGTTCGATGATGGTTCCGCCCAAAATGTCCAAAACTGCTGGAATTCCAAAGAGATTCGATTCGGACATATCCTGATCATCGATGCTGGCACTGTCGTCCTCTGCCGCAGAAACGCTGGGAGTTGCGGGAATTTCCTGCGCTTCTTCCTCTGCCGAGGCGTCTGCTGAGGCTGCTGCTGCTTCTTCTTCCTCGCTCGCGTCATCAGTTGAAGGTGCGTCGTCATCTTCTTCCATGCGCGCAAAACGCTGCGAAGGAAGGGGCGTAACTTCAGCGAAGTTTGGAACTTCAGGAGCTGACTCTTCTTCACGCGGGTCAAAACTTGGAGGCTGAACGACAGTTTCACTCCAACCTGAAGTCGCAACAGGCTCATCCTCTGGTTCATCATCAGGTTCAGGTGATGGAACAGGTACTTCCTGCGAATCCTGCTCTACCTCTTCAACCTGATCCCCCGGATCAAAAGGGGGCGGCGCCTGAGTATGCCAATCGTAAGATTCTGGTGCCTGCGGATCATAGGGTTTCGAGGCATCGATCGGTTCCGCCGGAACATGGAATTCCGGTGCCGGTGCGGCTTCGTGCGCCGAAGTGTCTGAGCTGTCCAGCCCGCCGGAGACCGATTCTTGAGCAGGTGAAGCCTGAGCGGCTGTGGAGTGAAGAGGGGCGGCCTGCGCTGGGAAGCTCTTCACAGGAGCCGCACTGGAGTGTGCATTGGCAGAAGGCGTTGAAACTGCCGGCCCACCGCCGGATTGCCCCACCTGTGCACTGACGTGCAAACGAACACCCAAGACGTCATAGATCGTGTCCTCCACGATCTGCGCGCGTCCCCCGTTTGTAAAGCTTGCGACCATTCCTTGGCTGGGGAAGAGGATGACCAATTGATCTCCGTCAACGGCACCCAATTGCCCGTTTTGAGACAGCAAACTCCACACAACCCTGCTGTGCGTAGCCAAACGCTCAACAACATCTCCCCAGCGCTGCCGCACAAGATCCGCATTGGGTGCAGCAGCGGAGTGCGAAACCTGCGCGGGTGCAGCAGCGGGAGTATCAACAGGAGCGCTGTGCTGGGCAGGTGCATCGCTATGAGCAGCAGGGCGAGTGACCTCCCAGTCGCCAGATGAGGGCTGAGACTGGGGTGCATGTTCTGCCTGTCGAGGCGAATCAATGCGACCATCGGCGGAAGCTTCTGGCGCCACCGAGGCGCCCTGGTGGTCCCCGCTCTTCTGGGCTTTCTTGCGTGCAAGAGCCTCACGCGCCTGACGAGCACCAAATGAACCCGAGCCAGCCGGGGCCTCGGCAGGAGCACCGCCCCCAACCAAGCCGACTCCACCAGAGAGCGGTCCCGGGGTACCCGCCATCGGGCCAGCGACCGCTGCAGGTGCTACTCCATAGGCACCAGCAGTCGCATCAACGCCTCCACCGGGCACCAAGATTCGGCCGATGAGCAACTCAAGCTGCAGCCTAGGTGAGGTCGCGCCAGTCATGGAGCGAAGGGCCTCGTCAGTGAGGTCAGCAGCGCGCGACAAGGCCTGCGTGCCCCAGTTCTTTGCCTGGACGCTCATACGTTCAAACTGATCGTGAGGCGTACCCACCAACACATCGTTGGCGCCATCACCCGCGACGGCAATAATCAACAGATCGCGCAAGCGCTGCAAGAAATCTTCGACAAAACGACGCGGGTCATGACCCGAAGACACCATTTTTTCGATCACGCGATACGCAGCACCGCCGTCGCCCCCTGCAAGAGCATCGACAGTCTCATCCAAAAGCGCAGTATCCGTGTAACCCAAGAGAGCAACAGCGGTCTTATATGCGATCTCGCCATCGATTGCCCCGGCCATCAACTGGTCCAAGACCGACAGAGAGTCACGCACAGAACCGCCACCGGCGCGGATGACCAGGGAAAGGACACCTTCACCGACGCGAATATGCTCCTCATCGCACAGAGTCTGCAGGTAGGGTTCCAAAATATCCGGTGGAACCAAGCGGAAGGGATAGTGATGCGTACGGGAGCGGATGGTTCCAATGACGCGCTCGGGTTCCGTCGTCGCAAAGATAAACTTCACGTGCTCGGGCGGCTCTTCCACGAGCTTAAGCAGGGCATTAAAGCCCTGGGGGCTGACCATGTGGGCTTCGTCGATGATGAAGACCTTGTAGCGGTCACGCACCGGTGCAAAAGTGGCGCGTTCACGTAGGTCACGCGCGTCATCCACACCACCGTGCGAGGCGGCGTCGATTTCAACAACGTCGAGTGAACCCGGGCCACCGGTTGCCAGTTCACGACAGGACTCGCATTGACCGCAAGGCGTATCCGTTGGACCTTCAGCGCAGTTCAGGCAACGCGCCAAAATACGCGCAGAGGTCGTCTTTCCACACCCGCGCGGACCAGAAAATAAGTACGCATGATTCACCCTGTGGGCACGCAGAGCTGCCTGGAGGGGTTTGGTCACGTGTTCCTGGCCGATGACCTGTTCAAAGGTATCGGGCCTGTACCGGCGATAAAGAGCTGTCGTCACACTTGAACTTTACGGCCCCGCGCGCTCATTTGCGTCCTGTTTTCACCACAAGCCGCAAGAACACAGCGAAAATCATAAAAGTGGAGGCCCAAGCAGTTTCCCACTTGGACCTCCACTCACTCGCGTCTATGCCACCGACTCAGCGGCAGCAACACGCATTAGGAGATGCGGCCTCGGCGACGAAGTGCAAGGAGCGCACCACCCGCGATGAGTGCGGCAAGACCCGCACTCAGGACTCCGGCCTCGGCACCCGTACGTGCCAACTGAGAACCGGGAGTCTTCGGGGTCGGCTGCTTCGAAGGCTGCGGAGGCTGCGGAGCCGCAGGAACTTCCTTCTCCATGTATCCGAAGTCGACGTTCTCAACGGTCGGGTTCGACTCTCCAAGCTCAATAAGCTCGGACTGAGAATCCTTGAGCGTATCGGGATCAAGAGTCTGCTCTAGGCCGTTCAAGACACCGGTCGTATCAACCTTCACGCGGTACTTGCCATCGGGCAGGTGCAAGAACTTGTATGCGCCATTCGAATCCGTGGTCGTGGTCGCCACGACGTTTCCGTTCTCATCGAGCAAGGTCACCTTGACCGAGGGGAAACGGGGATCGCTGGGATCCTTAACGCCGTTACGGGCCTCGTCACGGAAGATCGTGCCGCTGATCGAGTTGTTCTCGATGTATCCGAAGTTCACACCGGTCTGGGTCGGGTTATCCGCACCGATCGAAATCTTGCCGGAGGCACTGTCCTTCGTACCGTCAGGGTCTTCAGTCTGGTCCATGTCCTTGATGACGCCATCCTTGACAACCTTCACGGTGTAGTCGCCTGCAGGCAACTTGGAGAAGGAGTAGTTTCCATCCGCATCGGTCGTGGTCGTTGCAACGACATTGCCCGAAGCATCGACCAGGTTCACGGTGACACCCTGGAAGGGGGTTTCAGTTGCGTCCTTGGATTCGGAACGGTTCGAATCGCGGTAGACATTACCGGCGATCGAGTAGTCCTTCGCGTAACCAAAATTCACATTGGTGACATCCGGATCATTACGCGTGAAGGTGATGGGCGTTGACTGCGAGTTCTTCGCACCGCTGGGATCTTCGGTCTGTTCGAGGCCGGCCAGCTTGCCCGTCGTATCCACCTTGACGGTGTAGGTACCGTCGCTCAGGCCGGGGAAGTTGTAATTTCCCGAGGCGTCAGTGGTGGTGGTTGCGACAACATTGCCCGAGCCGTCGACCAGGGTAACCGTCACGCCCGAGAGGTTGACGTCCTCACCGTTCTTCGTCTGATCTCGGTTTTCATCCAGGTAGATGTTGCCTGAGATTGCATGCTTCTTCACGTACCCAAAATTGACGTTCTCACGAACCGGGTTATCCGCGTTAAGCGTGATCGCACCGGAGGCGTTGTCCTTTGTGCCGTCGGGGTCCTCGGTCTGGGTCAGGTTGACGAGTTGGCCATCCTTGACGACCTTCACCGTGTAGGTACCCGCGTTGAGCCCTGTGAAGGAGTAGTTACCATCTGCATCAGTCGTCGTGGTGGCAACAACTGCTCCGGCTGCGTCCACAAGGTTCACGGTGACACCATTGAAGCCCTCTTCACCGGCTGTGTAGGACGAGGAGTCATTCTTATCGAAGTACACCTTGCCCGAGAGACGGTGCTTGACGGTGATGGTCGTCGAGGCCTTGTTGTTGTTCAAGTTCACGTCGTAGGGAGGCAGATCCTTGAATTCAACGTTGTTGGTGATGGTCTTGCCATCTGTTCCGTCGTTCAAACGAACTGTCACGTACAGCGAGGCGTGGCTTCCCGCGGTCAGGTCGCCGACGGTCCACACTCCACTGTTCACATCGTAGGTGCCTGCAGCGGCGCCGGCCTCGCACGCATCCGGGGTTCCCGACACGTAGCCGGTGGGGCACATGAAGGATTCGGACTTCACGAAGGTGACGCCGTCAGGCAGTTTCTCCAAAACCTTGGTGTTCGCGGAGAGTCCCTGACCCGTATTCCCGGCGTCGACGCGGAAGGTTACTTCATCGCCGGGCGAGAGTGCCGAGGCATCGGAAGTAACGCTCTTGTTCAGCGCGACGTCGAAGGCCGAGGCGATAGCGACCTTGAAGGGTTCGCTGGGGAAGACCGCTTGGTTTGAGGAGGCCTGAGTTGCTGCGATTGCAACCGATTCGTAGGCCACGCCATCAGCGTTATCAGGCGCCTTGATTGGGACGATGAGAGGGATCGATGCGCCGCCCTCAATCGGGTTGGTCTTGCCGTTGATATAGACGCGGTAAGACTTAACGTCGCTCCACGAGCTCGGGTTCGAGGTCCAGTTGTTATCGCATCCCGCAGGAGCGTCAGCCTTGGACTTTCCGCGTTCCATGACCTCACCGCGGCAGGGGTTGTATGAGGTCGAGTACTCGATGGTGACCTGAGAGGGGTCAATTCCATCGCCAGCCTGGACCTGGATCGGTCCGGTCATAATGGGTGCCCACTCAGAACCACGGCTGGCACTGGTGCGAACCGCAGTGTCGCCGACGTGCGGCAGGGTGCCGTAAACGGTCATATCCGACAGGTTGGCGTTACCGGTGTTGGTCGGGGTGATACGGAAGGTGCCGTTTTCACCCTGGCGAATGAGGGAGGTGCCGTCGTTGTACTTCATGTACACCGATCCGGGGACCGAGCCGAGGCTTTCGAGGACAACACCGGCGGCTGCCAACTCGTTGACGCTCATTCCCGAGGTCACGGGGCAGACCTTATCGGTGACAGAGCCATTGGCATTGATGTCATAGATATCGGTGGTGCCGGAGTAGAAGCAGGGATCTGCGTTCTGGTATTCGCGCTCTGCCGGAGAGATGAATGCCTGGTTCGTGTATGTTCCGGGCTTCATCTTGTTCGTAACAAGGCCGCGCAAGGTGACGCCTGTTGCGTCAACTCCCTTGAAACCTGGCCACGTGATGGTCACCAATTGGCGAGAACATCCGCTTGCGTCCGTCACCCAACGCGAGGAATCAACAGTTGCGGTGTAGCCCTTGGGTCCGCCTGAAACCGAGTTCTCAACGTAGGTCATGCCACAGGGAAGAAGGTCAGCAATAATCGGCTGAGCCGGGGCAGACATCGTGCGGTTGTTGGCAACGATCGAGAAGGTTACTTCCTGTCCCGGGGCTGCCTGGGAGTTCGCAATGGTCGACTTTGCGTTGTAGTACGAAGGACGCGAGGTTTCAAGCAGGAGGATGTCACAGAGGTTATCCGCGGGGATACCAATGGTATGCGCTCCATCTTCGGACTTCATCGACAGGTCGGTGACACAGTTCTGCACGCGAACCCACGAGGGATCGGTTCCAGCCTTCCAAGCACTGGAGTTTGTATCCGCCCGCACGTAGTCGGCGCCAGCTTCGGTTGTCGGAGTCTTTGCGTTGATCTGACCCTGGACAATGAAACGGCCGCTCTCTGAGGGGCTCAAAGTCTGCTTGTAGTGGAACTTCGTGATGTATTCGTCGCTTGCCAGACCTGAAGCGTCAAACTTCTTCGAGGCCGCCAGGGTTTGCGTTCCTGTGTTGCCCTTGTTGGTCCAGTAGGTGAATTCGACCGGAGAAGTTGTGTTGAGCTCTGCCCCGCGAGCGAACATCAGAGGGTTAGCGCAGTCTGTCGATCCATCAGTTGGTGAGGTCAGGGCGCAGCTGAGGTAGTCGGTGTATTCCAGAACAACCGGCATGTTTGAGGTGTTGTTGTACCAGTACAACCACATGCCGTTTTGACCGCGCTTGAACTGCTGCAGTGCATTCTTGGAGAAGGTACCCCCATAAGAGACCTTGTCCGCAAAATCGTGTGAGACCGAGGAATTAGCGGATGCGGTCTTCGTGGGATCACCGTAGGGGCTACCCGTAACGGTTGCGGTGTTCGTAACCGTGTTATCTGCGCAGCTCGTTGGATAGTTCAGAGTGACATTGAGTTGGAAGTTGACGACATTGGGTAGCAGAGTTCCAAGGTTCCAGGTCAAAGAGTGCGTCGCTGCGTCGTAGGTCGGTTCTACTCCGGTGAACTCAGATCCATCAGTCGTGCCCTGGGAAGTAGTGCTGACGTAGGTTGCACATGAGGGAAGCTTGTCGACAAGCTTCACATTGGTCATGGCGAGCTTGCCTCGGTTCGGGCCGAGCGTTCCAGAGGAAATCGTCGGTGTCAGCGAATAGGTGACATTGCTTCCCTTTGGGCCAATGGCGGTGGGCTTCTTCTTGGTCAGGCCAAGAGTAGTTTCCGCATGGTTCGTCACCTTCGTGTCGTCGGTCACGGTCGTATCCGCCGAAGTGAATGAAACCTCGGGAGAAACGGTCGACTGATCGGGCGTGTAGCTATTCGGCATCTCGAAGGTAATGACAGCCTGATAGGAGTTACCCGCCGGAATGCGTCCCATGTTGTAGGTAACGTAGGCGTCGGTTGTAGCCGTTCCCTGAGTGAGGTTGGCGCTCACTGCGGGTGTTCCTGAAGTGGCAGTTGCCGCAAGGTTTGCCGCCACTGCCTTATCCACAGCGTCACCACTCTGGTTAACAGCGTGAGGGATACGCACCTTAATGACGGAGTCCACACAGTCCTCGGTCAGCGAAGTACACGACCAAGAGACGGTGTATTTCTGAGTATCGCCGGAGTTGTATGAAGTCTTTTCCGGGGTGATGCTGACATTGAGGACGGGAGTTGCGGCCCGGCTGGGAGTATTTCCCAGTCCAAAGACCACGAGGGTTGCGACGATCAAGATGGACAGAATCTGACCGGCGCGACGCCACAGGGAGCGCGAACCGACGTTATGCACTGTGTTCTCCTGTTGAAAGTAGAGATGGGTCAGGGCAAGTCTATTTGTTAAGAGCGACACCGTATATAGAGATTCATTTTTGTATCGAAAATAAGTATTGAGCTGCGTACATAGGTAAGTTTTCAAGGTGAACAAATTGGCTTCTAAGAAGCCAAAATTGAAAGTCTTATTTGATGGTTCAGATAGGCTGCCACAACCACATGTGCGCACTTACACAGCGCAGATTTCGCAATCCATGAGTACCCAGGTAAAAAAGAATCCCCCGCGTACCCGGCAGCGCACCCTTATCCTTGCTGCATTCCTGCCCTGGGGAGGTTCGGATGATACCGTCACGCGGAGGATCCGGGAACAGTTTACACAGAGCAAGGCGCGCGCGGCGACCCCAGAGAAGCGTGGACCAGCGCTATAGCTCACGAAGTACCAAAGATCTGTCGGCCAACGTCATCATTGCAACGATGAGGGTGCCTTGAGTCACCACCAAGCAAATCAGCTTATTAGGAGCCAATTTTCAGAATATTTTATGCGAGTTGTATCATCTAGCTAGGCAGACAAATCTGCCAAGCTAGTGATCGATTCGTAAAGGCGCGCATCATGACATTTGAAGACTCGCTGTCGCTCCTCGCTTCTCGCGTTGTAACAAACTGGGAACAAACAGAAACCGAGGAAGCGACAAAGACTGCGTTCATCCTCCCATTCATCTCCACAGTTCTTGGCTACGACATTTTTGATCCTCAAGAGGTCATTCCTGAATACACCGCCGATATCGGAGTCAAGCGCGGCGAAAAAGTCGATTACGCAATCATGGGCGCGGGAACTGTCCGAATGCTTATCGAGTGCAAGAAGATCAGCGGCGATCTCACACCCTCACATGCAGGACAACTATTCCGCTATTTCTCGGTAACAAACGCGAGGATTGCAATCCTTACGAATGGACGGCAATACAATTTCTACACGGATCTTGAGCAGCCAAACAAGATGGACGAAAAGCCATTCCTCGTTTTGGATCTTGCCGATATTGACGAAACTCTTCTTCCTGAACTGCGGAAGCTCACCAAGGATCAGTTTGACCTCGACTCAATTATGAGCGCGGCAGAAGAGCTGAAGTACGTTGGAGCAATCAAACGCGAAATTGCGGCAGAGTTCAGGGAGCCATCTAGTGATTTCATCCGCCTTTTCGCATCTCGTGTGTACAGTGGCCGTCTCACTCAACCTGCTCTCGAGAAGTTCATTCCTCTGACCAGTAAAGCAATTAACCAGTTCCTCGCGGAACGCGTCAATGATCGCCTCAAGAACGCTCTGGGTGCTGACAGTAACACCGTGATTCCCTCAACAGTGACGAGCTCCTTTGAAATTGCTACAGACCCTGAAACAAACGAGCCACCAACACGAGGCTCTTCTGACATTGAAACCACCGAGGATGAGCTCGCGGCATTCTATATCGTTAAAGCAATTGCCTGTGCGGAACTGCCTCCCGAGCGCATTGCATGGCGCGATGCTAAGAGCTACTTCTCCGTGCTCGTAGATGACAATAATCGGCGCCCAATTTTGCGCTGTTACTTCAACGGACGGAACAAGTACCTCGTATTCCTTGATGACAACAAGAATGAAACGCGCGTAGACATCTCTGCCGTTGAGGACATCTATCTTCACGTTGATGCAATTCGCGAGGCAGCTAGAAGGTGGCAGTAAAACAGGGTCACTGTGGAATACCGGCTGAGCTATTAAGAATAGTGATGCAACACCAGTTGTAGCTGTTCAAGTTACCGAAAGGTGGTGTGGAAGCAGAGAGTTCCTACACCACCTTTCTAATCTATTCCACTTACTAGACTCCTCAAAACCAACAAAAAGCCCGGATTCTCAATGAATCCGGGCTTTTTCTGCGGAGGATGGGGGATTCGAACCCCCGAGGGCTTGCACCCAACACGCTTTCCAAGCGTGCGCCATAGGCCACTAGGCGAATCCTCCGGAGCGTGAAACACGCACCCCGTAATGCTAGCGGAATTCGTCGAAATCACGAAATTTTCACGCCAGCTTTCAGCGTGGAATCCCTCACGAAGAGCGCCAGAATAATGCCATCCAGACCAGGAACCAGATCAGAATCCCAATAACTCCGGCGATAATTGCCGCAATCGACGCCCTGCGTCCCACACCGTTCATACTCGTCGAACCGACAAGTCCAATGATTCCCATAATCACGGCTGCAATCGCGGGAAAGAAGAATATTGAGAGCGCGCTTACCCACGCCGCACTATTTGCAATCGAATTGACCTGCGGTTTGGGAGACGTGTAACCGGGGTTTGCAAACACATCAAGCAGCGAGGTGTCGTCACTGCCCGGGAATACCATGCTCTGCGGCTGTTCGGACTTTGGAGGCTCTAAGTGTGGAGTTGGCCCATAGGGGTCCAGGACGGTCGAGGCCGTTGCTGGATTGGCAGCATTGCTCGCGCTTGTTCCACTGCCTCCCGGAGCATAGGGATTGAGTGCCATGAATACCCTCCGATACTCCTGCGACCTACACATTTTGATTCTTTCCTCAAGCATGCCATATCTCATGCCTTCAAGGTGAATACCGCGGTATTACGCCACAACCGGGCGAAGTAAAACAGTCCTGTGAGGCGCCACATAGCGGGCATTTTCACACAACACTCAGGTTTCGGTCTATACTGATGTTCCGACCGGTTTCGGCCCAGACCTTTTAACTGATCGGAGATTTAGCAGCATGTCTGTTGCACAATCAGGATTCTTCCGTTGGAAACTTCATGGCGATGGCACCAGTATTGCTCCCGGGGACGTAGTTCTTCCCGGCGAACGTCTTTCTTGGCCTCGAACAATTGGAATTGGCGCACAACACGTCGTTGCAATGTTCGGGGCAACTTTTTTGGTTCCTTTGCTCACCGGGTTCCCACCGTCAACAACATTGTTCTTCTCGGCAATTGGAACGCTCCTCTTCTTCCTTGTCACTGCAGGACGGCTCCCAAGTTATTTGGGGTCGTCCTTCGCTTTAATTTCGCCAATCTTGGCAGTCTCCGGAACTAAGGAACTTGGCCAGAGCTTCGCACTGGGCGGCATCATCGCCACCGGCGCAACCTTGGCTCTTGTCGGCATCATCGTTCACTTCGCAGGTGTGCGCTGGATTGATGCGATCATGCCCCCGACCGTTACAGGCGCAATCGTTGCCCTCATCGGTCTGAACCTTGCACCCGCCGCATGGAACTGGGTGAAGACTGGCCCCATCACCGCAGTCGTCACAATCATCTCAATCTGCTTGATCACGGTTTTGTTCAAGGGAATCATCGGCCGCCTCTCGATCCTCTTCGGCGTGCTCATCGGTTACATTGCCGCAGTTATCCAGCACGAGGTCAAGTTCGATGCAGTTCGCGAGGCCGCATGGTTCGGCCTTCCGCAATTCCAGACCCCCTCCTTCTCCGTCTCCACCCTGGGCCTCTTCATCCCAGTTGTCTTCGTCCTCATCGCCGAAAACGTCGGTCACGTGAAGTCGGTTTCCGCAATGACCGGTGAAAACCTCGACGACCTGACGGGTCGCGCGCTCTTCGCTGATGGTCTTTCCACCATGCTCGCAGGTGCGGGCGGCGGTTCCGGCACGACGACCTACGCCGAAAACATCGGTGTTATGGCAGCAACCCGCGTCTACTCGACGGCTGCCTACCTGGTCGCAGCATGCTGCGCCTTCCTGCTCTCGCTCATGCCGAAGTTCGGTGCGCTCATCGCAACGATTCCCTCCGGTGTCCTCGGTGGCGCCGGTACCGTCCTCTACGGCATGATCGGCATGCTCGGCGTTCGTATCTGGGTCCAGAACCGCGTTGATTTTTCCAACCCGGTCAACCTCAACACTGCTGCTATCGCTCTGATTGTTGCAATCGCAGACTTCACCTGGAACGTCAGCGGCATGACCTTCGGCGGCATCGCCCTGGGCACCGCCGCTGCGATCATCGTCTACCACGGCATGCGCGGTATTTCGAAGCTGCGTGGAACCAACCTTGAGCAGGCTTCGCCCGCTTCGGCTCCGGCAGGATCCGAACTCGAGCGCGAACCCTACGCTTCACGCCATCGCTCCACTCAAGCCTGATCGTTTCTGATCACTGTTGCCGGGGTGTCCGAAAGGACACCCCGGCCTTGGCATTTACCTCTTTTCCGCTGAATACCAACCATTTCCTACCGAGCGCAGCTCACTTACTAAACCGGACGTCCGTTACAGTTATGTGCTAACATCTGCTCATGCGCACTGAATCGACACGGACTCGATGGGCGTTTCTTCTTGTGATTTCACTGGGGCTGTTCATCGTCGCAGCCGATAACTCCATCCTCTACGTCGCTCTTCCTACCCTTCGATCTGAACTCCACACGACCCATCAGCAAGGCTTGTGGATCATCAACGCCTACCCTCTGGTTCTGGCCGGCCTTCTATTGGGAACCGGAACCCTAGGAGACAAGATCGGACACCGACGCATGTTCGAGGCCGGACTCGCAATCTTCGGTCTCGCTTCCACTGCCGCGGCATTCGCACCAAATGTCGAGATCCTGATCGCTGCACGAGGATCCCTCGGCGCAGGTGCTGCGGTCCTCATGCCTTCAACCCTTGCGCTCATCCGCCAGACCTTCCTTGAACCCCGCGAGCGCAACACCGCCATCGGTATCTGGGGATCGGTAGCAACCGTCGGCTCGGCCATCGGCCCACTCTTGGGTGGATTCCTCCTTACTCACACGTGGTGGGGAGCGGTCTTCCTGATCAACATTCCCATCGTCATCATCGCCTTGGTCAGTACTTACCTTCTTGCTCCTGACAATTACCCCAACCCCAAACGTTGCTGGGACTTCATGTCCTCCCTTTACGCGATGATCACCATGGTCGGCCTTGTTCTCACAATCGAAAACCTTGCTCACACGCCTATTGACACGACCCTTGTCGCGACCGGCATCGTCCTATTTATCATCGGCATGGTGCTCTTCACCCATCGCCAGCATTACCTTGAGGTTCCACTTCTGACCCTCGATGTCTTCCACAGCCGCCTCTTCACAGCGGGATTTTTGGGCGCATTCCTCGGTATGTTTGTGGTCTCTGGAATGGAAATCCTGACAACCCAGCGTTTCCAACTCTCAGCAGGTTTCACTCCGCTCCAAGCAGGCCTTGTCACAGGCGTCGTTGCTGTAGCAGCGTTCCCGGGCGCTATCTTGGGCGGCCGCTACGTCGATCGCGTGGGATTTAGAACCGTCATTTCAGGCGGTTACGTCCTTGCAAGCATCTCCGGAATCGTCGCGATCATCGCGATCAAGGAAAATCTCTTCCTCATCTTCATGATCGCGCTCGCACTCCTAGGTACAGGAACTGGCCTGGCTATGAGCGTTACCTCAACTGCAATCATCGGTTCAGCCCCAGCCCGCCGAACCGGCATGGCCTCGGCAATTGAATCGGTTTCCTATGAGTTTGGAACAATGCTTTCGGTGGCGGTCTTGGGTTCACTGATGTCACTGTTTTACACTCTCAATGCGGCTCCCGAAGTCGCCCATAACATGGACGCTTCCGCCCACGACCCAGTTCTTGCACCCATGGCCGCAAGCGCCATCGATACCGCCTATACATGGACACTATCCATTACGATCGCAGTTGCCCTGAGCGCCGCAATCGCAACAGCCGTGCTCCTCAAAGACAATCCGAAGGAGACCAAGTATGCGCACGAGTAAAAAATCGCAGCTCATCCAGGCCGCCTTGGAGATCATCGATAAGAAAAGCCTGGACGCACTGACCTACGACTCCCTCGCGAAGGCCTCGGGAATGTCGAAATCCGGCCTTCTCTACCACTTCCCCTCTCGCACTGCGCTACTTTTGGCGCTCAACGAGCACTTGGCCTCGTCATGGAGGGCAAGCCTTCTCGAGGCCGCGGGAGCCCCTCCCGAGGAACTATCCGCCCGCGAACGCCTACGAGCCGTCGTCGAAGTACTCTCGCAAAGCGCGACCCGCGCAGACCTTCTTTTGGCGCTTGATACTCATACGCGTGAAGAGGGCGCCGAGGTGTGGGATGAAATCTTAGGTCCCTGGTTACTTCCTCGCGAAGAAATTTTGGCCGATCCAGATATTTACCTGCTGTACATCATTGCCGACGGCCTGTGGGTGCACGACCATATCAATTCCTACGATCTGACCACACAGGAACGCCGCGCACTAATCACGGCTGCGTTGGCGTACTTGGATTCGCTACCTGACGTTTCTCAGGCACACTTCTAAATCTCACCCGCGCGGGGTGGATCTCAGCTATTTCCGCAGTGCCAAGCAGGTGCTGGGACCCTTAAGGTCATCATGATTTTCCTGAACACGCTGCAGATCCTCAGCGGTCAGGGCACCGTTGTAGAGCGAGCCCAAAAGGACCGTCACTCCCGGTTCGGTGTTATCAGTCAAGGTCACTCGCGATGAGGGGAAGAAGCGCGCGACCGTGTAGGCCGCATCAACAGACTGAGGACCCGCTTGAATCTGAGCAGAACCCGCATATTCAGGCGAGGAATTCGAAGGATCTGCCACCTGGAAGCCCACGCTCTTGAGCATGTCTGATGCATCGCGTGCAACACCCGAGCGTGACGTCGTATTGAAAACCTGCACCTTGATCGAGGACGTAGCCAGAGGTTGAGTTTCCTCGCTAGGGCAGGGAATATCTCCCGTCGAGGCGTACTGAACTTTTGCGGAAAAGCCGTTAAGGAAGGGGATGGGAAGAATTCCCGAGAGCACCAAAAGGCTGAGGACACTGAGTCCAGCCATCACCGAAACGACGATCGAGAAGACCGAATTCTGCTTAAGCTGGCGTTCGCGGCGATAGAGTTCGCGGCGGGACAGTTGGGGTTGTGGTGCACTCACAGGACTAACCTACTTCACCGACGCTACTTTGTGCACGAATTACGCCGAATTTCAGTAGAGCACCATTGTCAGAATCAGGGCAATAACAGCAATCAATGGAAGTGTTCCCTGCTTAATGGCTGCGCTTCGCTTATCTGGAAACCAGAAGATAGCAGTTGCCGGGAGTGCAGCTTAAAGCACTCCCGGCAACGCTGCGGCACTGCACACTCAACCCCACTTCAGAGCGCATAGCGGCCGCTCACACACCCGGCACTCCCCCAAACACAGAGTCGCCGAGCACGTTGTTTCACGCAGGCCTGAATTCAAAGGATTCAAACCCCAGCTTCTTGATGTCCTCAGCCATCGCCTCGACTTCCATATCCCACGCGCGGTCCCCCGCATTGAAACCTTCTGCAGTACCCATGGCGCGAGCCTGCTGAAGTGCGAAATGCGTTGCACCCAAATCCTTGACGCACGAGGCAACCTCACAAGCATCGGAAGGGCCATCCGGATACACCGTCAGGCGAACCTCGTAGGCAACACCCGAATCCAGCACTTCACCCAAGCTCTCCCAGGCTTTTGGACCCGCGTTTGGGCGCCCGGCCACGGCCTCGTACGCGGGACCTGACATCGCTTTAATGTCAATGCCCACCCAATCGACCAAGTCGGAACGCAAAATCTCACGTAGACGCGAAGGATAGGGGCCTGCTGTGTGCAGACCAACCTCGAAACCCAAATCACGCACGCGCTGCATGGCCGGCAGAAGAGCCAACTGGCGCGTGGCCTCGCCACCAGAGAAGACCACCCCATCCAGCAGACCAACGCGACGGCCCAGCAGATCCTCGATTTTCTCCCAGGACACAACTCCGGGAATCTTCGGATCGATGATCGCCTGATTGTGGCAGTACGGGCATGCCCACGGGCATCCCTGGGCAAACACCGTCGCCACAAATTTTCCCGGCCAGTCAACGCTGGACATAGGGCTCAGACCCGCGATCTGCAGGTCCGAGGCCCTCAAGGTCGCAAGGCTCATCGCTGATCCACCGGCGGGAAGGCACTGACCAGTTCACCGTGATCCGAAGCCGCAGCCTCGGAGAACATGGTGCGCTCGTTGTACTCGCCCTTCTTACCGATATTGAAGGATTTCACGGGGCGGAAGTAGCCCATGACTCGAGTCCAGACCTCACATTCTTGCGGTTCACGGTCGGGGTGAGCCTCGGCGCACTTCTCGCAGGTCCAGTGCTCGCCGGCAAGGTAACCGTGCACGGGGCAGATCGAGAAGGTTGGGGTGATGGTGATGTAAGGGACCTTGAATGCGGTCAGTGAACGACGCACCATCTCCTTGCAGGCCGCACCCGAGCTCATACGCTCGCCCATGTAGAGGTGCAAAACCGTGCCGCCCGTGTACTTACCCTGCAATACTTCCTGATCTTCCAACGCTTGGAAAGGATCGTCGGTGTAACCAACGGGAAGCTGCGAGGAGTTCGTGTAGTAGGGCTGCTCATCGGTTCCGGCCTGGAGGATACCCGGGTAGTGGAGACGGTCGGCCTTCGCGAAGCGGTAGGTCGTACCTTCGGCTGGGGTTGCCTCGAGGTTGTACATGTGGCCGGTCGCCTCTTGGAGTTCAACCATGCGCTCACGGATGTGATCAAGGATCGAGCAGCACATCTCGAAACCGAAGGTATCGGTGATGTCGTACTGGTCTCCCGTGAAGTTTCGAACCATCTCGTTCATGCCGTTGACGCCAATGGTTGAGAAGTGGTTATTCAAGTGCCCCAAGTAGCGCTTCGAGTAGGGGAACAAGCCGCGATCCATGTGGAACTGAATGGTTTCACGCTTGGCTTCCAGGGTCTGCGAACCCAGGTCAATCAAGTGGTCCAATTCCTTGACGAGGCCATCCATGTCACCCGCGAAACGGTAGCCCAGGCGCGCCATATTGATTGTGACGACACCGATGGAGCCGGTCAGTTCGGCTGAACCGAAAAGTCCGTTTCCGCGCTTGAGTAGCTCGCGAAGATCCAGCTGCAGGCGGCAGCACATCGAGCGGATCATGTGGGGATCCAAGTCAGAATTAATGAAGTTCTGGAAGTAGGGAAGGCCGTACTTTGCGGTCATTTCGAAAAGCGCGTCAACATTTTCGCCCTCCCAATCAAAATCGGGAGTCATGTTGTAGGTCGGGATCGGGAAAGTGAAGACACGGCCATCTGCGTCTCCCCCCGTCATGACCTCAATGAAGGCGCGATTAATGAGGTTCATTTCCTCTTGGAGCTCGCCATAGGTAAAGTCCACAACTTCGTCGCCAATGAGGGGGTGCTCATCGGCAAGATCATCCGGGCAGGTCCAGTCGAAAGTGAGATTCGTGAAGGGGCACTGGCTGCCCCAGCGCGAGGGAACATTGAGGTTGTAGATCAGTTCCTGCATGCTCTGGACGATCTGCTCGTAGGTCATGTTGTCCAGGCGAACGAAGGGGGCCATGTAGGTATCAAAGGAAGAGAAGGCCTGCGCTCCTGCCCATTCGTTTTGCAAAGTTCCAAGGAAGTTCACGATCTGTCCGCACGCCGAAGAGAAGTGCTTCGGGGGAGCCGAGGCGATGGCACCGCTGACCCCGTTGAAACCTTCTTGGATCAGTCGCTTGAGCGACCATCCCGCACAGTAACCCGCGAACATATCGAGATCGTGGATGTGGATATCACCGCTGCGGTGTGCTGCTCCCGCTTCGGGGGAGTAAACGCGCTCCAGCCAGTAGTTGGCAATCATCTTGCCGGCAGAGTTCAGAATCAGGCCACCCAGCGAGTAGCCCTGATTGGCGTTTGCATTGACGCGCCAATCGGAGCGGTCAAGGTATTCCTCGACGGTCGAGATCGCATCGATGTCATAGCGTGTTGTGGGAGATGTAGTCACGGTTTTCCTTTCCGAGCTTCAACACTGACATCGTGGTGGGGGCACAATATCTAGTGCGTGAGACGAACGTGTCCCACAATATCTAGTTTTCAGAAAAGGTGTAGCTACGACATGCGGTGTGTTGCCATTCGAAAAAAATGCGCAAATTCCGAAAGTGGGTGAACGCATTGCGCAAGTGTCTGAACAGCTTGCGAATAAGTTAAATGAAACTAGTGCGAGCGCGCTTTCGGCTCAAAAACGGCACTATTTCGCAGAAAGTCGGTCAACCTCGTGAATAACAAAACCTGCAACAGCGACAACACCAAAGGATGAAATCCCGGCAAGAACATGCGCTCGGCGCGGAAGAGCATCCAAAAATTCTGCGTAGGTGATTCCGCCCGAACCCATTTGTGCCAGATCATTGGGCGTCAGCGCCCACACAGAATAGACAACTCCCAAGACTGTGATGAGTGCGCTGGCCATTGCAATGACAGCCATAGTTTTCTGGGCGGGTACGCCGTGGCGAACGCGGGTCTCCAGCGGACACAAGATCAGCGCCCAAAAACCGCAGATTGCCATAGCAACAAGAACATCGGCGGGGCGGTGCCAGCCAAAAACCATGACGGAAATACCCACCAAGGATGTCCAGATATATCCGATCCACGCTGCGGGGCCTCGGAACCATTCGGGGGCAATCATCACCAATGCCAGCGCCAGGGACATTGCAACTGTCGTATGCCCCGAAGGAAGCGAATTCAAAATGGCCGCCGACATGTGGAAATCCGGTCGATCAATGAGCAGCTTCGCAACCTGAGTCGTCGTATTAGCCGCAACAATCATTCCCAGCGCACGCCCCGCCAGTGTTGGACGACGACGTAGCCACGCAATCAAAACGATCAGACCAGCAACAGCGACCATCGCGGGAACCGAAATAATGTGCGTCACGGTACTTCCCACAGCGCCTAAGGACTCTGCCCAGCGCATGGCAGCTTCCATCGACAAGGTGTCAATCGCCTGGCCTGTAACAGTGAAGACGGCAGCCCAAGCGACAAGGATGCTGAAGAGTGCACACCCTCCTGCAGCGAAAAGTCGACGCATGAGGCGAGGTCGGTAGCCGGGAGCCACAGTCCTTGGGGCAGTCCGAGCAGCACCCGCACCGGCACGTGCGTTACCACCACCCGCACCGGCACGTGAGCTACCAACACCCGGGCTTGATTGGCGAATGTTTGGTCGCCGTCCAGCGGCAGAAGAAGGTGTTTGAGAAGTGGAACTCCCCAAGTCCTGGGGGCCAGAGGATCGCCTTGACGAGGCCGAGGCTGCGATCGCTTCCGGAACCTCTGCAGCAGCCTCTGAAGGAGCGTAGGCCTCGGATTCTTCGGGATTAAAGGAAGGATCAGGATAACCGGGAATGCGGTCGCTCATTTCATCTCCCTTCCCTCGTGCGACAACCAGCTAGGTGGCAACTGTCTCGTTCCGCGTTCTTCGAAGGTCTTATTTTAGTCACCCATCTAGGGCATTTTCTATTGGAACACTTGGTTTTTCCTCGGTTGATCAGGGTGATATTTTGTCACATTCTCAAGCTTCTATCTCGAGCCGCACTCCGGTCATTCGGTTACAGTGGAGGAGTCAACGGGCGTGAGTCACTGCGGCTCAATGCCACTACCGACTCGGATCAGGGGTGCTACGTGTCGATTTCTCCGGTCAACACCGACCGCATTCGCGCCGTCTTGCACGGTCACGATCTGAATTTTGGTGAGTCTTCAGACGAAGAGCTCGCTGTTCCGACACGAAATGCGATCTATTTCTGGAACACCTCAAACCCCCACATTCTCCAATTACGTGCGCACTGGCGCGGAATTGCCAATGATGATGCCGAATTTGCGTCGCTCATGGAAGAAGTTCGGCGCTGCAATGCAACCCGCACAGGCCCGAAGGCGTACTTGGCACCTTTCGAAGACGGTCAACGCTACGGGCTGATTGCCGAATGCGACATCGTTGCAACAAACGGTCTTTCGGAGGCCCAGCTCGATACCTTCTTCGAAACTTCAATGTCGATGATCATGGGTTTCTTCTCCGATCTTGAAGAAACCCTTCCCGAATTCGTCACGTGGAGTGATGAAGATTCGGATCGAGAATCATCGAGCGAGGCGAACACCATCTCACTCCACCAGGGAGATCGATCATGAGCACGCTTCCAGGTCCCTATCCCGTACCCAAGGATTCGATCACGCCGTACAAGGTGACTTTCGATCGCTTAATGCGCACTCTTTCTGAGCTCCAGTTCCAGGCTGATGTTTTGGCGGATAACCGCGCTGCTGGTGCCGTTTTTGACGGAGTGCCTTTCCTGCTCAGTATGGATTCTTCCGAGCGCTTCCTGTCGATTCGTGCGGTCTGGGATACCGACTTCGAGGCCGAAAAGGCCGGCCATCCGCTTTTCGCCGCAGCTGATTCATGGAACCGTGAGAAGTATTTCCCAACGGTTTATTGGATGTTGGATCCCGCCGGTTCTCTTCAGGTGTGCGCCGATTTCGCCGTTGACACTTCTGCCGGCCTATCGGATCAACAGCTCACTGACCACCTGGGCGCAGGTATTTCAACCGGAATTGACGCGATCCGTTACATGCAAGAGGCCGCAACCCAGACCTTGGGATGGGTCGCTCCAGAGGCAACTCCCTACTCTGCTCCGCCCGAGGCCTCGGCCTCCGCTGAGTCCTTCGCGCAGCCCCAGTCGGGTAGCCCTGCCTCCACTGATGCCGAGGCCAAGGGGCGCTCCGCTCATAGTGGTGCCGCTTTCGGGCTCTGATGGATTCACGCTCTGAGGACCTGCTCGAGATCATCCGCTCCCGAGGCACGCAGGGTCAGTTTGTCGATTATCGCTGCCTTTCTGCCCAAGATGCACAAACTTCACCGTGGCCCGAGTGGATTCCTACCCCTGTCGTGTCAGCGTGGCACCATAGCGGTGTTGATGAACCGTGGCTTCACCAAGTGCAAGCCCTTGAGTCAATCCATTCCGGACGCGATGTTGTCGTTGCTACCGGTACGGGATCAGGCAAGTCTCTGGTCGCATGGACGCCGATTCTTTCAGACCTGGTTCAGGCCGATGACTCCAACAGAATCTCCGATATTCACCGGCGTCCAAGCTGCCTTTACCTCTCACCAACCAAAGCGCTTGCAGCAGACCAGCTTCATTCGCTGAACCATCTTGTTGATGGCCTCGAACATGACATCGCCCTTGCACTTGCCGATGGGGATACTCCTCGCGAAGCCAAGGAATGGGCTCGCGCAAACGCCGATATCGTCCTAACGAACCCGGACTACCTGCACTACGTCATGCTCCCCCGTCATGAGCGCTGGACTCGCTTTTTCGCATCGCTGCGCTACGTGATTGTTGACGAAATGCACCAGTGGCGAGGCGTCAGCGGTAGCCATATTTCTCTGGTTTTACGCCGACTTTTAAGAATTGCGCGCCACCTTGGTGCAGACGTCCAGGTCATTATGATGTCCGCGACTCTGGCCGATCCACAATCCGTTGCTCAGACAATGATTGGGCGCAAAAACATCGACGCGATCACAGACGATACTTCCGGACGCGGAACTCACCACATCTTTATGTGGGAGGGCCGCGAGGTTCCCCGCGAAGAAGATGTATCAATTGATGCCTTCCTTTCTGCTCTCCGTGCCGCCGAGGCCGGCAAAGAAACGGTTCTTGAAGCTCCAACTCAGCGTCTTTCCGCCCAAACAGAGGCTTCGCTTTTGTGCGCAGAGCTTATTCGCGCCGATGCTCGCCTGTTGGCCTTTGTTCGCTCACGCGGTGGTGCCGAGGCCGTCGCCGCCCAGACCCGCGACAAACTCCGCGATGCTCCAGAACTAGCGTCGACCGTCGCTGCGTATAGGGGAGGTTTCCTTCCCGAAGAACGACGCGCCTTAGAATCTGCACTGCGTTCGGGTCGATTGCGAGCACTTGCAACGACCTCTGCCTTAGAAATGGGTATCGACATCTCTGGGCTTGATGTCACCATCACGGCTGGATGGCCTGGGACTCGCGCATCATTTTGGCAGCAGGTTGGGCGCTCCGGACGTGCTGGAGCAGATGGTATTTCTGTTCTTATTGCTGGCGACAACCCCCTTGATTCTTTCCTTGTTCATCACAGCGATGAGATTTTTTCCCCTGTCGAGGCAGCGGTATTAGATCCTCAAAACCCCTGGGTCTTGCGCGATCACCTGTGTGCTGCGGCTGCCGAACTCCCTCTTCCCAACGATGAGGCAATCGCGGTTTTCGGAAGTGGAGCTCCCGCTCTTTTAGCTGAGCTCGGTCAGGAAGGGATACTGGTTAACCGAAGTGGAGGCTGGCGTTGGAATGTCAGCTCTTCTGATGGCCCATGGGAGAAAATCCAGATCCGCGGCAGTGGTGGCGATGTTCAAATTGTCGATACCCGAAGCGGAAGCATCATCGGTTCTGTCCCCCAAGATTCCGCGGATTCGCAGGTGTTTCCGGATGCGATCTACGTGCACCAGGGACGAACCTTCCACGTCCTCTCTCTCGAAGAAGGACCCACACGTATCGCCTACGTCGAAGAAGTCCGCACACCGCTCAGGACCAGGGCCCAAGATGCGACTTCATTGCGGGTTATCAGTATTGATGAAGAATGGGTCAGCCCAGATTCTCTTGTTCACTGGTATCGAGGGACCGTTGATGTCACCCGTCAGGTCACCGATTTCGACCTCCTTCGACTTCCAGGGCTGGAATACATCTCAAATACTCAACTAGATATGCCGGAGCGCACTTTACGCACTCAAGCCTGTTGGTACACCTTGACTCCAGCGACAATGGCAGCGATCGGGATCGATAAAGGTGATGTCTTAGGAGCGCTCCACGCAGCAGAGCATGCTTCGATTGCACTTCTTCCCCTACTGGCAAATTGCGACCGTTGGGATTTAGGTGGGCTTTCGACAAATCTCCATACGGATACCGATTTACCAACTGTTTTTGTTCACGATGCTTATCCGGGTGGAGCGGGCTATTCGCATTACGGTTTCGCCCACGCACGTGTTTGGATGGAGCGCACCTATCAGGCTGTTTCTGAGTGCCAATGCCACGATGGATGCCCCCGGTGTGTCCAGTCTCCGAAGTGCGGAAACGGGAATGAGCCGCTCTCCAAGTCCGGTGCAGAGCGCCTTTTGGGCTTCCTCGTCGAGCATTCACCTTTCGAAGAAATTCCCAGAAAACTTTCAGATACAAAATAGTATCCATACAGTATCACTTCCTATATTTAAGTCATCGAGAGTTGGACCCCACTTAAGTGGGGATGCCACACCGAAAGACTTTTCGGGAAACTCGCACTGTGTTGATGGGATGCTTGAGGGGCCAGCCGGGGGGCAGGCCCCTCAAGTGCATCTGCAGCAATTTCACCGTCAACTCCCGCTCGAGCCGAGCGAAAGACATTCCATCCCCACCCACTGCTCACACGCACCGTGACGACCGTGTCGACACTTTCGCAGTGACATGAACTCAGCATTGCTCCGTTTTCTTGAGCAACCTCATTTGCTGCATGACAGGCTTTTTCCTCTACCGATTCCCACTGAGCTGTTGCGGAAACATCTGCTCCCGCCAAGGCACTGAGATCCGCAATATTCT
Source organism: Actinomyces sp. oral taxon 181 (assembly GCF_018370895.1). Taxonomy (NCBI): domain Bacteria; kingdom Bacillati; phylum Actinomycetota; class Actinomycetes; order Actinomycetales; family Actinomycetaceae; genus Actinomyces; species Actinomyces sp. oral taxon 181. Next base: position 33,528 of record NZ_JAGYZL010000004.1, read on the forward strand.
GGGCTCGATTCCCCGCCGCAAGAAGAGCAATGTATGCCAGTGCACTGCAGGCAAGAACAGAAAGGACAGCCAGTACCCCAACCACCATGATTGTCCCGGAGCCTTCATCCGAACCCCTCTTCTTACTCATCCTCAATCACCACCTACCACAGTGCTTTCGCGCAACATCTGATATCTGCACTGCGAGTTCAAGCCGATCATTCCCGCAGGACCTCTATAGGGAGCTTGTGCTTTGCCGTAAACCCACTTCTCGTCTGCGGAAAACTCAAAGTGGGCCCCTGATATCCGAGTGGACATCACACGCGCAGTTTCCTGCCCGTTTCCTCCGCGAGCGCTTTCACGGATGCCCGCCGAAAGCGCAGTACACAAATTCTGGGTGGTCATGGCAGCAGCAAAGACTGAAAGGACAAGTGCAATCATGATGACTATCGAGAAGGTCCCCAGAGCAATTTCAACGCTGACCATGCCGTCATCCGAGTGCTTTTCGGATGACGGCATGGAGCGGTCGTATCTCAGTCTCATGAAATACTCAATGCAGAGCTAATGAGATGTTCAAGGGCAGATTGCACGACACCGGACTTTAAAACCACTAAGAGCAAACCGGCGAATCCCGCCGTTGCCAATGCCCCAATCGCATATTCAACCGTTGTCGATCCTTCTTCTGGATCTATCATCATTTCACTCTTGGGATCACGATCGTCGTGAAGTGTTTCTTCCGTCAACATGGGCCTTTCCTTTCTCTTCGTTCCCATGTCTTGAGAGTGCGTCGAAAATCTTTCCTCAGTCTCTGCAGCCGTGAAAATTGTGGATGAATCGTCGACACACAGAAACTGTGGATAACATTCGCGGGACTTCTTAGAAGCTATTTCGTGCCATCGTCAGAAGTACCGGCGCAACCCCTAGGAAGATGAAGGCTGGTAACATCAGTAGTCCCAAGGGCACAACCAATTTCACTCCCAATTCCTCTGCTCTGGCACGCGCATCAGTAAGTCTTTGATCTCTGCTCGCTTCCGCTAAGGCATGCAGCTGATGATCAACTGATGCTCCACGCACCCATGCTTCTCGCAGAACCTCGGCAATGCTTGTTATCCCCTCACTGCATCCCTCCCAAGTGCGATCCCACCGCACGCCAAGAGTTAAACAGCTCGCGGCTCTCACCAGCTCTTCGATTTGCGCTGAACGTCCAATGCACTCCAACGCTCGAGGAATTGACACTCCAGACTCCAATGCAGCGATTACCAGCTCACAGATGATTGCGATATCTTCCTGCGCAACTTCCTCCCATTGACATGACGATCGGCGTATAAGACGAAGCGAGACCCATCGCCCCGCTCCCAAAAATGACAGTCCGATTACTGCACACATCGAACCCACTCCCCCATCAACAAGCACAGGAAATGGGTTAATCCCCATGATGAATACCGCGAACAGTGCCAGCAGTGGCAGTAAGTTGAGGATCTTTGCGGATAGGGCGGGGCCAGCACCGGCGACTCGTCGTGCCTTTTGAATGCGCTCGATATCATCAAAGTTTTGTGCCAAAGCATCCAAAACCGCTGACAAAGGAGCACCTAATTCGTAGGAAACTGCGCAGGCTGCAGTAACCATACGCGCATGCTCTCCAGCCTGTTTGAGAACAGTGGAAGCAACCCCATAGGGAACTCCTTCTTCGCCTTCACCCACCTGTAGCCATGCATCACGCGCTGACAACCCAGCACGAACCAAAGCACTGACTTTTCTTAGAGATTGAGCCGCTTCGGTAAGGGTGGAATGTGAAGTAGTCCCCCTCCAAGGTCGAGTGTGTACGCGTTGCAGATTCGACCAGAATCGCTGCTGCCCTCGCGGCAATGGATGCGGATCCCACATCAGAACACGCCGAAATATCCTGGCCTGCATCAGGGGCCCTCAGTAAGCAATGCGCGCAGTCCTTCCCACGCTGGTCCGGGGGTACCGCGGCCTCGGTCATCACATCGATAGGCACAGTTGCACGCAAGTACCCCATTTTCCATCCCAAAAATCCCGATCTGTGTCAGCTGGCGGGCGCCGCGCTTTGGACCATGAGCAACACGCTCCATATGGACAACTACCTGAAATGCTGCCCTTGCCTGCAGATCCGTTGCTCGAGCATTCATTCCCGCGAGCGCTCCCAATGCCGCAAGTCGGGCGGGAACTTCTGCGGGAGTATTCGCATGAATCGTGGCAAAACTTCCGCGGTGCCCGGTATTCAAAGCAGTCATAATGTCACGAACTTCGATACCTCTACATTCCCCTAAAACGATGCGGTCCGGCCTCATACGCATAGCAGCTCGGACCAATTCCGACAGACTCACTTCCCCGCGCCCCTGAGCATTAGCCTGTCTGGCTTGAAGGTGAACAACATGGGGATGTTGAGGCTTTAATTCGCTCATTTCCTCGATACAGATCAGCCTCTGATCGTCGGGCAACGCGCCCAAAAGTGCTGCAAGCAGAGTGGTTTTCCCGCTCCCCGTAGCACCAGAAATAAGGATGTTGCAGCGCATATCAAGTGCGCGCATCAACACCTGAAATGAGGTGCTGTCAATGCTCCCCATCTCACGCATCTGCCCAATGCTGAGACCATTTCTGGCAGGAATCCTCAGAGAAATCAGAGTTCCCCCACCAGAAAGTGGTGGGATAACCGCGTGAAGACGAATCCCCATGGGTAAGACTCCATCAACGATCGGAGCCGCATCATCTAAACGCTTTCCGCAGATTCCTGCCATTGTGACAGCTAATTCACGCACTTCTTCTTCACTGTCAAAAGAGCATCCAGCCGGCTGAACACCCTGCCCGCAATCGGCCCACACCTGCGTGGAATTCACCAAGATATCCGTAATTCCGGGAAGGTGAATCAAGGGAGCCAATATCTTTCCCAGGCCATTGAAACGAGCTTCGAGTTCTTCCAAATGCGTACCAAGCTCTTCAATTCCCATCCCGATAGGTTTGATAGGTATCGCCGCCTGGTCGTCCTTCTTTCCCGAATGCGCCACTACAAGGCAATCGTCGATCAGGCTCATTGCGTATGCCCCACAATCTGTTCCCACAGTCGTGAGCGGGCACGCCTTCCTTTTCGCCCCTGCCGAGGCCTTATCCCCGCTGGATGCACCCCCATTCCTTCGGTGTGGGTAATTTGAGAGATTTGAGTCGAAGAGATTTGTCCGCTCAGTGGAGTTCGTGAAAAGAATCCACCACGTGGAGGTGGCGCGATTAAGAGAAAACTTCGACACGGGAATGGAAATGACGCACTGAGAGCACACAGGCGCGCGGCCCCAACCGCATCTCCCAAACCAATAAGAATGAGCGCATCGAAATTTCTTGCAGTCTGTTCGCTTTGAGCTCCCCATCTCCCCAGATCACACACCACAGTGCGAGTTTCACGCAAAGCAGCAAGAAGCCCCGGGATCCGTGAGTCATCTGAATCGGCATAGCCGCGTGAATCCCCGCCGACAAAAGACACTCCCTGAGCGCAGGGAAGACTATTCGCGATCGAGGGAAGGAAATAACGCTCGCCTTTGCTCAAGCGTGACCATGCCACCTGCCCATCCTCGGGAACAAGGATGTGTCCGCCACGGCCTCGTGCAGGTCCCGGTCCCGAGCAATTCACTAAAACACCTCCCGTGTCCGCACACAGATCCCAGGCAAGGGCAGAGACCCCTACTCCCCCGCTCCAACCTGCGATTCCCACGCAAAGGTGGGAAGAATGCGGCGATACCGTATTCTGCCAGCGAGCATGGTCTGCAAGGATGAGCTGCCCGATCGCCTTCTCACAACCTGGAAGACGCAGCGTATCTCCGATAACCAACACGTGGATTCCACTGTGTTCCCATCCAATTCGATCTTCACTCCTACCAAGGACAGCGCAGATCACTTCCTCAACGCGGAATTCTGTACGCTCACACTCTTCTGGATGGCACTGGCGAGTATTAATCCCCAACAAAGCACAGACCGCACGCAATGATTGCTCAGCACCTTGCGAAAGTTCCCAAAATGCAACGTAGCCTTCGCTCTTCATGGTACGAGCGTGAATTTTCTTTCCACGGAATACCACCGCGACCGCAAAATCTGTGGAAAACTAGAGCTAATCCCGCCCCTGTGGATAACACTGCTGTTTCCGCATCAAGCCAAGGTGTCAACGATGACCGTCCTCAATAACAACACAGAAGTTCTCATGCCTGCCGTGGCTTGCGCAGTTCTGGCCCGCGCGATGATTCCCGTCGCTTTGGCAGGAGGAATAGGCATCGGCTATTGGGCACACCGCTCAATTCCCAGCTAGTACCGGCATACTTGATATATGTCCAGATTGTCCCTCCCGATCGGCGCTATCCTGCGTCCAGCAATCTTCGCTGTCATCTTTGCGCCCCTTGCCCTGATCCTCATGGGAATGTCGCTCGCGGATCTTCAGGCGCGAGCTGCGATTGGTGTTCCTTTGGCCTCGGTCGAGGGCATGATCGGCATGGCTTTTTCGGCCATTCTGCTGGCCATGATTTCTATCAACTGTGAGCGCAATTCCATTGGCATGTTCATTGCTGCCGCGTGGGCACTTGTCATTGGTTTCTTGCAGACCTTTGGTTACCTTCGAGTCCACTTCCTTGTGGCCTCAAACCTTTCAACCAACGATATTTCGGCCGCACAGACCTGGAATCTCTACCCCATATGCGTAGCTGCGATCCTTTTTGGTGGTGGAGTTGCTTTGGCTCTAACTCACCGAGCACGCGAAAACAGCCCGGATTCCGATCAGCTTGTATCCTTTCAGCGCCACCAGGGTGAGCGAATCGCAGTCGCAGTGGCTTCACTTCCGCTCGGAGTTATTGCCGTCGTCCTTCTCGTTCGCTGCGCTCCTGCCGATTCTCTTCCAATGGCTGCCAGTGGACTGCATGGCGTGATTGCACAAACTCCCATGCACACATCGGAGGGCATCGCAGTCGCCGTCATGTTGGGACTGATCACACTTGTTTCGCGCTGGTCAATGATCGGCCCTCAGGTTGTCGCATGGATGTATATCATCCCAGCCTTCCTTCTGATTCCCGTTGGAACAAGCCTCTCCGGTGCTGTCGTGACCCCCGGAAAATCGATGGGAACTCAGATTCTGATGTCTGCATCGACTATTTCCGCCTACGGAATGATCATTGCGGCCTCGACCTTGGGAATTTACTGGGCTCGCCGCTACGCCCCCAACGACGCATCAAGCTCCGACCAAGTCGCATAATCCAGCGCTTCTCGGCGGGTAATCCCAAAAACTATTCGTTTTCTCGTTATCGTCAGCACGAGAAGAGGAGGTCCCATGTCTGACCAGGAACACAAGGAAGACGTTGACAAGGTGACGGAAGATACCGATCACACCCCTAGCGGTGAGGAAACACCACTGACCGGTGAAGAAGTCACCCTTCCCGGTGAGGCATCTGCAACCGAGGACATCATCGGTGGCGCATCAGTTACCGAAACCAGTCAGGTTGAACCCGTCCACATGGGTGTCACCCCGACATCCGTGGACGATGCTCTTGCACAGCGTTCGACCTCTGAGCATTCCGAGGCCGAGGCCAAGCCCGAGTCTGCCCAGGAAGAGCAGGATGCGCAGCCCGAGGAATCCTCTTCAGACGAAGCTTTGAGCGAAGAAACCTCGCACGACGATAGCCAGGACTCCGAGCACGCTGAGAACACCGTGACTGAGTCTGAGCACACCTCCCACGACGACGTCGATGCTGAGCCGGCCTCGGAAAAGACTGAAGAAACTGCTGAGGACAACGCAGAGTCCAAGGATGCATCCCCCGAAGAATCTGAGTCCGAAGAATCTGAGGAAGCTCCCGACTCCGCACACACCACAACGATCCCGGCTGCTTCCGAGGCCGCGGAAGAAGAGCCTGAGGACTCTCCTTCGGTGACCGAGGTTCCCGACGCCCTCTCGCGCCGCACACCTGCTCAGCCCGAAACCGCTGAGGAACCCGAGGACGAGGTTGAAAGCACACAGGTTCGTAGGCGTGCTTTCATTGCTCCGGCAGCGGAAAGCGCAACGACCGAAGCCTCGTGGAAGCCTCGTGAAGACAGCGGCGAACGTACTGTTCCTCAAGAGACCCCCGAAAGCCTTGACGATGCCCTTTTTGAGGGCGCAACCGTCGTGCCTGAAATGCCTTCTCGCGCGGCTGCTCACTGGAGCTCATTGGCTCTGGGAGTCTTTGCTCTGCCCATCACCTGGTACCTCATCGCCGATGCCGGCGCTCGCATGACACTTCCCGAGGGAAATCCCGCAGCAACTGGCGTGATCAACTGGCTTGCTATCACCGAGGTCGCTATCGCATTCGTCGCAGTTATTGCACTATTTGAAGCATTCAAGCGTTCCTCGCTGGGCGCATGGATCGGCGGTCTCTGCTTCTTCGCAGCCGGCCTCCCCTGGGTTTTCGCCCCCGGATTTACCTCTGCGCACACTGTTTCAGTTCTGCACTTCCTGCAGAATTCCGGTGCCCTGGGTGCGAACCTTGCACACCACCTCCAAGCATCCGGATACTCCGGCCGCCTGCTCTTCCTTGGAATTGCACTGCTTGGCATCGCATCCCTATCGCACTCGGTTCGTCGCCGCGGACGTAATGAAGAGGCCATGCGCGAGCAGGTCGAGCGCGTCAATCCCGCAGGTGCGCACTTCACCGCCCGTGAACGTCGTCGCGCCGAAAAGGCAGCTGGTCTGCGGTGAAACCCGAGGTTTCGCGTGGGGTATTGGAGGCTCCCGGGCCCTGGGTTCACCGTAGGATCTCGGCCTCGGGAGCGTCCTTCCACGTCGCCGACGCGGGACCCGAGGATGCCTCTTTTGCTGTTATCCTCCTTCACTCATTCCCGATGACCTGGTGGACGTGGCGAGAGGTTATTCCCGCTTTCACGCAGGCCGGTATCCGCACCATCGCAATGGATCTTCGAGGCTTTGGTACCTCCGATCTTGCTCCCGGAGAAGTTGAACTTACCCAGCTGGCGACGGACGTCGCTGGCGTGGCCTCGGCACTGGGAATTTCTTCCTACACGGTTGTCGGCAACGGTATGGGCGGCGTGGTCGCATGGATGCTCGGCGCGCTTAAACCCGCGGGCTTGCAGGCAATTGTGCCGGTGTGTGCCCCTCATCCGCTGGGCCTGCACTTCCTGCGTGGTCTTTCTTCCCGAGGCCGAGGCCGCTGGTTCCAGGCCCTGCTCTCGCGCCGTCCTCGCGTTACCTTCTTCTCCTCGCGCTCAGCGTGGATCGACCGTTCAATCTCTCAGTGGGCCGCGCCTTTTAACCGCGAGGAAATGCTAGAGAATGCGGAAGTCTACCGCGAGGCACTTTCGCGTCACATCGCAGTTCGCTCCGCATGGGAGTCATTGCGAGCAACGTTCAGACCCTCATTTAGTTCCAAGAATGTTCTGACGCGGAGCGTGACGGTACCCGTGCTATCGATTCAGGCACGCGATGACGGTTTATGGTCCCACATTGATTTCGCTGATGACGTTCAAGCGACCAGCAGCGAATTCACCATGCGGGCAATTAGCGAATGTGGTCATTTCCCACAGGAAGAAAACCCTCAGGCTCTGATCCAGGCGATCCTTCCTTTCATTAAGGAATCCGCCCACTTTGCAGCGGAGAGTCAACTCTAAAGAAACGAATTTGCGCAAACTGTGTGCAAATATGTGATTTAGACCGTTCACCGTGCATAATAGTTACGACTATCACACGGTGGCTCTTTTGTGCTGGGCTGCCGTCTTACATGATTAGGACAGCTCAGTAGTCGGCGGCGCATGCTAGCGGCGCTAGCGAATAGAACGGAGTTCCGGCTTTATGTATGGAGATGCAAACTTCATCAACCAAGTCCCGCTCTTCAGCGGACTCGATGAGGCGCAACAGGCATCGCTGCAGCAGAAGATGGGTCAGACAACACTGCGACGCGGCGAAACCCTCTTCGAAGAAGGCGATCTTGGTGACCGTCTGTACATCGTGACCGAAGGCAAAGTAAAGCTGGGCCACACCTCGAATGACGGCCGCGAGTCCCTGCTTGCAGTCCTTGGTCCCGGTGAAATCCTTGGTGAACTGACGCTCTTTGATCCGGGCCCGCGCTCGACCACCGCAACTGCCGTATCTCCCGCAACCCTGCTGCACCTGCTGCACAGCGACCTCATGGAGATCGTCGAAGCGAACCCGACTCTGGCCAAGCACATGCTCCGCGCACTGGCCCAGCGCCTGCGTCGTACGAACGAATCGCTTTCCGATCTGGTCTTCTCCGACGTCCCCGGTCGCGTTGCTAAAGCACTGCTCGATCTTGCAGATCGTTTTGGTACGGCAACCGATAAGGGTATCCACGTTCCTCACGACCTCACTCAGGAAGAACTGGCTCAGCTGGTGGGCGCTTCGCGTGAAACTGTCAACAAGTCCTTGGCGGATTTCGTTTCGCGCGGTTGGATCCGTCTGGAAGGTCGTGCGGTTACGCTGCTTGACGTCGATCGTCTGGCACGCCGCGCACGCTAATCTTTAGCCCAATGCCTTCGGGGCCGAGCAGGTGATAAACCTGCTCGGCCCCGATAGTTTATTGCGAAGAATTATCCGCAGTATCAGTCTTGCTTCGGACGCTTCAGATATGCGACCAAGCTATCTGAACCAGTCGGTCCTGGAACAACTTGGACGAGCTCCCAGCCATCGGCTCCCCACTGGTCGAGGATTGCCTTCGTTGCGTGGGTCAGAAGCGGAATTGTTGCATATTCCCATGTAGTCATAGCGCCATCCTACGGCACTCACGGCAATTAGCCACGCGCAGCAACAGAAAGTGATGCCTCTCGTAATGCCTTGGCATTTGTACGAAGATGTTTCATCGACAAGCTTTGGGGAACTCGCGGTTTACGCAACTCAACTGCCAGAGGATCTCGAGAATGCATGAGCCACTCACTCCAGTCAGTCTTCTCTGGATAGACCCGCAAAATCACACGGCGTTCACGTTCGGTAAGACCGCCCCACACTCCGTAGGACATTTGTGATTGCAAGGCGTCTGCAAGGCATTCAAGGCGCACGGGGCATTCCATGCAGCGCATACGAACTTGACGCTGAGCTGCGCCCTGCACAAACAGGGAGTCGGGTTCATCTTCGGCACACAGGGCATACTCAACCCAACCGTGGTCGTCAATCATGTGAAACTCCACCCTCTCCATGTGGTCGACATTGACCTCTTCCTCAGAGAGTACACATGAAATTTTCATAAGGGAAATTAGGACGGCTTCGGTCCGTAATGTGACAAAGACATGGAACGTTGACCTAATCCACCTCTTCCTCTCTCTTTCCGAGTCCTCTACACGTATCCTGTACCTATGGCTCAGTCGCATACACGCTTTGTTCGACCCGCACAGCTGGTGGCGCTCTTGCTGTCATTCTTGGCGGCATCAACACTGGTTGGTGTGGTCAGCGCCGGCGTCTTGGTGCCGGCCGTCGGAACCGGTGCAATCACGGCAAAAGCAGGGATGGAGATCTTCGACGAGATCCCCACCGACATCCAGGTTGTCTCTCCCGCGACCGAGTCCACCATGCTCGATACGAACGGCCAAGTGATTGCCCGTTTCTACGATAAGCAGCGCATTGTTATCCCCTCGGACAAAATCGCGCCCATCATGAAGAAGGCAATCGTCGCCATTGAAGACCGACGCTTCTTCGAACACCACGGTGTCGACCCCACAGGTATTGCCCGCGCAATGGTCAATAACCTCGGTGATGACGGCGGGAAGCAGGGCGCATCGACCATCACCCAGCAGTACGTTCGTAACGCCTTGGCCGAAAAGGGCTACATGGAAGGCGATGCCGACCAGGTCGAGGCCGCAACCGAGCAAACCACCGAACGTAAACTTCGCGAAATCAAGTACGCGCTTGCTGTCGAGAAGCAAATGGATAAGGACCAGATCCTCAGCGGCTACTTGAATATCGCGCCTTTCGGTCCCATCACTTACGGTGTTGAGGCTGCCTCTCGGCTCTACTTCTCCAAGTCCGCCAACGAACTGACGATCGGTGAGGCCGCACTCCTAGCCGGCCTCGTCCAGTCCCCGGTTCAGTACAACCCCCTTCAGCACCCCGAGGCCGCGCAGGAGCGCCGTAATATCGTCCTTTCCGTCATGGCTGACCAGGGCGTCATTACCGAGGCCGAAGAAGCCGAAGCGAAGGCCGTCAACGTCACCGACATGCTTCACCCCACTCAGATTCGAGAGGGTTGTTCCGGTGCTGGCGATGAAAATGCCTACTTCTGTTCCTATGCTGTGCGCCAGTTCCTTGCCGATAGCGCATTCGGTAAGACCTCTATTGAGCGTGAGCGTCTTCTTAAGACCGGTGGCCTGACCATCCGAACGACTCTGGATCCGAAGAAGCAGCATGCTGCCTATGAAGCCTTAACGAAGACCATTCCTTCCGATGATGCTTCCGGTTTGGATGACGCTTTGGTTTCCTTGGTCCCCCAAACGGGCGAAGTTGTGGCAATGGCCCAAAACACCGTCTACGGCGTGGGTGAAGACGAAACCATGTCGAACTACGCAGCCGATGGTTCCTTCCAGGTTGGATCAACCTTCAAGGTCTTCGTCTTGGCCGAATGGTACAAGGAAGGCCGCTCGGGCTATGAGACCATCGACGGGCGAACGAACTTCCCCAATGGCTCCTTCAAGTGTAATGGCGCTCCGATCCACACCGAAAGCTGGAACGTCGTCGACTTGGCCGGTAAGGACGGTGCCTTTAACGTCATCGGCGCAACGGGCATTTCGGTGAACCACTCCTTCGTCAACATGGCTTCGAAGCTTGATTTCTGCGATATCTTCCAAGTTGCAGCTGACATGGGCATCGATGATGGAAACGGCGAACCAATCTTGGCTGTGCCCGGTAATATCTTGGGTTCTGGTTCTGCTTCACCGCTGACCATGGCACGTGCTTTCGCAACCTTCGCCAATGACGGCAAGATGTGCCAACCCTACTCGATCGCGAAGGTTACCGACCGCCAGGAGAACGTTCTTAAGGAAGGTTCTGCGAACTGCAAGCAGGTCATCGATCCGCAGGTCGCTCAAAAGGTTGCAACAACCCTGACGAAGTCGGCTAGCCAGTACTACACGGCTACGCGTTTGTCGGGCGGTCGTCAATTTGCCGCCAAGTCCGGTACGACTGACTACTCGGCAAGCACGTGGCTGACCGGATCGACCGCCGAGCTCACCACCGCCACGTGGGTTGGCCACGGCAACGCCTCGACAACCCCGGTTCAAAACGTCCGAATCAACGGACGCTACTACTCGCGAATCTTCGGTGAGACTTTCGTCGGCCAAAATATCTGGGCTCCCTACATGAGCAAGGCGCTGGAGAGCACTCCCAACCAGCCTATGCCCAATGCGAATATCGGAACCCCACAGGCCGCACCTCGCCAAACTCAGGCTCCGACTCCCAGTGCAGCTCCTGCCCCGCAACAAAATCCGCAGGGCCAGCAACAGCCCGGAGACAACAATGATGACGACGATGGGGATGAGTAAAAAATGACTTCACGTCGACTCGTCAAGCACGCATTCCGAGGCGCGGCCGCCCTTGCTCTGGGCGGTACTGCGGCTCTTGCCTGGGGAAGTGTCGAGCGGCGTCGACCTGTCCTTCGCCACTACGATGTCCCGCTTTCGGCACTGTCAACGCCCATGTTGCGCAGTCATCACCGAATGGCTAAGGTCCTCCATTTCTCCGATCTGCACCTTTTTGCAGGCCAAGAATTTCTTCTCGATTTCCTGCAAGAGATTCGCGAAACCGAGCAATTCGACTACGTGATCTCTACCGGGGATAACTTCGGCAGTCCCGATGCGCTGGAAATGGTGATCCAGGCTCACGAAATTTTCTCTGATTTCCCCGGAGCTTTCGTTTTCGGTTCAAACGACTACTATTCACCGAAACCCAAGAGCTGGACTCGCTACCTTCGACCTCGTGAATCAGGAAAGATCGAGCGCGCGGTGGACCTGCCGTGGACCGAACTTGCGGCATACCTGCGCACGATGGGCTGGGCGGATTTGTCGAATTCTTCGGCACTTGTGGAGCCTTACCAGACGGAGACCACGACAGACGTCGACGAGTTCAGCTACACACCTGCTCCTCTTGCTCTGCTGGGTGTCGATGACCCGCACATTAACCGCGACTCCATCACTGGGCTATCGCAAAGTTGGCTATCCTCTGGAGCAATTCGCATGGGTGTGACCCATGCGCCCTACACGCGCGTGCTCGACTCAATGACCCACTTGGGTGCAGAAGTGATCCTTGCAGGCCACACTCACGGTGGTCAGATTGGACTCCCGGGCGTGACCTCCCTGGTGACCAATTGCGATCTTCCCCGTGAGTTTGGCAAGGGATTGCACGTGTGGGAGACCAGTGCCAGCGAGAATGCATGGCTGCACGTCTCCGCGGGCTTGGGTACCTCCCCTTACGCTCGGGTGCGTATCGCCACCCGCCCCGAGGCCTCGATCTTGACAATTCACGACTGAACACGGCAAACGGGTAATACTCCAGACCTTGGCGTCCAAAATTTTGCGCACTGGCTTTGGACGGCTATACTCAAACGGTCACGGGGTGTGGCGCAGCTTGGTAGCGCGCTTCGTTCGGGACGAAGAGGCCGTGGGTTCAAATCCCGCCACCCCGACGTGATTCCCGCAGCATCGTTTGGTGCTGCGGGTTTTTTCTACCCGTTACACAATCCCATCTTCCGCACCGTCGCGCGCATCTGTTTGATACGGCTGATAGCGTGACGTTATGAACGCTTCTCGACCCGCTTCTTCTCGACCCTTCCTGGTGGCCGTGTGCCGACCAGACGGTATTCTTGCGCGAGATGAACTGGCGTCGATGAAGGCAATCGGTCAGCTCAGTGACAGCGATCTTCACCCACTTCCGTTAGTTGATGCCGCTTCACCGCACCCGGCCAGTGATATCGACTTGGACCAGTATTCGGGTGTCATCATTACCGGCTCTCCTTTCGGTTTCGAGCACCCTCATGAGCAGAAAACTCCCGAGCACCTGCGCGTTGAAGAACGTATCGATGCCTTGACATCCATCCTTCTGGAGCGCGATTTCCCGACTTTCGGCATCTGTTTTGGCTTGCAATCCCTGGCTCGAACCTCGGGAGCGCCCATCGTTGAGGGCTTCTCTGAGGATCTCCAGGCCCCCGAAATTTCCTTGACCGAGGCCGGACTTGCCGACCCCCTGACCGGTAAGCTTCCGCCAAAATTCCACGCCTACACCGGCCACGCCGATGCAATTGGATCTATCCCACAGGGAGCCGAACTTCTGGCGACCGGAACTCGCTGCCATGTCCAGATTCTTCGCTGGGGAAAGAACATCTATGGCACGCAATTTCACCCGGAAATTACCCGAGATGGGATGCACCTACGCATTGAGACCTATGGTGACACCTACTATCCTGCAGAAGAGAAGCCCGCGGTAGTTGCGCGCTGCGACGCTGCGAATACTCAACCCGCCCACGACCTACTGGCATCCTTTATCCACCGCTACCAACAAGCTTGAGCAAGGGGAGCTATGGCCATCTCGTTCGCACAATCTGAACGTTCAACACTTGGCGTTGAGTGGGAACTCCAGCTCATCGATATCGATTCTGAAGACCTCCGCCAATGTGCGCAGGCAATTATCACTCAAGTCTGTGCACAGTATCCGGGAAATACACTTGTTCACGGTGAAATGCTGCGCAATACAGTGGAATTAGTTTCTCGCAAACAGACACGTGTCCGCGATGCCATTGCCGATCTCAATGAGGGCTTGGAGATGCTTGAGCCGATCACATCGGCACTCCGCGTCGACCTTACAAGCGCAGGGTCTCACCCATTTGCTAACCCTGCACACCAGCGAGTTTCAGACTCAAAACGCTATGCCGAATTGGTCAATCGCACCCAGTTCTGGGGTCGCCAAATGCTGATTTTTGGCACGCATGTTCACGTTGGGATTGAGGAGCGCGCCAAGGTTCTTCCCCTTCTTGCCTTCCTCTCCACTCAGCTCGGGCGAATCCAAGCCCTGACGGCCTCGTCACCCTATTGGGCGGGGACGGACACGGGCTACTGCGACAATCGGGCGATGGTTTTCCAGCAGCTTCCCACGGCGGGCGTCCCTCAGCTTTTTACCCGCTGGGAAGAATTGGAACATTACACTCGCGACATGATGCACACCGGCATCATCTCTAATTTTGATGAGATCCGTTGGGATATTCGCCCCTCGCCTAGGCTTGGCACACTGGAAGTGCGCGTCTGCGATTCTTCCAGCAATGCGGCTGAAATTGGAGCGATCGCCGCACTTATTCACTGCCTGGTTGAATACGGTTCACGTGCTCTTGATCGAGGCGAAGAACTTCCGACCACCTCACCGTGGTTCTTGGCTGAGAACAAGTGGCGTGCGGCACGTTACGGGATGGATGCCATTCTGATCGAAGACATTCACGGCAATGAGCGTCACATCGACGAGCTGCTGGATGAAATGATTGAAAAACTGCGCCCTGTTGCGCAGGACCTTGATTGCGCAGAAGAGTTGGATTTCATTTCAACGATGCGCAGCATTGGTGTGGGCTACCAGCGTCAGAAGGCGGTTGCTGATGCCTGCGGCAGTCTCGAGGCCGTTGTTTCGCACCTACGTGCAGAGACTCGCGCCGGCCATCCGCTTGGTCCGCAGGTGACTATTAACGCCTTCACGGAAGGTGCACACACACCTCGTTCGGGGAACCACAACTAGGAACGGCTCTGGTATTCCGGCACTACTGGGCATCCGAAAATTCTGGTAGGCGCCAAGCCTGACTCCAGCTTGCATGACATACAGGTGGGGCGACACATGCGATATCCGCTGCGTCGCCCCACAAGTTTCAGGTCGGTACTATTCCGACGTGAAAGCAAAACTGTGATGCTGTTGGATATTTCCCTTCAGCGCCTGTTCAGCCCTGCTTTCCAAAGCGGCGGAAGAACATCGCCAACAGTGCACCGGATAGGTTGTGCCAGACCGAGAAGACAGCGCCAGGAAGCGCGGCCTCGGGGCTGAAGTACTTCGTCGCCAAACCGGCTGCCAAAGCCGAGTTCTGCATACCAACTTCAATTGCGGTCGTACGAGCTGCACGGTAATCGCCGCCCGAGATACGGCCTGCGAAGTATCCGAAGAAGTAACCCAGCAGGTTGTGAAGGATGACCACGATGAAGACGATGAGTGCGGATTCCATGATCTTGTCGGCGGACTTACCAACGACTGCTGCCAGCACGTAGGAGATGCCAAGGACGGAGATCCAGGGAAGAGCCGGGAGGATCTTTTCAACGTAACGGCCAGCAAGCATACGGACGACGAGGCCTGCGACGACGGGGATCAGAACGATCTGAACAATCGAGATTGCCATCTTCTTTGCATCAACAGGCATGTACTGACCGGCAAGCCACATGGTGAGAAGGGGGGTCATGAAGGGTGCCAGCAGAGTGGAAATCGATGTCATGGTCACCGAAAGTGCAACGTCACCCTTAGCCAAGTAAGAGATAACATTCGAGGCGGTTCCACCCGGGGCGCACCCGACCAAGATGACGCCGGCTGCGATTGCCGGATCGAGGTTGAGCGCCTTGGTGAGGAGGAAAGCAACTCCAGGCATAATCACATACTGCGCGATAACACCGACAATGACGGGTAGGGGACGCTTCACGACAAGTGCGAAGTCAGGAAGGGTCAGGGTTAGGCCCATGCCGAACATAATGATGCCCAGGCCAATATTCACACCCGAGGCAAGCTTTGCTGCATGGGTCGGATAAATCAGCCCCAGAGCGAATGCTGCGATAATAATCAGCGGGAATACGGTGACCGCGATGCGTGCAGAGCGGTCTTCCTCAGAGAGCTCGGGCTGAGCGGCAACCGAGAATGGGGCGGTTTCTTCGCGTGTATCGTTTGTTGACATACCTATAACTATTGCGCTCTTGACCCACTTCAGAAAAAGTATGTCTCAGTGAATGGGATGTTGGTGAGCACCGGCACAGAATTCGCATTTTTCTTAGGTTTGCCTTAGTGAATAGGGGCACTACACTGTTGCCCATGAATCGACGAGGATCACGGATGCGCTCACTTATTCGCCGAGGATGGCTTTCAAACGAGCATGGCGCGTGGGTAATGACTGCTCTTCCCATCGCTGTCGGAATCTGCACCCTGAAACCTCAGCCCATTCAGTTCCTTTTACTTGCCGCATGGACAGCGGCCTACTGCAGCTATCACGCACTCACCCTGTACATGGCGGCTGCACCTCAGCGTCGCCAAACCTACCTACCGGCAATGGCGACCTGGGCGGCAATCGCGGCTGCATGCGGGATCCCAGTCATCATTCTTCACCCGCATCCTGTCGCGCGAATCCTGATCCCCGTGACATTCTTCTGTGCAATTGCGACATTCGAGGCGTGGAGAAAGCGCCGACGCTCACTACCCTCACACCTCGCTAGCGTTCTGGCCAGTTCATGCACCTATCCGCTGTCAGTGTGGGTTGTTGCTGAAGACTACTCACCACTCAAACTCTGGTGTGCGGCAGCCGCAATTGCTGCATACATGCTGGGCGCTACTCTCTACGTGAGATCGTTGATCCGAGGCGCCGGGGACACGCGCATGTTCACCGTCTGCATTACCTGGCACCTAGCAACACTTGCGGCAGGTCTTGTCGGCGTTGTGACCCACGTGATTCCGCTCTGGTCTTTGATCGCTTTCACCGTGCTTTCTATGCGAGCGATCGTTGTTCCCGCATTACAAAAGTCATCACGCATCAAGCTTCGCCCCGCGGTCATTGGGATTGGCGAATATCTAGCCTGCGCCTTGATGTTTAGCGCAGTTATAGCGATCGTCGCGTAGTTCCTTGCTCAGTGATAGGCGATAATTAATCGCATGAACTTTATTCTGCGTCTTATCGGAACCGGCTTGGGGCTGTGGGTCTCGGCCAAAATTGTTCCTGGAATCGTCATTTCACAGGGCACGACCCTGACTGAAACAGTCATCATGCTGGGCCTGATCGCCTTGGTCTTCACCATCGTAAATTCGATCGTGCGCCCCTTGGTTTCAATCCTTGCCTTCCCCCTGTACATCCTCACTTTCGGGCTCTTTGCTCTGGTGACTAATGGCATCGGTTTCATGGTGGCAAGCGGAGTTGCCCACTCTTTGGGTCTTCCTTTCTCTGTCTCTGGAATTGGCGCGGCAATTATCGGTGCGATTATCACCGCTGTTGTCTCTTCGCTGTTTGGAAGCTTAACTGGAGCATCCAAGAAGGATTGATTCTTCTCTCGCTCACACATCACGTCACTCGGCGGGTATCAAAGATATAAGAGCGCGTCTGCGTCCTATCGGTGATACCTAGCCGAGTTCTTCTTTCTTCTTCCCAACGAATTACTTCCCCAATATTGGGGTTCTGTTGCGGATTCACCTGCTCGCATTCGCGGATTGCCTGCGTGTAGGTTTCAATGTCGTGCGCAGCAATAGGATTGTCACTGCCCTGCTTCACATCCAAGTGTTCACTATCAAAATGCAAGGTGAGCGCATTTCCCCGATTAATATTTGCCGCACCATCAAGGGCAGGAACGATATCGCGTGTATTTTCCAAATTGAGCATGGGAACACCGGGGTCTGGGTGAAAACCGGCGACAGGAGATCCCGCTGTCAGAACCGAGGCCACGCTGTAGCGTGCGCGAATATCGCTTTCGGAGGCCAGCTGAGCAGCGATGATTCCACCTTGTGAATGCCCGATGAACTCAACGGGTTCATCACTGCGAATTCCTGCCATATCCATAGCCGACTTCACTGCACGAAGCTGATCTGAGTCAGATTGACCAACAGCTTGAAGGTTCGTCAGCAGGTCCTGGGGATTATCCTCGCCGGGTCCCCATTTCTGCGTTCCTCGAATCATGACGGACCACGAACGGCGTTCCTGGCCCTGTTCATCTGTAGTGGCATGCTGAAGGATCTCGATCTGGCCTTCATCCGCGCTTGAGCGCAGTTCTCCAATCCTCTCAAGGGCTGCCGAGGCCTGAAGTGGAGTATTCACATGAGGGGGAGCTCCACTTCCACTTTGCGTAACTCCCGACGCTGCCTGCTGGACCGTCGGTGCGTGTTTGGGGTAGTCAATAACGCTATGCGCCGCATAGAGGGCAACTCCGAAAGCCCCACAGTATGTGCGTACTTTTCCGCCATCAGCAACACCTTCTAATATCCGGGTACTTGATGGAGCTCCCCCACCGGAAGTACCCGGAAGCGCCTGTGCCGAAACCCGCACTCCACTATGTCGGCCAAACATTAACCAGCCCATGGCCGCATAGAACGTCGATGCTTGGGCCGCGGCATCTCGCGTCACTTCTGCGTTCTCATGCGAATTCGTACCACTGAGCATCCTGGCGATTTCGCCAACGTCATACTGGGTCCGAATACCCAGCTCTGCATCCTTTGGTTGATGGACGAAGGAATAGCCGTGGGTTGCAACAATCACCCCTCCGTGAACCAATCCAACAGGAGCCATGAGAAAGGGAAGGTTTGGATTTAAGTACTTTCCGAAACGTCCAATCTTTTGCGAGAGCACTAAGCCACCTCCCCAGGTATTGAATCCCAGAGCGCCGTCTAAACGAGCACAGGTGCGTTGGTAGGCTCGGACATCGGCCTCGGCACCAGAGTGGATCCGCGCAACATAGGCAAGCTTTTTCGCACAACTATCCATCCGCTCACTAAGGTGCGCGCCAAGTGAGTAAAAGTGATCGGCCAGCTCTCCACACTTATGAATCCTCAAGTCTTGAATCATGCCTGCAAGCATTTCTAGCTGTTCATCACAGGCATCTTTGATTTTCCTCATTGCGAGGACATCATCTACCAATGCCTCAGTATCGATGCGCGTCTGCGAAGAAGAGACAAGCATCCACGACACGGATTCATCGCTCATGAGTGTCCCTCCAGACTTGCCATTTCCAGTTGCGCAAGTTCTTTCAGCTGCGATGCCAGTGCAGACCAAGAACTCGATCCCTTCGCAATTTGATCAATTTCTACGCGCGCACCTTCACTTCCGTTTCCGGTCCATGACGACAGAGAAAACTCATTCATTGTCGCTGCGATATCCGCACAATTGTCTGCTATTACCTGAAGCGACTGACATACCGTGAACATCCACATAGGTGTCAGAGTATGAAGGTGCTCTTCTCGCTTCAGACACATCAGAATTTCTGTGGAAAACACCGATAACCCGTCACGACTGTGCGTGAATACAAGGTTTCAAACCCTGGTCCCGTGGCAATGCGCCCTCGGTCTGAGATGATTAAGACATGACTTCGCAGCAAGGACCCATGTTTTCGCCCGAAATGGGATACGCAGACCTAGCAGCAACTGGCCAGGCGCTTTCTCCGCTGGATGGTCGCTACCGTCCTCAAACCCAAGAACTGACTCAGTACCTTTCAGAGGCCGCACTCAATCGAACCCGAATTTTTGTCGAGATTGAGTGGATGATTGAGCTGCTGCGACGGGGCATCATTGCCCACGCACCTGAGATCTCTGATGCCGAATTGGACTACCTGCGTGCACTTCCGCAGAATTTCAACGCAAATTCCATTGCTGAACTCGCCCAGATCGAAGCCGAAACCCGCCACGACGTGAAGGCAGTCGAGTACTACATTGATCATCGCATTGAGGCAGCGCGCGATCTTCTCGGTGTTGACACCGTACTTCCCTCGCTTCGTCCGCTGGTCCATATTTTTGCGACCTCAGAGGACATCAATAACCTCTCGTATGCGCTCAATGTTCAAGCTGCCGTTCGCCAAGTGTGGTTGCCTCGTGCACAGGCACTATATTCGCGGCTTCTTGAATTGGCTCAAAATGGCGCGGATGTTCCCATGCTCGCGCGTACCCACGGCCAACCGGCAACTCCAGTCACTATGGGTAAGGAATTGGCGGTTTTCGCCTATCGCCTCTCTCGCCAGCTCTCGCGAATTGAAGACGCGGAATACTTGGGCAAAATGAATGGAGCCACTGGAACTTGGGCCGCTCACCGCATTGCACTGCCCCAGGTTCCCTGGCCGCTTCTTACGAAAGATTTTGTGGAGCGCCTCGGTCTGACGTGGAACCCGTTGACGACTCAGATCGAGTCTCATGACTGGCAAAGCGAGCTCTACAGCGATATTTCGCGCTTCGGACGCATTGCTCATAATCTTTCGACGGATTGTTGGACCTACATTTCTTTGGGTTATTTCCATCAAAAGCTTGGTGCGCAAGGGTCAACCGGCTCTTCGACAATGCCGCATAAGGTCAACCCCATTCGTTTTGAGAATGCCGAGGCTAATTTTGAGATTTCCTGCGCGCTGTTGGAAACCCTTGCTCAGACTTTGGTGACGTCAAGGCTTCAGCGCGATCTAACGGATTCCTCAACTCAGCGCAATATCGGGGTAGCTTTGGGGCACTCGCTTGTTGCGATTGATAATTTGACCCGTGGTTTAGAGGGGATTGAACTCAATTCACAGGTCATGGCTGAGGAATTGGCTCAGCATCCCGAAGTTCTTTCCGAGGCCATTCAGCAGGTCATGCGTCTTGCCTCCCTTGAGGGACGCGACGGTATGCAGAACCCCTACGAACGCATGAAGGAACTGACGCGCGGACACAATATCGATATCCACCGTCTGCGTGAGTTTGTATCTTCTTTAGATCTGCCCGAAGACCAGAAGCAGCGACTCATGGAGCTCACTCCTGAGACCTACACGGGTTATGCACCCGATATGGTCGATTGGATCAGCGCAGAGTAACGCTGGTTTAGACGGGCTTCCAGCCACTATCAAATGCGGGTGCCCCCAAGCGCTCGAAGAGCTCTTCGGGGCGCACCTGGAGGGAAGAGTAGCCCAGAGCACGCATGTCGACGATGTCCTCATCGTCATTTTGAAGCTTGCCTTCAATGACGATCGGCGCAATTTCGGGATTACGCCATGCTGCCTCTACAGCCGCAGCCAGTAGACCCTGCGCAGCACGCGCACGAAGGTCTTCCGCTAGCTCTTCGCCGCAGGCCGTCATTACTACAGTGAAGCTAACCACGGTTGGTTTCCCAAAGCCTTCGTTAACCTGAACCTCGCAGCGATCAACATCCCATGGAGCGGAATTCACATTGCCGTATTCACCCCGCGTGACCTGCTTTTCTAGGGTTGCGCGAAGCCTCGCCTCGATCATGCGGGCGAAGCGCTGAGAGCGCCCTTCCCTATTGCTTGGTCGCAGACGCGTAAGTGCAGCTCCTACTCCGAGCGTTGCAATTCCCATAGCAGCGAGGCCCAGAGGGTTAGAAATCCGTGGGATATCGTCAGAGATGCGCTGGAGCGCAGAGCCATTCATCATTCCCAAGATCCGCTTGAGTGATCTATTCGCTTCCATGTGTGACCCCATCGTGATTGTGCTCAGGTTCTTGTGCATTACAGGTGAGTTGCCGAGCATGAATGCCCTTCACTCGAGACCACACTCCCGAATTCGGATCATCGAGCTCTTGCCACACGTCATAAATACGCACGCGAGTAGGCTCATCGCCCTGTGGGAGCATCGCTTGGAGCGAGCGAACCGCCTGTCCAACTCGATCCCACTGGGTGATAGCACTGCGACGCTCGAGGTGCCCCACCGTTTCGGTGTACGTCGATGAAGAATGCGCATAGTACAGGGCGCGCAGTCGTGGCTGAATGAGCTTTCGTCCCACCATGATCCGATGATCGGGGGCACGAGCCGGTGTCCCATCAGTGGATGGAACAACATCCTGATCATGGGCAATATCGACCATGACAACTTCTGGACGAATTCGTGTTCGCCTAGCGGGAGCTCCCATGGCAAGAATTGCTCGGACATCGATTCCTGTTTCCTGCGCAGATAGGCTTGCCAAATTCACTGCGATCAGACCGCCCTGAGAATGACCAGCAAGCATCACTGGCTCCGTAGCAAAGCCTTCGGGAGCAACTCCTTCTTCACTCATCGCCTGGTGAAGTGCCACAATAATGCCCGCGCGCATAGACGAGGGCATTCCCAATGCCTCTCGAATATTGGCCTCCATGTCTGCCGGGTTGGGGGTGGATGGGGTATCGAAGTGCTGTGTTCCGGGAATTGAAACGAGCCAACGACGTGTCTTCCCCTGGCCTACGCGCGTGATTTTAATGGACTGCCCATAGGTGCCAGCCCAGTACATGTCATCGATATCCGCTGCCATGTCTTGGAGCGAGCGCGGCGCCCAAAGACGCTTGACCTGAGAACGCGGTTGCCCTGGAATCTCAATAAAATCCTGGCCACCATCAGAATCAAAGTACTTATCTGCATGTGCAGCTCCACCGGTCATTTGCCCCAGCGAAGTACCGACAATGAGCATTCCCACCATCATCACTTCATAGCCATCACGAGGCGTTACCTGCGCTAAGCGTTGAAGTTTACCTGTGCGATCCAATCCAATGACAGAGTCCAGTGCCGCTGCTGCGCGAACGATTTTCCCGGCACTACCAGCGATGCCACAGAGGACACGAACAAAAAGCGTGTCCAATCCGGGGTCCCGGAAGAAGATCGATTGGGATTGTTCTGATACCTGTTCACCCAGACGATCTGACTCCATTCGGAGACGCGAGCGAATATCCGATGGAAGAAATCCCAGTGTCGAGGCCCCAGCAACCGCGAGCGCGGAGAGCAGTTTAGGTGCAAGCGGGATCATTTTCGCACGCAGGTAGAGGGAAGTAAAAGACCCCGGCACACGACGTCGTGCGTAATACGAGCGGTGGTGGTGTCGTCTCATTACCTCTCCTTCCCTTGGTGCAAGCCTAAGCCCCCTGACGTGCATCTGCGTCCAGATTGAATCAACGAGAGTTTCCCTCACTATATTTCCTATTGACGTATATACCCCCAGGGGGTATATTTAGAAGCACAAGGAGGAACACCATGGCCCACGGATATACCGAAGAAACCGAGCACTACCTCAAGCGCCTTCGCAGAATCGAAGGCCAACTCAGGGGGTTGCAACGAATGGTTGCAGAGGATACCTACTGCATTGATGTCCTCACTCAAATCTCGGCAGTGCAGTCAGCGCTGGACTCCGTCGCACTGTGCCTCCTTGAAGACCACATGAATCACTGCGTCCTTCACGCCGCTCAACACAGCGAAGAAGAAGGACGCGAAAAGATCCAAGAAGCCGCAAAGGCAATCGCGCGACTGGTGAAGTCCTAAGCGCGCACCGTAACGTCTCTCCATTTTTCCCACCACCAAAGAAAGGCGCCATCATGGCACAGGAAATTGACCGCACCGTCGAACTCTCCATCAACGGAATGACCTGCGGACACTGCGTCGCATCTGTCACCGAAGAACTGAGTGAGGTCCCCGGCGTCCTGAACGTCGAGGTCATCCTCAACTCCGGCGCAACCTCGAAGGCCACCGTTGTCACCAACACCGAACTCGATGACAACGCTCTACGCGATGCTGTTTCCGAGGCCGGCTACGAACTGGTCGGAATCGCTCGCGATTTCTGATCTCCTCATCCGGGGGCGCCATCAGGGCCCCCGGATATCCCGTGAACCACACGCGACAGAATCGATCAGAATGACTACCGAAACTCACCACACATCAACTAATACTGAGAGCGAACACTTAGGAGACGGCCTGCTGCGCCGCGCTGCGGATCTACGCAACCGCTTCCTTGTGACCCTCCCCTTCACCATCATCGTTCTGGGCCTGTCCATGGTTCCTCCACTTCAATTCCCCGGCTGGCAGTGGGTCGTCGCTTTCCTCTCGCTACCCGTCGTGATCTGGGGTGCCGCCCCCTTCCATCGCGCTGCCTTCCAGGCCGGACGCCATGGATCTTCGACCATGGATACCCTGGTCTCCCTCGGTGTCATCGCCTCGAGCTTGTGGTCGTGGTATGCCCTACTCTTTGGCGGCGCAGGCATGATCGGCATGCGCATGCAGACGTCGCTCATCCCAGCGAGCAGCCACGCAACGCACGCAGAAATCTACTTCGAGGGTGCCTGTGCAATCGTTACTTTCCTTCTGGCCGGCAGGCTGATGGAGGCACGGACGCGCTACCACTCCGGTGATGCCTTGCGTTCTCTTCTTGAGCTCGGTGCGAAGGACGCAATCCTCGTTGAAGGAAACGGCTCGGATCGCCAGTTCCGCACCATCCCCGCAGCTGAACTTCGCGTCGGAGACCTCTTCCAGGTTCGCCCCGGAGACAAGGTTGCAACCGACGGCATTGTTGAAGAGGGCTCCAGCGCCTTGGATACCTCGCTCATGACGGGTGAATCTCTTCCCCGCGAAGTATCCCCTGGTAGCGCGGTCACCGGAGGGACCCTCAACACCTCGGGAGCATTGATCGTCCGCGCAACCGCCGTTGGATCCGAAACCCAGCTGGCTCACATCGGTCAGATGATTACCGAGGCTCAGGCAACAAAGGCCCCCGTCCAACGTCTTGCGGACCGTATTTCTTCGGTGTTCGTTCCGACGATCATTGTGCTTTCCCTACTGACTTTGGCGGGATGGCTCATTGCCGGAGCTGGCGTTCAAAGCGCAATCACCGCAGCCGTTGCCGTCCTGGTTGTTGCCTGCCCCTGTGCTCTTGGTCTGGCTACGCCAACCGCACTCCTTGTAGGTTCGGGCAAGGCCGCGCAGATGGGTATCCTCATTTCTTCCGCTGAGGTCCTTGAGCGCACGCGCAGCATCGACACGATCCTCCTTGATAAGACCGGCACCTTAACAAAGGGGGCCATGTCTTTGGAGTCCGTGATCCTTCCCGATGGAAGCGCAAATTCTCCCGATGCCCAGGCCAGCGAGGATGCGCTCAGCGTGACCGCCTCGCTGGAATCTGCCTCGGAGCACCCGATTGCCCGCGCGCTTACTGCGGCTGCCCACGAGCGCGAGCTTCCCTCGCACCCGGTTCGCGAGCTGCGCAACCACCCCGGACTTGGGGTTTCCGCGCTCGCCGAGGACGGCGCACTCCTTCTGGCCGGCCGCGTGAGCTGGCTGGGTGAGCTTGGCATTTCCCTTCCTCAGTCTGCGCTTTCCGCGATCTCCGAGGCCGAGGCCACGGGAGCGACCGTTGTGGCCAGCGCGCGCGTTGAGGGCTGGCAGGAAACTTCCTCCGCTGGTGATACGGACCCGACGCAGGCTTCGGAGCCCACGCAAGAGAACGAGGATGGCGGAATCATCGTCGATATGGCCGTGGGCGGCATGACCTGTGCTTCCTGCGTTCGCAGAGTTGAGCGCAAGTTGGGCAAGCTCGATGGCGTTCACGCCCAGGTCAACCTGGCAACTGAGAGCGCTCGAATCACCCTTTCACACGATTACAGCGATGCGCAGCTTGAAGAGGTTGTGAAGGCAGCGGGCTACGAGCCTCAGGTACGTTCGCGTCGGCTTGCTTCCGCTCAAGCACCCACAGCGACACTCACACCTCAAACGCGCGAACTTCCCGAGCACCTCGATGGCGTGCTTCTGGGTGCCTTCGTTGTGCGTGACACGGTGAAGGAGTCATCGAAGGATGCGATTGCCCAACTTAAGGCCTTGGGTATCACTCCGACCTTGCTCACTGGTGATCACGAATCTGCAGCACGTTTTGTCGCTTCGCAGGTTGGGATTGACTCGGTTATTGCAGGAGTTCTTCCCGCAGATAAGCGCGATGCGGTGATGCGCCTTCAAGAAGAAGGCCACCAGGTAGCCATGGTGGGTGACGGCGTTAATGACGCGGCTGCTCTGGCACAGGCCTCGACTCAGGGCTTGGGTATTGCCATGGGTTCGGGTGCCGATAGTGCGATCGCTGTCGCTGATATGACGCTGGTGAGCTCAGACCCAACGATGGCTGCCGCTGCGATTCGTATTTCGCGCGCAACGCTGAAGGTCATCAAAGAGAACCTCTTCTGGGCCTTCTTCTACAACGTCCTCGTGATTCCGCTCGCGATTTTCGGGCTTCTCAACCCGATGCTCGCTTCGGCTGCGATGGCCATGTCCTCGGTGTGTGTTGTCCTCAACTCCATGAGGCTGCGCCGCGCGCACTGAGGTGCCACTCTCATACACGGTGCCCCCGCGATTTCTCGCGGGGGCACCGTACGTCTTGACCGATATAACGCTCAATCAATTCCAGTCAAGCGCGTTAGCTGCTGCGTTTAACGACCTGGAAACCGCCCTGGTTATACACCAATTCGAAACTATGCCCTGGATGCGCGCCCTGCGCGTAGGCCACGGCATCGACATTCTTCTGATCTCCCCACGCGGCTCCACGTTGGTCGACAACGACATAGTCGACGTCAACATTCTTAGCGGATCCCACCCAATACACCTCGTGGCGTGGAACCAAGTAGGCCAGGAGGGTGAGATCAGTTTCGACCTGTGAATTCTCAGGGATGAGCTCATTGATCTCTTGAGCCTGGGCCATTCGAGGACTCAGAGTTCCAAAACCCGGATTCGTCATCTGCCACATCGGAAGCTGCGGAGCGGTCACAAAAGCCGCAGCGCAGGGCAGTGCCAATGCAATTGTTGCCACCACAGGACGCTGCGCGCTGGTTACCCAGCCCAAGCCTCGGGAAATCGAGGAATCCTGCTGCGAAGACCACCGGCGATGCACATCCAACAAGGCACCCAAGAGGATGGGGATCAAAATCGCGTTGTAGTGCCAGTGCTTCCAATCCCAGTAGTAGTCAACAGAACCCAAGAAACGCCACGCAATTGTCGGCATGATGACCCAGAACCAGGGAGATGCCATACCAATGATGCCGGCCCCCAAAATCACCATGGCAATCACGCCGTACTTTTGGGCAGGCCACAGCGCACGCTCGATCAGAGTGACATCCCCCTGATTACTGTTTCCATCCAAGCTGTAGGCCCAGGTACCTGAGGCATTAAAGGCGGGCAGAAGCAGCTTCACCGTCACGAAGAAGGCAAGAAGTCCAAAGACCGCGAAGAACAAGGGATAGGTGAAGGACTTTTCGCTCTCCCGGCCTCGCCACGCCAACACAATGCCAATCATCATGACGGTGAGGCCAAGGTCTTCCTTCACCAAGACCAAAGGCGCTGACCATGCCATAACGGCAACCCAGCGACCCTCAACAAATGCGGCAGAGGCCCAGGCAAGAAGGGGAACAGCAAAGGCAACCTCATGGAACTGCGAGGCAACAGCACCCTGGAATCCCCATGCGGTGACATACCCAATCCCAACGAATGTTCCAAGAAGCCACCCGGCTTGCTTGCTGGCTAGACGAACCAGCGGCCACGCCGAAACCGCAATCAACAGATCTTGAACGATCAGAAGGGTCAGTCCCGACGGGAAGAAGCGATAAACCAGGCCCAGAAGAACCAAGATGGGGTGGAAGTGATCGCCCAGAAGGTTGTAGCCCGGTCCCTTCACGGGAACGATCGGCGCAGAGAAGTGAGAATAGGACTTCGCCGCCTCGGTGAAAATAGCCAGATCCCACGAAGGGACGGTCAGCGAACGCCACTGGCCAACCGAGAAGGTGATGTACAGGCAGGCGCCCAGGACAACGGAAAGGGCAGCGGGAAGATAGGCCGCAAGCGCGCGGGATGTACGCAAACGGGTACCTTTTTCAGACATTAACTGGTTTCTCCTGCAGGTGATTGGGATACGGGAGTGTGCTCGGGATCAGGGTAGGGGGCACCCAAGCGTTGAAGAGAGACAGGGGTTCGGAAGCGACGGCGCAGGCGCACTTTGCGCAGCGCAAGCATCGTCGAGGTCCATACGACATCGGCTAGGCTCGCCGACCGGTTGAGAGCGACCAAGCTGTGATCATCACCTGTGTGCTCAAAAGCGCAGGGCAGTTCAACAGCTGTCATCCCCAAAGCGAGCAGCCGGACCTTCATGTCCAATTCGAGGCCGTAGCCATTGGCGAAAGGCATGATCGCGTTGAGTGCCTCGCGGGTAATACACAGCTGTTCGGACAGGGGTGCTTGACAATTCCAACCCGTTTGGCGCCGAATCGTATTGTGTGCGAGGCGTTGCGCGGCGATCTCTTTGCGCGCACTGCTCGGATCTTCACTGCCGAGGCCCGCGGGAACAGCGCAGGCAAGGTCCGCGCGGCCACTGCTGATAGCCTCGACAAGGAAAGCCGCATCCACGGCGCTCTCCCCCAGGTCTCCCGAGAGGAAGAGAATGTGTCGACCGGGTGCATCCACGCGATCGCGCATTGCTGCGACTTTCACTCCCGTTTCGCGTGCCGAGGCCCGGCCTCGGGGAACGGAATGACGAACGACAACCGCACCGGCGGCGCGCGCATACTTCCCGGTTTCGTCGTCCGAGCCGTCGTCAATGACAATCAGCAGGTCAACGCCAGGGATTGCACGGCATGCACGAACAGTTGAGGCGATCTGCCGACCCACATTGTGGGCACAGATGATCGCAGCGACCTTCTGGGAAGGTGAGGGTTCGACGGATTGAACGGGAGTCACTCTGTTAGTCTATCCCGCTTAAGTGCCGCCTCTCCTTAGCGAATCGTGACCTGGCGGGAAACGAGGCCTTGGCGCGCGCGACGTTCGTCTGCACTCAGCGGGGTGGTTTCCTTCAGCGCCTTCTCAACGCTTTCCGCAAGAGCCTTCGCATCTGCGGCAACATCTTCTGCAGAAGCGCCCTCAGCGAGCTCAAAAACCGGAATTGCCAGACCGCATGCGCGGAATGCACCGACGAAACGAGAGCCTTCTCCCAATCGAGCATTTCCCGCTGCCTGCAGGCGAGCCAGCGCATCAAAAAGCTTGTGTTCAGGGGCGGCAGACACGTAACGAACAAAGTTGCGGTTCATTTCGCACCAGTACATGCCTTCGGTACCTGGTACTGCAGCAGTGGGAACAACGTCAGCGCGGTTTTGCTCAAGAGCATCACGCATTTCGGGGGTGAGTTCCTGATTCGGATCGAACCAGTAACCGAAATCAGCAACGATCTCCATATCGCCAAATGCCTTCGGATCAACAATGTCCTGGAGGCGAGGGGCAGGCTCGCGCACATCAATATCGATGACGCCGTCAACACCGTCGGACTGTGCCTGAAGGGCAGCAAGAAGAGCTGCGGCAACATCGTGTGAAAGATCGCCCGAGTTCGAGCGAGTCTGCAGGCCGACGAGGATACGTCCATCGGGACGAATCATTGCGGGATGGCCATCGGGCAGCAGGGTAACGATGTCGAAGTCTGCACCGCCGTGTTCTTCAGTGGTGCGCCCGCTCAGCGTTGCGCAGGGGATGATTTCGCGCATTGCGACAAGTTCGACCTCGTTAGGAAGTCCTTCAAAAGGACGTTCCACGAAGGGGATCGGGGGGCGGTATGCCGGGCGATCTGCGCTGACTGCTACTTTTTTACGACGTGAGGCTTTTCCCATGGGGCTATCGTAGCGGTTTTCTTCCCCTTCACGAGGCCGTGGCTGCGCACCTGCGCAAAATTGCCTGCATGACGGCGGCCGCACCATCGTTTTCGACTGCTGCCGCAACGAAATCACTGTGGACGCGAATCTCCTCGGTGGCGCCGCCCATAGCAACCCCGAAGGCCGCCCATTCGATCATGGCAATGTCGTTTGTGCCATCACCAATGGCGACCGTTCCTTGAGTGGGAAGCGAAAGATCCCGTCGGAGTTCATCAAGCCCACTGGCTTTCGTCACCCCTAGTGAACTGATATCTGCCCAGGACGTCCAACCGACGAAAACCTCGTGAGTCTTCGCAAAGGGCAGGGCACACAAAATGCTTTCGAAAGAATCGCGATCCAAAGCGGGTTCACGAATGACAAGCTTAGGCGTGCGCATTGCTTTGAGTTCATCGATACTTACCAGCTCGGTGTCTTCAACGATTTCCCCTTCGGGAAAACCCGTTGAAATCAAGCGAAGGTCATGGTCTTCGACGGCGAAACGCGCATGTGGAAGAGTCTTTAACGCCTCGTCGATCACCTCGGCGGGGAAAAACTCATGGCGATGCACAATCTCGTACCCGGCCTCGTGAATGCGAGCAAGAACCGCACCATTGGACGCGACAATCCATCCGCAGCGGAAGCCCAGTAGTGGGAGAACGGGCAGGACCGCACCCATTGAGCGGCCGGTCGCGATAACGACCTGCGCACCGGCGCGGCTGAGCGCTGCAATCGATTCAACGACCTGCGTGCTGGCACCGCTGGGACTCAAAATCGTCCCGTCGATGTCTAGGGCGACCATCACCTGCGTGATATCACGCGGGAAAGTGGAAGGAAGCGCATCGTGCGCCTCCCCCACCAGCTCCTCGAAAGGACGAGGGGCTTCACCGCTCAGCGGTGCCGTTAAGTAGCTGGTCACGCAGCCTCATTACTTTGCGGCAACGGGCTCAAGAACCTCGAGGCCACCCAGGTAGGGGCGCATCGCTTCAGGAACGTAGATTGAGCCATCAGAGCGCTGGTGGTTCTCAAGGATTGCAACCAGCCAACGGGTCGTAGCAAGGGTGCCATTGAGGGTTGCAACAGCGGTCATGCCATCTTCGCGACGCTCACGGATACCCAGTCGACGTGCCTGGAAGGTCGTGCAATTCGAGGTCGAGGTGACCTCCATATAGCGTTCCTGAGTGGGCAGCCAAGCCTCGCAGTCAAACTTACGAGCAGCAGAAGTACCGAGGTCACCGGCAGCCGTATCAATCACGCGGTAGGGCAACTCAACCTTGGCCAGCATCTCTTCTTCCCAAGCCAGGAAGCGTGCGTGCTCTTCTTCTGCATCCTCGGGACGGCAGTAGGAGAACATCTCAGCCTTGTTGAACTGGTGGACGCGGATGATACCGCGAGTATCCTTACCGGCCGAACCGGCTTCGCGACGGTAGCAGGTCGACCAACCCATGTAGCGCTTGGGGCCATCCGACAGATCAAGGATCTCATCGGCGTGGTAGCCGGCGAGCGCAACCTCGGAGGTACCCGTGAGGTACAGGTCATCGGCGGGCAGGTAGTAGATCTCTTCGGAGTGCTCGTTGAGGAAGCCGGTACCGCCCATGACCTGCGGGGTTACCAGGGTCGGGGTCATCATGGGCACGAAGCCGTTGGCGAGTGCCTGATCCATGGCCATGGTCATCAGAGCCAGCTCGAGGCGGGCACCAATTCCCTTGAGGTAGTAGAAGCGTGCGCCAGAAACCTTCGCGCCGCGCTTGGTATCGATCGCATCAAGGCCTTCGCCCAGTGCTAAGTGGTCCTGGGGTTCAAAGCCTTCGGCGGCAAAGTCACGACGCTCCGGGCCTGCGTGGCGCAGGACAACGTAGTCATCCTCGCCGCCAACGGGAACTCCGTCGAGGACCAGGTTCGGGAGCAGGCGGGCCAGGCGATCGGCCTCGGCATCGGCAGCATTTGCAGCGGCCTCGGCTGCCTTCACTTCCTCAGCGAGTTCCTTTGCCTGCGCAAGAATGGCGGGGCGTTCTTCCTTGGACGCGCGACCCACGGACTTGGACACCTCTTTTTGCGTCGCGCGCAGGGCCTCAAAGTTCTGGAGGGCCTCGCGACGGGCAACGTCGGCTTCAAGAATCTGGTCAACAAGGGCGGGATCAGCTCCGCGAGCGCGCTGTGAGGCGCGTGCGGGCTCGGGGTTTTCACGCAGTGAACGCACATCAATCATGGGGCCATCTTAGTTCACCAAAGCATGTCAGTGCCGACAAATATCTGTGCTGTGAGCTCAGTGCCCTTTACACTTTGAGTATGCGAAAGTTTCGTGCACCATCACCGTACCTGATTGCCCTCGCTGGAATTGCCGGAGCAGGCGTCACAGCAGGTGCAAAGTACTTCATTCAGTCACGGTCACGTCGTGCGCATCGTTCGGCAATTTCACTGCCTCCGAGCATTGCCGAAAACATTCGCCCTTGGGTGGTTTTTAATCCTTCCAAGCATGATGATCCGCAGGAATTTCGCAACTCCCTCACAATGGATGCACGTGCGCTTGGCGTGCGTGACATTCATTTCATCGAGACAAGCATTGCCGACCCAGGTGTTTCTCAGGCGCGCAAGGCTGTGCGAGCTGGCGCAACGCATGTCATTGCCGCCGGCGGAGACGGAACGGTTCGCGCCGTTGCCGCCGGCTTGGCCCACACCGGAGTGCGCATGGGTATTCTTCCCGAGGGCACCGGCAATGTTTTGGCCCGTAATCTTGGGCTTCCGCTGGATTCCCCCCTTGATGCACTCGCGGTTGCGCTTGGGGAGTCAACCCACCGAGTTGATCTCGCCTGGCTTCGCATGGTTGATCCCGAGGAGCGTTTTGACCTTCCCTGTGAAGGAAAGCTGCTGGCAGGCGTGACCTCCTCGCATCCTTCCTCCTCTGACGAGGCCGCGCTGGCCTTAGACGATGAATTCCCCTTTGTGACCTTGGCTGGGATGGGCTTCGATGGTGAGACCATGTCGAAGACAGATCCTGAGCTCAAGAAGAATATCGGCTGGGCTGCCTACGTACTTTCGGCAATTAATTCACTGGATGTTCCTCGCATGGGTGCCCGTCTTCGTGGACAGGCCGCTCACGGTGGCGATGATTCTTCAGAGTTCACCGCCCGTTGCGTACTCTTTGCGAACTGCGGAGATCTACCGGTGATCACCTTGGCTCCCGAGGCCTCGTTGCATGACGGATTGCTTGATGTCATCGCTGTGGATACGCAAGCTGGTTTGGTCGGTTGGGCCGATCTGTCCTTGAAAGTCTTCAGCCAGAGCCTTGGACTTCCACAGGTTAATACACCTGTCTCCCCCGCTGACCTCTCGATCAGGCAGGTACGAGAGTGCGAGCTTGAACTGGATCAACCTGCGGTTGTTGAGGTCGATGGGGATGCTATTGGCCGCAGCACGAAGGTTGCTGTGCGCATCGATCAGGGCGCGCTGTTGATTGCGGGGTAAGCACCGGCTAAATGCCGCCTCCTCATATTCCTGGTTTAGCTCACATATTCCGGGTCTATTACCGTTTTAAGGCGGTAGGTGTGTGAGCTAAACCAGGAATGAGTGAGCTAAAACCGTCCGACGTGCGTGTGATCTCGGTGCGCGGCGAGCTATGCGCGATGCGCGTTAGCCGCGTGCGGCGTTAAACGTGGTACTACATGCGCGGTTCCCGAATACCAAGCAAGAAACCATAGACAACAAAAAGGTCCAGCCGAAGCTGGACCTTTGGTTGTGGAGCTAACGGGACTCGAACCCGTAACCCCCTGCTTGCAAAGCAGGTGCGCTACCAATTGCGCCATAGCCCCAAAGGGGTTCCCCCAAGCTTACGCCTGCGAGATGTCATCCGTAACGGATGTCCACAGTTCCTCATTGCCGGAAAGATCCTGGCAAACCTGCCGGATCACGAGCCCCACAACAGCAGCACATGCCACTAGCGAAAGAGTTTTCACAAACTTCTTCATGAGAGCCTCCGCTCAATTGTTCCTGCGGATGGTGGGCCTAGGTGGGCTCGAACCACCGACCTCAGTCTTATCAGGACTGCGCTCTAACCTACTGAGCTATAGGCCCATTGCCATGCCGAAAGGCACGCGTTAAATAGTACATGCGCATGGTGACTCACGCAAAATTGTTTTCTGGTGACGTCGCCCACTCATTAGCCTTCCCGCGTTGAACCACCATAAGAACGCCATTGAACCACCATAAGAACGGCCTGAATACACGTGTGGGGGTCGGTGCCGCGCACCAACCCCCACATAGTGGAACTTAAAGCTCACTCATCCATCAGTGTCACCTTGATGCCACCGACCAGCGAGGCGACCAAGTTGTACAGGAAGGTTCCCAAGGCCGACAGTGCAGTGAGCAGAACGACGTTCATGACCGCAACGAGAGTCGTGTAGGCCATGACCTTCGGAAGCCTGACATAATCCAGAAGCGAAACCATCTGTGATGCGCCAATGGACTGCAGGAAGCTTTCCGCTGAGGCGAAGACATGCATGGCGTTGAGCATGAGCCACAGGATCATGACTGCAACGACCAATGCGATACCCAATGCCACGCTGAGCAGGAAGGCAACCTTCATGACTCCCCAGGGGTCCACTCGCACGATGGCGAGGTCGACCTGGCGGGGAAGGTCATCGCGGTCGTTCGATGCGTGATCACTCATTCCTGGACCTCCTGTGAGTCGTCATGCTCTGACGCTACATCCTCAGCAGGGGTTTCGTCATTACTTTGCGAAGAATTGTCCTGTGCTTGTGCGTCTTCGGGCTCCTCTTCATCAATGTCGCGCTCGGGGTTACGAGTCACAGCAATGATGCGATCGTTCTCATCGGGACGAGCAAAGATCACACCCATGGTGTTACGCGCAGTCGGGCGCACATCCGAGGCATTGACCTGGACAAGCTTGCCGGACTCGGTGATCACCATGATGTCTTCTTCAGGATCAACAACCAACGCGCCAACAAGCCCGCCACGCTCTTCAACCAGACGACCCACGCGTACACCCATGGTTCCACGACCCTTGGTCGGGTATTCCTCAATGGGAGTGCGCTTGGCGTAACCGGAATCGGTCACGATCAGCAGGTCCGTTCCCTCGCGAGGAACATCCATGGTCAAGAGCTCATCATCGCCGCGGAACTTCATACCGCGAACGCCGGAGGTCGAACGACCCATGGGTCGCAGCTGCTCGTCCGTTGCGGCGAAGCGCACGGCCTGGCCATCGCGAGACACCAGCAGCAGATCGTCATCGGCATTAGCCAGCTGAGCCGAAACCAGCTCATCCGGCTTGCCCTCTTCGTCCTCACGCAGGTTAACAGCAATGATGCCGCCGCTTCGCGGAGAGTTGTACATCTCCAGCGGGGTCTTCTTCACGAGGCCGGACTTCGTTGCCAGCACCAGGTACTGTGCGTCCTCGTAGGTGCGGATTGCCAGGACCTGCGCAATGCGCTCTTCCGGCTGGAATGCCAGAAGATTTGCAACGTGCTGACCCTTGGCATCGCGACCGCCTTCGGGAATCTCGTAGGCCTTCGCACGGTAAACGCGACCGAGGTTCGTGAAGAACAACAGCCAATGGTGCGTGGTCGTGACGAAGAAGTGCTCAACCACATCATCGCCGCGCAGCTGAGTTCCGCGAACGCCCTTACCGCCTCGTTTCTGAGAACGGTAGTTATCAGTACGAGTTCGCTTTGCGAAACCATCGCGGGTGATGGTGACGACAACATCCTCTTCGGGGATGAGGTCTTCCATCGACATTTCCCCATCGAAGGGAACGATGGTTGTACGACGTTCATCACCGAACTTCTCAACGATTTCGCCAAGTTCTTCGGAGATGATCGCGCGCTGACGCTCAGGCTTAGCCAAGATATCCTGCAAATCTTCAACGCGTGCGCGCAGTTCCGCGTGCTCGTTCAAGATCTTCTGACGTTCCAGTGCTGCCAGTCGGCGCAGCTGCAGGGCTAGGATTGCGTCGGCTTGGATCTCATCAACATCCAGAAGCTCCATCAAGCCGCTGCGTGCCTCATCGACCGTGGGTGAGCGACGGATCAAGGCAATAACCTCATCCAAGGCATCGAGGGCCTTGAGGTAACCGTCCAAGATGTGCAGACGCTCTTGAGCCTTACGCAGGCGGAACTGCGTGCGGCGCACAATCACTTCGATCTGGTGGGCAACCCAGTGGCGGATAAAGCCGTCAATCGACAGGGTTCGCGGAACACCATCGACCAGCGCAAGCATGTTTGCTGAGAAGTTCTCTTGCAGAGAGGTGCGCTTGTACAGGTTGTTCAAAACGACCTTGGCAACCGCATCACGCTTGAGAACAATGACCAGTCGCTGACCGGTACGGCCCGAAGTTTCATCGCGAATATCCGCAATACCCTGGATCTGACCGTCACGAACCAGCTGAGCAATCTTATCTGCCAGGTTGTCGGGGTTGACCTGATAGGGAAGCTCGGTGACCACCAGGCACTGGCGTCCATGGATTTCCTCCACGTTGACAACCGCGCGCTGGGTGATGGACCCGCGTCCCGTACGGTATGCGTCTTCAATTCCACGACGTCCCAAAATGGTTGCGCCCGTTGGGAAGTCGGGACCGGGGATCAGCTTGAGGAGGGCCTCAAGGAGTTCCTCTCGCGAGGCCTCGGGGTGCTCAAGCGCCCACTGCACGCCGCGTGCAACCTCACGCAGGTTGTGCGGAGGAATGCGGGTCGCCATACCGACGGCGATACCTTCCGAGCCATTCACCAAGACGTTGGGGAAACGCGAGGGAAGAATGGTTGGTTCCTGGTTGCGGCCATCGTAGTTGTCCTGGAAATCAACGCATTCTTCGTCGATATCACGGACCATTTCCATGGCCAGAGGCGCCATCTTACATTCGGTGTAACGAGGTGCTGCGGGGCCCAGGTTACCGGGGGTACCGAAGTTACCCTGACCGGCGACCAAGGGGTAGCGCAAAGACCAGGGCTGCACCAAGCGCGCAAGTGCATCGTAGATCGCTGCGTCGCCGTGCGGGTGGTAGTTACCCATGACGTCACCGACGATACGCGATGACTTCGAGAATGAAGAGGTGGGACGGTAACCGCCGTCGTACATCGCGTAGAGGATGCGGCGGTGGACGGGCTTAAGTCCGTCACGAACATCGGGCAGCGCGCGTCCGACAATAACGCTCATGGCGTAGTCGAGGTAGGAGCGCTGCATTTCCTTCTGCAGGTCGACCTGGCGAATACGTTCGACGTCACGGATGTGTCCGGCATCGACTGTTTGTTCGTCGCTCACTTTGGTCCTTCGTTTCGTTTTCTACTGACGAAGCCGCACGTGGGTCGCGGCCTCATCGCTGGGCTTTAGATGTCGAGGAAGCGCACGTCGGTGGCGTTGCGCTGGATAAACGTGCGGCGCCTCTCGACGTCGTCGCCCATCAAAATGGTGAAGGTTTCATCGGCATCTGCTGCATCTTCGAGAGTGACCTGCTTGAGGATGCGGTGCTCGGGATCCATGGTGGTTTCCCACAGCTCGTGATCATTCATCTCACCCAGACCCTTGTAGCGCTGGATGCCACCTTCCTTGGGAAGCCTGCGATTTGCTGCGGCTCCCGCGGCAAGCATGTCGTCGCGTTCCTTGTCTGAGTAAGCGAATTCGTGCTCTGCATTGGACCACTTGATGCGGTACAGCGGAGGCATAGCAATGAAGGTGTGTCCCTGTTCAACCAGGGGACGCATGTAGCGGAACAGCAGAGTGAGCAACAGGGTTGCAATGTGCTGACCGTCAACGTCGGCGTCGGCCATGATGACGATCTTGCCGTAGCGCAGTTTCGCCAGGTCGAAGTCTTCACCGATTCCCGTTCCGAATGCGGTGATCAGGGAGCGAATCGTATCCGAGCTCAGTGCGCGGTCGAGGCGAGCCTTTTCCACGTTCAAAATCTTGCCTCGGATTGGCAAAATTGCCTGGTGTTCGGGGTCGCGTCCGCCGACGGCTGAGCCGCCTGCGGAGTCGCCCTCGACGATGAAGATTTCACATTCTTCGGGAACTCGCGAGGAGCAGTCGCGCAGCTTACCGGGCATCGAGGCCGATTCCAGTACGCCCTTACGACGAGTAGCTTCGCGCGCCTTTCGAGCGGCAACACGCGCTGCCTGAGCTGCCTGGCCCTTCTGGATAATTGCCTTGGCATCCGCCGGGTGTGCATCGAACCAGTCGGTGAGCTTGGAATAGACCTGCTGCTGAACGAAGGTTCGCGCTTCGGTATTACCCAGCTTGGTCTTGGTCTGGCCTTCGAACTGGGGCTCGGTGAGCTTGATCGAAATAACGGCCGTCAGACCTTCGCGCACGTCATCACCGGTCAGGTTGTCATCTTTTTCGCGGATGATGCCCTTTTCGCGACCGTAGCGGTTTACCAACGAGGTCAGCGCTGTACGGAAACCTTCTTCGTGCATGCCACCTTCGGTGGTATTGATGGTGTTTGCGAAGGTGTGAACCGACGAGGAATACGCCGTGGTCCACTGCATGGCAATTTCTACGCTCATGGTGCCTTCGTCGTTTTCCGCTTCGAAGTCAATGATGTCAGCGTTGATCGTTTCGATCTTCTTTGCCGAATCCAGGTATTCCACGTAGTCACGCAGGCCGTGCTCATACATGTAGGAAACCTGGCGGAATCCCTTGTGCTTTTTTTCTGAGGCCTGCTCGTCTCCGGCGATTTCGTCGCCTTCATCCGTGGCAGTTTCGCGCTCATCGGTCAAGGTAATACGCAGTCCCTTGTTGAGGAATGCCATCTGCTGGAAGCGCTGACGCAGGGTTTCGAAATCGAAGACGGTGGTCTCAAAGATTTCGGGATCCGGGTAGAAGGTTTGCGTCGTTCCGGTTTCAGTGGTTTCTTCACCACGAACCAATTCGGTAATGGGGTGGCCGCCGTTAGCAAAGGACATCCGCCATACGTGCCCCTGCCTGCGGATCTCCGTGTCAACACGCGTGGACAGGGCATTCACAACCGAAATACCCACACCGTGAAGACCGCCGGAAACCGCGTAACCGCCACCGCCGAACTTACCGCCCGCGTGCAGGATGGTCATGACAACCTCGACTGTTGGCTTGTGTTCAGTCGGGTGCTCGTCAACGGGAATACCGCGTCCGTTATCGACAACGCGAACGCCACCATCGGCCAGGATCGTGACCTCAATGTGGTCCGCGTAGCCAGCCAAGGCCTCGTCAACGGAGTTATCTACAACCTCATACACCAGGTGATGTAAGCCGCGCTCACCGGTTGACCCGATGTACATACCGGGGCGCTTACGCACCGCCTCCAAACCTTCGAGGACGGTGATATCTGACGCGCCGTAGCCGTCGGATCCGTCATCGACTGTTGGTTCTTGCGTTTCAGCCACCTAATGGCTCCCCTCATTCTTCACCCGCATGGGTGTGCACTGCCCGAAAATGGCGCAGTAGCAATAAAACAACCGTTACCATTCTACCGAAAAGGCAGGGGGAAAGCCCTGATTGACACCGCTATGAGGAAGATTCACTCACAGGAATTATCCGCGAAATATAGCCGTTTTTGAGGCTGTGACCAGTCACACGTTCAGAAACTAGGCGTAGGTATCGCGAGGACCCCTCCCGGGCACCGATAAACGGCCCTTTTTCCATGAAGGAGAGGCCGGTGGACGCAAGATCACCTGCTGCACGACGCCTTCACCCACGGCCTCGGCAATCGTACGTTCTAGGCGCGGCAGAAGTAGCTGAAGTTGCTTAAACCACGCGGTGGAATCACATTGAACAATCAGACGGTGATCATCAATTGTTTCAATGGAGCAGTGCTCAGCGACTTCATCACCGACGATATCGCTCCATCGCGCCATCAGATCTCCCGCCCGCGTGTGTTCCTGCCACCCGCGCGAGGCGATTAAAGAATCAATTGTCAGGCCCAGCTTTTTCGGCTCACGGTATTTTCGCCGCATCGGAGCCATTCCAGGCATTTTGATCCAACGACTTCCAGCCCGAGAAACGACCGTTGACAGCGCACTCAATTCGCCATCGGGATCAGCTTGAGGATCAAGGTTGACCTCCGAAGCTTCCTGCTCATCATCGAGCAAAATTTCCTCGGCAAATTCTTCACTTTGTCCACTTACGCTTCTGCGCCGTGAGCGCAGAGGAATGCGGTAGTGGCCCTGGGCCTGCGCTCTGGCTTGTACACGTCGTAGTGCAGCAGAGGCATATTCGAAATCGGAAAATTCACTCATCACCGACCACCGTTCCAAGCTCAGGATCCCAATGGACTGCATGAACCTGAGCATGTAATTCTTGCGGAACATCATCGGCGACCGCTGCCGTGATTAATACTTGCTCCGCTGCGGTAATCATACGGGTTAATCCCGCTCTGCGCGACGAATCAAGCTCTGCGAATACATCATCGAGAATAAGAATCGGGGTATCCCCATCTCGAGAAAGAAGCTCGAATGCGCCCAAACGTAGTGAAAGAGCAACCGACCATGTCTCGCCGTGGCTTGCATAACCTTTCACGGGCATCCCACCAAGGGTGAGCTTTAAATCATCGCGGTGTGCACCGAATAAATTCACTCCCCTCTCGGCTTCCTTCATGCGTGACGAGGCCAAAATTTCCCTGAGTTCGCCCGCAGTCGTGGCCAAATCCCCACCCACCGGGCAATTACCCTGGGAAGCAATGAATTCGATATCCAATTTCCGAGGCGATCCACCGATTTCCTCATAGGCGTGGGCCGCGGGATCACGAAGTTCGTCGACTAGTCCCACGCGCGCAAGACTGAGCTGCGCGGAGAGCTGAGCAAAGGTATCGTCCCAAACTTCTACTGTTGAAAAGTCGGGAGTAAAACCCCGGCGCAACTGCGATTGAGCACTCTTCATCAAGGCCGCACGTTGACGTGCAACCTTGTCGAAATCGTTTTTTACCTGCGCAATGAGCGGGTGCTGCTGAATGAGGAGATCATCCAAGAACTGGCGACGAACCTGTGGGTCGCCGCGAACAATTTGAAGATCTTCCGGCGAAAACACCACGCTTTTGAGTAGGCCAAGAACTTCGCGCGGTCGAACTTGAGTGCGATTGACCTTCGCCCTATTCGCTTTTCCACGAACAATCTCAAGTTCAATAACTGTTTCGCGTTCACCTGCCGTCACCAGCCTGACCCGAACAACCGCCCCACCGGGCTGAGGTTCATCAGGGGAAAGGGGTAAACGCACCAGGGCTTGTTCTGCACTCACGCGGTGAGAAGAGAACGCGGAAAGGTAGGAAACAGCCTCGACAAGATTGGTTTTCCCCTGGCCATTTGAGCCCAAAAGAACTGTCGTTCCCGGCGCAAACTCCACTACCGCATGACGGTATGAACGAAAGTCATCCAGCGCAACGTGCGAAACTCGCACACAAACTCCAGATCAGATTCCGTAGCGGATCGGCATCAGCAGGTAGCGGAAGTCAGTCGACTCTCCACCATCAGCCTTTTCTTGGCCGGTGATCACAGCGGGCTTCGTTGGGTGGGTGAAACCGAAGCGAACATACTCGGTATCCATAACCGACAAACCTTCGCTGAGGTACTGCGGGTTAAACGCGGTCGCAATGTCATCGCCCATGAGCTGCGCCTGAACAACTTCAGAAGCCTGGGCGTTATCACCTTGGCCGGCTTCAAGAACAAGCTGGCCATCGGAGAAGGACAGGCGAACACTGGTCTTGCGCTCGGCAACCAAGGAGACACGCTTAACTGCCTCGAACAACGTGTGACGCTCGACGATTGCTTGGATGGTGGTCGTTTCCGGGAACAAACGGCGAACCGGAGGGTAGTCACCATCCATCAGGGTCGATGTCGTGCGACGTCCACCGGCCTGGAAGCCGATCAGCGAAGAAGCGCCCGGCTGAGATTCCTGCGACAGACCGATCTCAACCTTTGCACCCGAGGTCATGGACTTTGCGACGTCCTGAAGAATGCGTGCCTTGACCAGTGCGGCTTCGGACATATCGGAAACCGAATCCCACTTGAGCTCGCGCATGGCCAGACGGTAGCGGTCAGTTGCCAAAAGCGTGATGTTATCGCCGTCAATTTCGACGCGGACAGCGGTAAGAAGCGGAAGGGTTTCATCGCGAGAAGCTGCGATTGATACCTGAGCAACTGCCTGCTGGAAAACCTGCGAATCTACAGAACCTGCAACCTGAGGCTGTGCGGGAAGAAGCGGGTATTCGTCGATAGGCATGACTGCCAAGGTGAAGTGCGAAGAACCGCAGGAAAGAGAAACTTTTTGTCCATCAACTTCGATGGTGACCGGCTTGTTGGGCAGGGACTTTGAAATATCTGCAAGAAGTCGACCGGAAACCAGA
The DNA here is from genome assembly GCF_018370895.1 of Actinomyces sp. oral taxon 181. Lineage (NCBI taxonomy): Bacteria > Bacillati > Actinomycetota > Actinomycetes > Actinomycetales > Actinomycetaceae > Actinomyces > Actinomyces sp. oral taxon 181. Next base: position 75,169 of record NZ_JAGYZL010000004.1, read on the forward strand.
ACTTCGCCTTCTTCATCAACCGAGGCGGGAATGCGCGAGTTTCCAGAAACTTCGTAGTCGAAGGAGGACAGAGTCAGTTCCTGACCCTGAGCCGAGATTCGCATACCAGCAAGGATGGGGCTTGCGGGACGGGTGGGAAGTACACGCGCTGTCCATGAAACAGCTTCTGCAAGCACGTCGCGGGCGACGGTGAACTTCATGGATTCTCCTTGGAACTGAATGTAGATATACCGTGGTCAGTTTACCTAGCTGTAGGCGTAAAGGAAACTGAGAATTACACCTTAACCAGTTAGAGCTCGAGGCCTATCTGATGTTGGTGATTTTTTGTTATTTGTCTTGAACTAAAGTTCATCGTCATCATCGGCTATGTGGATTGTGTGGAAAACCCATTTTTACCGTGAAATGACAGCACTTCTTTCGTGGATGAATATGTGAATCTGTGTGTGAACGAACTACATGTTTTTGTGGACGAAAATTATTCTGTTGTTTTTCTCCACAAATTGCTCTGCCTCATACACAAGCGATCGGAGGTGTTTCACCACAGTTTCCACAGCTTCTGTGGAAAGGAAGTTCGCACCCCCCAACGTCCAGTTTTTAGCTGAGACTTGCTGACTGACGTGCGGCCTGCTTAATGCGGTTGGTCAATTCGGTGACGTAGTTAAAGGTCTCCCTCTTCTCCGCCATCAACCCCACAATCTTCTTATTCGCGTGCATCACGGTTGTGTGGTCACGTCCGCCAAATGCAGCGCCAATCTTCGGAAGCGAAAGATCAGTGAGTTCGCGACACAGGTACATCGCGATCTGACGTGCCTCGACGACGACATGCGAACGGTCTGAGGACGACAATTGATCAATCGTTACGCCGAAATACGTCGCGGTCTGACTCATAATCAGTGTTGGTGTTACTTCGGTGTCCTGCGGGTCAGAAGCAAAGTCCTTCAAGAGCATCTCTGCCATCGAAACGGTGACCGGTTCTTTCGACAGGGATTCGAAGGCAGCAACTCGCACCAGGGCGCCTTCAAGTTCGCGAATATTCGAGGAAATTCGCTGGGCAATGTATTCCAGAACCCGAGGATCAACTTCGATATTTTCCGCACTGGCCTTCTTTTGCAAGATTGCGATACGGGTTTCCAGGTCGGGAGGAAGGACGTCGACCAAAAGGCCCGCTGCGAAGCGCGAACGGATTCGATCTTCCAGATCGAGTTCGCGAGGCGGGACGTCTGAGGTCAAAACGATCTGCTTTCCCGCGTTGTACAGAGAGTTAAAGGTGTGGAAGAACTCTTCGACCGTACGCTCTTTGCCCTGAATGAATTGGATATCGTCAATGAGCAGAACGTCGACCTCGCGGTAGCGCCTCTGGAATTCCTCAATGCTTTCCTCGCGCACAGAGTTAATGAAGTCGTTGGTAAATTCCTCTGAGTTCACGTAGCGCACGCGCATCTGCGGGAAGAGTGACAGCGTGTAGTGGCCAATTGCGTGGATTAAGTGGGTCTTCCCCAGCCCGGAACCACCGTGAATGAACAGCGGGTTGTAGGCACGTCCCGGGCTTTCCGATACCGCAAAAGCTGCAGCGTGAGCGAAGCGGTTCGAAGGACCAATGACGAAGGTGTCAAAAGTGTGCTTGGGATTGAGATGCGTGCTGGCGGTATCGATTGCCAGTTGTGGGCTTCCAGTGCTGCCGGAAGTTTGACTGATCTGTGAAGAAGCCTGAGAAGAAGAGGATGAATGGGCGGGCTCGGCCTGTGAGGTAGGCGCTGAGTTATCCGCAATTTCCGAGGTCGTGGAGGAACTTTCCTCTACCGCTTCTTCTTGTGCATCCATAGTGGGGTCGATGGTTACTGCCAGTCGAACACTTCGACCAAGAATTGCAGCAAGTGCTTGCGTGAGGTCATTTGCACCGTTGTTTTCAATCCACTTCTTGGCGAAGTCATTGGGAACTGCGATGAGGATCGTGCCGTCAATATCGCCCAGCGGCTTTGCTGAACGCAGGTACGACATGGCTACGGGTCCCAGCAGATCTGAGTTTTGCGACAGTGCCTCAGACCAAGCCTGAGTAAGGGCATCGATCGACACGGGAACCTCCGAAAGCTGACGTGAGATAGGACACGAGAAATGATATCGGTTGCGAATCATTATCCACCGATAACTTTACAAGCATGTCATGTTTTCCACAGCTGGGGATAGACCTGTGGATATTTAATCCCCAAATGACATTTGTGTAGTTACAACACCTCACCCTTGTGCCAAAAAGAAAAGACCTCTGTCCACAGCTCTGTGGATAACTTCGCATGTGGATAACTAACCCCCAATTTATCCACACCTGCTTCCACAGGTGTGGATTCAGTGTGGTACGGCGCTCTTTCGTTGACGGAACGGCCAAAAACCCGTAGGCTGTCAGTTCGTATGTGTGCCTAATTGCGGCGCACACTGTCCATGACCAATTCGAGGAGATATCAGTGACCACCAAGCGGACTTATCAGCCGAACAACCGTCGTCGTTCGAAGACGCACGGCTTCCGCCTGCGTATGAGCACCCGCGCTGGCCGCGCAATCCTGGCTGCACGCCGTCGCAAGGGCCGCGCCCGCCTCTCCGCCTGAGCTTTCGCGAGGTGTTGCCCCGCTCGAACCGCATGGTGAATCCAGCGGACTTCCGCCTCGCAATCCGAAGCGGATCGCGCGCGGGTCAGCAAAGGCTCATTGTGCATTGTCGAACCGACGAGGATAGTGATTCACGCCTCGTCGGTTTCGTCGTACCTAAAAGCCAAATTAAACGTGCGGTTGGACGTAACCGAGTTAAGCGGCAATTGCGTCACCTCATGAAAGAACGCTTGGGTGCACTTCCTCAGGGCGCACGCGTTGTTGTTCGCGTTAAGCATGACGCCCTGGGTGCAAGCTCGTGCGAACTTGGGGAAGAATTAGACCAAGTTCTTCGCCGTGCATGGAAGAAATGGGATCATCGGGAGGGAGGTCGCCTGTGAGCTCTCCTTTTGCCTACATTGCCATTCTTCCCGTGCGCTTCTATCAGCGTTTCATCTCCCCCATGTGTGCCCCGCGTTGTCGCTACTACCCCACCTGCTCAAGCTATGCCGTGGGCGCCTTGCACACCCACGGCCTCGTCAAAGGGACAATCCTGGCCGTGTGGCGCATTCTTCGTTGTAATCCGTGGAGCCTCGGTGGGGTCGATGAAGTTCCCACTCGCGGCAAGTGGACTGGCGAGGCCTGGGTCCCTCCGGCAGATTGGGCCGGATACGACGACCCTTGGGCACGGCCCGTCATGGGCATGAATAATCAAGACTTCTCGGCAGGAGCCGAGCACCACGCGGACACGAGCGGTGTCCCCCGCGCATCATAAGGAGATCTCCTGTGGATTCCATTCTCTATCCCTTCGTTGTCGCAGTCGCATGGCTGTGGATTCGAATTCACGACTTGCTTCTGCTTGTTGGAATGAGTTCAGGTGCAGGACTTGCATGGATTATCTCCATCATCCTGCTGACCGTCCTTGTGCGCGTGCTCATCATCCCGCTGTACCTCAAGCAGCTGAAGAGTATGAGGGGCACCTCCATTGTTCAGCCCCAAATGCAGAAGATTCAGGCGAAGTACAAGGGAAAGACCGACGTCGCCTCGCGCCAACGGATGCAGCAGGAAATTTCCGAACTCAATAAGAAGTACGGAGTCAACCCCTTCGCGTCCTGCCTGCCGATGCTGGTTCAGCTGCCAGTTCTTTTCGCAATGTACCGCGCGATCTACGCGATCCATGCACTTGCTGAAAACACCTACTCGGTCGGTTCGCGCCACATCGATTCACTGGGTCCGATCACTCAGTCGGTCGCAAGCGAGATCGATGCATCCCAGGTCTTCGGCGTCCCGCTGTCACACACCATCCGCGACTCGCAGCTCATGTCGCTGCCGACCCTGGTCTTCGTCATCTTCATCATCGTTATGGTCGTCAGCCAGTTCCTGACCATCCGCCTGACGATGTCGAAGAACATGCCGCTGAACCAGGACCCGAACAACCCGATGGTCCGTTCGCAGCGCATGATGATGTACTTCATGCCCTTTATGTTCATCTTCTCGGGCCTCTTCTTCCAGATGGGTGTTGTTATCTACACGACCACCGCTGGTATCTGGGCCTACTTGCAGATGCTGTGGGTCATTCGCAATATGCCGAACCCGAACTCAGCTGCCTACAACGAACTCCTGGCCAAGCGTCAGGATGCCTACCAGTCGTGGGCACGTCCCTTCTTTGCGGACTACGACGAGAAGCGTCGCGAACTGGCCGATGGTTCGGATGAACTCAAGGCTCTTAACGAGACCACGCTGACCGAGGTTCGTAGCCGTGCCAAGCGTCAGAAGATCGCTTCTGATTTCCCCGAGGCCATGAGCGCCGGAGAGATCGTTTCTGTTTACCGCAACCTGTCCATGCAAGAGTGGACGACCCTTCCCGATGAGGTCTGGATGAAGGGTGTGAAGGTTGCAACTGAGCGCGCAGCAGAACGTCGTGAGGCCGCTGCTAAGCGTGAAGAGGCCCAGCGTCAGGTTCGCGCTCGTGGCGGACAGGCTGCTTCTTCCGAGGCCTCGTCAGATGCTGAAGCCGCAGAGCTCGAGCGCAAGCGCCAGGAACGCCGCAAGGCTCGCCGCGCCGCTGCAAAGAAGAAGAAGCGCTGAGGCGCCCATAGACCATTAGATGCCTGAGGCATCAAACCCCTACGGAGGATAAATATGAGCGAAGAAACGACAAACGAGCTCTCGCGCCTTGAGGAAGAAGGCGAGCTCGCTGCCGATTACTTGGAAGAACTGCTGGATATTGCCGACCTCGACGGCGACATTGAAATTGATGTCGAGAATGGCCGCGCATCAGTAGAAATCATTTCGGAAGATCCCTCTGCTCTGGATCACCTTGTTGGCGAAGATGGCGAAGTTGTCGACGCCCTTCAGGAACTCACGCGCCTTGCCGTCCAGACCGAGACCGGCGAGCGTTCGCGCCTGATGCTCGATATCGCGGGCTTCCGTGCCGATCGTAAGGCGGATCTTCAGGACCTCACTCACGAGGCAATTGCGCGACTTCGTGCGACTGGTGAGCCTCAGAAGCTTGAGCCCATGAACCCCTTCGAGCGCAAGGTCTGCCACGACGTTGTTGCTTCCGAGGGTCTTCGCAGTGAGTCCGAGGGTGTTGAGCCCCGTCGTCGCGTTGTGATCCTTCCTGTTGAGGATGCTGACGCCGATTCTGACTCCGCCGACGAGGCCGAGGAGGCCTGAGTGGACGCGCTCGGTAATTCCCTTCGCGAGGCCGAAGATGACCTTGAGCTTGAGGTTCCCGGACCCGAAGTTCGAGAGCTTTTCGGTCTGGCCTACCCAGACATTGCCGAGTTAGCGAACATGCTTGTTGAGGAAGGTGAGCTCCGCGGGCTGATCGGTCCGCGTGAGCTCCCCCGACTCTGGTCGAGGCACCTGGTGAACTCTGCCGCGGTCTTGGATTTTCTTCCCAAGAAGGGGCAGATTTTGGATGTCGGTTCTGGGGCAGGTTTCCCTGGCATCGTCATTGCGATTTGTCGCCCAGATCTTGATGTCCATCTTGCTGAGCCCATGGCGCGACGTTGCGAATGGCTCGCTGATGTTGTGGATACTCTTGGTTTGGACAATGTCAGTATTCATCAGGCTCGAGCAGAGGAACTTCGCGGTAAGGGCAAGGCCGATGTGGTGACCTCACGTGCATTGGCGAATATGACGAAACTCGTGCGTATGACTTCAAAGCTTATTGCTCCCGGTGGTTCTCTTGTTGCTCTTAAGGGACGCCGTGCTGGTGAAGAGGTCGAGGCTGCCGCAGCCGAGTTGAAGCGTCATCATCTGAGTGCTCAGATCCATGAGGTTCCCTCGGTGATGGAAGACGATTCAACTTACGTCGTTGTCGCGAAGAGACTTCGTTCCTAATTCCTCATTTCTTTTCCACGGGTGTGTCCTCGGTTTTCTCCCGCGGACATGACTGCCTACACTTGTGTCATTGACGTGTGAGAAAGGCTTGTGTTTTATGGCCGGCGATACCCCACTTTCGGACCAAATTACGCGGAATTTTCAGGATCGAGAGTTCCTTGAGACGGCTGAGTTTGGCGTACCCGCGTCGACACGTGTCATTGCGGTAGCGAATCAAAAGGGTGGCGTTGGTAAGACGACCTCGGTTGTCAATCTTGCGGCTTCTTTTGCGCAGGCCGGTCTGAAGGTTGTTGTTATCGACGCTGACGCTCAAGGCAACGCCTCGAGTGCTCTGGGCGTTGCTCATGGTCCCGGGACGCCTTCGACGTATGAGGTCATTACCGGTCAATTGACGATCGGTGAAGTTCTTCAAGCCTGCCCCGAGATGGATAACCTGTGGGTCTGCCCGGCTACCATCGATCTTTCTGGCGCGGAAATTGAGCTTGTTGATCTTGAGCGTAGAGAGTTTCGTCTTGCCGATGCTGTTGAGTACTTCGTTCAGGCGTATCAGCAAATCGATCTTATCCTTATTGATTGCCCGCCCTCGCTTGGCCTGGTGACTTTGAACGTCATGGTTGCAGCTGACGAGGTTTTGATTCCTATTCAGACCGAGTACTACGCGCTTGAAGGTTTGAGTCAGCTGTGGTCAACCATCGATCGGATCAGCGCAGACCTCAATCCAAAACTACATGTTTCAACTATGCTGCTTACGATGGCCGACAAGCGTACGCGCTTATCCGAGGAAGTTGAGAATGAGGTACGTTCACACTTCCCTGAGCAGACGCTGCAGACTGTCATTCCTCGTTCAGTTCGCGTCTCTGAGGCGCCAAGCTATGGTCAGAGCGTTATCACTTACGATCCGAACGGTGCCGGTTCACTTGCCTATCGCAAGGCTGCGTACGAGCTGAGCCATCGTCTGGCGAAGTAATTTCGCTTTTCGTTCACTAAAATCATTTTTTCAGGGTTCGATCGTCTTATAGAGGCGATCGAACCCTGATTCTATTTCTCAGGAGAACGCGTCTGTGAAAACGCGTTTTTGCTGGCTCGATACACATTTTGCTGTTTCACGTGAAACAATGGACTCAATATTCGGTATTCGCGAGATTGGTAAGTGAGAATGGCCGAGCAATCAGAATCGACTCATAAGTCCCAACGACGTACTGGTTTAGGGCGCGGTTTGGGTGCACTCATTCCCCCTGCTCAAACTGAGAAGCCTGAAGATGTTGCTAAGCGACCCCTCGATGTTCTATTCCCAGGCGAGCGTAAAACGTCAGGTACAGTGCGCGGTGGTTCCGCTCGTGAATTACTGGAACCGAAATCTCGGACCGCTAAGTCTGCGTCAGCGAAAATCAAGTCATCAGCTCAGACTAAAGCGCGTGCGCACACGGCAGCGAGTATCAGTTCTGATGATGAAAAGGTCGCGGCCACGTCCGGTGCGTCTCTAACTACTGCTTCGTCTCGATCTTCCGGCTCTTCTCGTTCCACGCGAAAGGAAGTGCATGAGTCTGATGGGAACGCTTCAGCGCATGTGAGTGACGATGTTTCACGTGAAACATCGGAATTGATGCAAGTGCCTGGTGCCACGTTTGCAGAAATACCGCTTGAGCAGATCGTTCCAAATACCCGTCAGCCTCGCCAAGTATTCGATGAAGACGACCTGAATGAACTTGCGGCTTCGATTCGAGAAGTTGGCGTATTGCAGCCAATAGTTGTTCGACGCATTCCCCTAAATGAGCAACCTTCTGAGACACTCAAGGGGTTCCTTGAGGAAAAGCCCGAAGCTCGTTATGAGCTGATTATGGGCGAACGACGTTTGCGCGCAAGTGAACTTGCGGGCCTAAATACAATTCCTGCCATCGTTCGACACACTGAAGACGAAGACCTGCTCCGTGATGCACTTCTTGAAAATCTCCATCGAGCACAGCTGAATCCTCTTGAAGAAGCATTTGCGTATCAGCAGCTCATGGCGGATTTCGGGGCCACACAGGAGGAGCTGTCGAAGAAGATCGCACGGTCTCGTCCGCAAATTGCAAATACTCTTCGCCTGCTCAAGCTCCCGGCTTCCGTGCAAAAGAAGGTTTCGGCACAGGTCTTGTCCGCAGGACACGCGCGTGCACTTCTCGGCCTACCTACGCCTGAAGATATGGAAATCCTCGCCAATAGGATCATCGCAGAAGGCTTATCGGTTCGAACAACCGAAGAATTAGTTCGTCTTGGCGCAGTACAGCGTCCGTCGAAGCCTTCCCTGAAACGTATTAAGGTTTCATCCCCGCTCGGAGAGCACATGAGCCAGGTACTCGCAGATGCCTGGGATACGCGCGTAACCGTTTCTGAAGGTAAGAGGAAGGGAAAGATCATCATCGAGTTTGCTGGCTCGGATGATCTGCAACGGCTTGCTGATCTTCTCCTGCCTCACGCAGACAGGCAATAGCATGGCTAAAAATTCGGAGCTGAACGGGTAGTAACTGATTCTAGATACCTAGACTCCGCGATGACGAACTGGTGGGCGATGTTTCACGTGAAACATCGCCCACTGTGTTTGATATGAGCGCGAGTCGTAGCTTCCCAAAATTATGCTTCGTATGAAGCTATGAAGCTATGAAGCTATGAAGCTATGAAGCTATGAAGCTGGACGATGGGACGATCTGCGTAAGTAGGTATCACTACAGCTACTGGGTCGCAGCCACGCTGTAAAAACAAAAGCGATCATCAAGCGGGCGCCAACAAGTCGCGCGAGTATTCCAAATAAATGCAGAGAAATTGCAACAGTATTGAACGCGAGAGATACTCTGGCCAATTTTGTTGAATCAGCAGTCATGGGAGAGAATAGAGGCGGAGGTTGACATACATGACTGACGAGCTCAATACCGAACTGATTTTCTTCGATGTTGGAGGAGTATTAGTTAGTCAACGTCCAGACCCACGAGAATTTGCGTCGATCATTGGCCTTGATGACTCTGCAGAATGCGTGTCGCTGGTCGACAAAGCCGTGTGGGCACATCGCGACACATATGACGAAGGAATGTCGGATCTAGACTTCTGGGATTCGGTTTCAGGAGATTGCGGCCTACCTCAACCCTCAGAAGATCAAGTCCGCAAGCTGGTGACCGCTGATGCTTCGCGAATGCACGCTATCGACGAAGCGGCGGCGCATCTACTCAGCGACCTGAGAAGTGCGGGGTATCACCTAGGCTTGCTCGCGAATATGCCCGCAACGCACGCATCGGTAGTGATGGAAAGCGTCTGGGCTCAACGGTATATCAATGGTCCGATGATCTTTTCCTCGCATGTCGGTATCACCAAACCGAATAGAGCAATCTATCGAGAGGCACTTGCTTCGGCCCAAAGAGAGCCGCAGAAACTCCTCTACATTGACGATCGCTCCGAGTACGTCAAGGCTGCAGAATATCTTGATATACCCGCTCTGACCTGGGAAAACGCAGATACCATCCGGGAAGATTTGAAGAAGCTGGGCATTCTTTAAAAGCTTGAGAATAAAGTTTGGGGCTACACCATCGCGGTGTAGCCCCAAACTTGTAGCTCGAAACTATAAAGCTAGATTCGCCTGGCAGAGTGCAGTTACCTGCGCTGCGCGACGTACTCGACAATAGATGCACAGATCTCGTCGAAAGAACCCGTTGCCTCGGCAGCCTGAGGGAATAGCGAGGTATCAGTCATACCGGGTGAAACATTCGCATCGATAAACCAGAAGTTTCCGTCTTCATCAGCAATGAAGTCAATACGGGAAAGATCACGCAGGCCCAAAAGCTCGTGAATCTGGATGGCTGCGGACTGCACATCCGTCATCTCATCGTTGCTCAGGCGAGCGGGAACGAAGTATTCACTCTCATCAGTTGTGTAGCGAGCTTCGTAGTCATAGTGCCCATCATCTGTGGCCACTTCGACGGGAGGCAAGGCGATGGGGCCATCTTCTAAATCGATCACCGAAACCGCAATGTCACGTCCGGCAACGTAGCGCTCAAGCATGACATGCTCCTCATAAGAGAAGGCATCAACCATCGCTGAACGAAGATCGCCCGCGTCGTATGCCTTTGACATACCCAGGGCGGATCCGCCAGAGGAAGGCTTAACGACCAAGGGGAAGGTCAGTCCGGCCTCGATCATCTTCAGGACATTCTGTGCACCAAGCTGACGGAAAAGCAGCTGGGGAAGGGCAATCCACCCGGGGGTATCAAGCCCCGCGGAACCAACCAAAGCCTTCGCAGTGGGCTTGTTCGAAGCGACCATCGCCTGGGCAGGCGTTGAACCCACGTAAGGAATTCCGGTTCCTTCAAGCAGGGTTTGCAAAGATCCATCTTCACCGATGGAGCCATGCACGAGCGGCCAAATAACATCGGGCCGAAAATCCGAAATTGCAGAGGGAAGGTTTTGATCGAAATCAACAACCTTGGCTGCAAAACCCTGATTGACCAGCGAATTTGCAACACGTCGCCCCGAACGTACGGAAACATCACGTTCGTGGGTCAGACCTCCGGCGACAATAAGGACCTTCAAAGATTGAGCGGACATGAGGGTATCTCCTTGTCAGTCTTCGGTATGAACGGAACCGTCATGACGGTTAGTTAAAAATTCAGCATCTTCTTCGGGGGCAACGCCGAACATGTCGACCAATTGCTTTTCGGCATTAACAACCCCAGCAAGGCGACGGATACCCTCGCGAATACGATCCGGTTCCGGATAGCAGAAGGACAGACGCATGTGGTCAGTGCCGCGACCGTCATAGTAGAACGCGGTACCCGAAACGTAGGCAACCTGGGCCTTTACGGCGCGGGGAAGCATGCTGCGAGCATTCAAGCCTTCTGGCAAAGTGACCCAGGTGTAGAAACCACCGACAGGCTTCGTCCACGAGCACTCGGGCATGTACTCATCAAGAGCATCCAACATCGCCTTGCAGCGCTCGGCGTACATGGCCCGGTAGACCTTGACCTGGCCATACCAGTCGTAATTGTTCAGATAGCTGGACAAGAACATCTGCCCGAACATGCCCGGAGACAAAATGGCTGCTTCCGAGGCCAAGATCAGCTTTGCGCGGATAGCGTGGGGAGCGAGTGCCCATCCAATACGCATACCGGGAGCAAACATCTTCGAAACCGAGCCCAGGTAGACAACACCCTCGGGGGAGAAAGAATGAATAGCGGGCAGAGGATCCGAATGGAAGCCAAGCAAACCGTAGGGATTATCTTCCAAAATCAGCACGTGCTCCCGCATGCAAATCTCCGCGATGCGTTGGCGCCTCTCAAGGGTCAAGGTCACGCCAGCAGGGTTCTGGAAATTTGGAATCGTGTAGAGGAACTTAATGGCGCGACCGGCCAACTTCAGGCGACGGATCGTCTCTTCCAAGGCCTCGGGAATCAGACCATCTTCATCCATATCAACGTGAACAACATCGGCTTGGCGAGCGCGGAAACACCCCAGAGCGCCGACATACGAAGGAGACTCGGCCAAAACAACATCGCCCGCGTTGATGAAGAGCTCTGCCATCAGGTCCAGGGCTTGCTGTGAACCGGTAGTGATCACCACGTCATCGGGATCGGCGCCAATGATCCCGTCATAGGTCATCACGCTGACCAGTTGCTCACGCAGGGGCTCCCAGCCTTGGCCGGAACCGTACTGCAGGGCCTGAGCGCCAGAGGTCAAGATCAAGCTCTTTGCAGTTTCAGCGAGGCTTTCAAGGGGAAGGTCCTTCAAATTCGGCATACCGCCGGCAAGGGAAACAACCTCAGGTCGAGAGACAACAGAAAACAGTGCGCGAATCTCAGAAGCTCGCAGGTTATGAGCTCGATCTGCGTAGGCATCAAACCACGGGTCGAGTCGATTTCCCTGTGACTGAGGATCCTGAGACATTAGCGAACCTTTCTATATAAGTATGTCGAAGGACACACGTATCTAAGTGTGCCACTAAAACGACTGTTGTGACATAAGCGCCGAGGCCGTGGACGCTTAGTCTGCGCCGTGAGGGTCCGCTTCCTCAACGGAATAGATGCCGGGAAGATCAGAGATTGTGGCGATCAGTGCGGGCAGCGCGACACGGTCGGCGGTCGTCGTCTCAATGAATGCATGTCCGCGCTTACCCTCGGTGTCAGATCGAACTTCGGAAACGCGCCACTTTGAATCTGTCATCACGCTCAATACGCGACGCATGACCCCTTGACCGGGATCGAAAACCAACTCCAAAACAATAGTGTTGGGACGGCGGGGCGCATGGGGACCGATGTGGCGTGAAAGGGGTGTCAGGGCGAAAACAATAATGAAGTGCATCAATGTGACAGCGGTTCCCGCGATCCACAAACCTGCGCCACATGCCATACCAATTCCGGCAGTCTCCCAGACGGTTGCGGCTGTGGTCAGGCCTCGGACTGCTCCCGAGCGGGTCAGAATAATACCCGCGCCAAGGAAGCCAATTCCGGAAACGATCTGCGCGGCGACGCGAGAGGGATCGACGCGCACAAGATCAGCCGCAAGCACGTCATTAAAACCGTACTTCGAAACGACCATGAGAAGGGCTGAGGTCATACCGACAATCGCATCAGTACGAAGACCAGCGCTCTTTCCGCGGGCCTGACGCTCCAAACCGATCAGAGAGGAAAGGAATAGAGCAAGTAAGATCCCGAGGATCTGGTCGATATGTTGGCTCAGAGTGAGCACTGGCCCTCCTTGGCAGCGGCGCGGTGATGGTGTGTCATTGATTGTTTACAAGGGTACATCCCCTAGGAAAAACCAGGGGCCAATCAGGGCCTTACCTCATGGTACAAAAGGCCAGCAAAGCGCAGACTTAAACCATGACTTCACCACTGCAGCAGGGCGCAGGCGCGCCACAAGCTCCTTATGCATCCACGGCCTCGGGAATGGTTGTCAACGGGCTGACAAAACTCTATCAACGCGGCGGAAATACGGTTCAGGCGCTCGCGGGAGTCAGCCTATCGATCCCCCAGGGCAGTCAACTGGCAATTATGGGGCCCTCGGGCTGCGGAAAGACCACGCTTTTACACTGCTTGGCGGGAGTGCTGCGACCGACGACGGGAAGTATCACCCTGGATGGTACTGAAATCACACAACTGAGTGAGGGAGCAATTTCAGAACTCCGCCTCAAGCACTTTGGTTTCGTGTTCCAAGATGGGCAGCTGCTTCCAGAACTTCCATGCCAGGAAAATATTGCAATGCCCCTGATGCTGGCGGGAGTTGCGCGTAAAGAGGCCATTGCCCGCGCACAGCAGATCCTGGTGAATCTGGGGCTGGAGGGTGCAGGTCCATACCGGCCCGGCCAACTCTCCGGTGGTCAGGCACAGCGCGTAGCGATTGGGCGCGCGCTGATTACCAATCCAAAAGTTGTCTTTGCCGATGAACCGACGGGCGCTTTGGATCAAAGCACCGGCGCGGAGGTCATGGGTGTACTGACCTATGCCTGCCAAAGCACCAGGGCGAGCTTGATTCTGGTGACCCATGATCCTTCGGTGGCCGCGCGGCTTCCGCATGAAATCCACATGCGAGACGGCCTGATCGATCAGCAGGTGTCTCGATGAGCACAATACTCACTGCGGCACGCGCAGTCCTGGGTTCTCGTGATCGCGCGACCTCAATTCTGACAGTTTTGGCTTTCGCCCTTCCCCACGCAATTCTTCTATCCGTCACAGGTGGGGTTCTGATGTTCTTTACGCGTACCTATGACCTGCCAGAAGGCTTCGAGGGAATGGGTGGCTTTTATGTCTTGCTGGCGTGCTTTGCGGGACTTTTGATGATCGTCCCGACTCTGAGCATGGGCGCGGCCGCTGCGCGTCTGGGAATGAGTCGACGTGCACGGGATTTAGCGGTTCTCCGCCTCATGGGATTAGGGCCTGCAAAAACGCATCTTGCGTGTCTGATCGAGACCGCGGTCTATGCAGCGGTTGGTGTTGTGTGTGGTACCGCTCTATACGGCGCACTTTTGCCGGTTTGGCAATTGATTTCTTTCCAGGGTGAGCGCATCGGGGTTCACGAGATGTGGGTCGGTCCCCTTGTCCTCCTTGCCGAGGCCGTACTGATGATTGTGCTGGCCGCCGCTTCGTCGATGCTTGCGATGCGTAAAGTGGCAATTACGCCCTTGGGTGTTACGCGTCGAACTGAGGGAGCGAAGCTTTCACCACTGTGGCTGGCCTTGATGCTTGTGCTGATCGTAGGCTGGGTGATTGTTGCTCAGTTTATGATGCAGCTGGGGTCGGCGATTGCCTTCGGGTTGTTCTTGGGATTCCTTGGCGTGATTTTTGCGCTGGTTAATGTCGTGGGAGCTTTTTCGGTATCCCTTCTGGGCAATGCCATGGCAAGTCTTGCGCGCACTCCTCAGATGCTTCTTGCGGGTCGTCGTATCGCTGATGATCCAAAGAGCGTTTGGAGGTCTTTCGGTGCGCTTGCCCTGGTCGCCTTCATTGTCGGTGTGCTCATGCCAATCTTCAGCTCGATCGTGAGCAGTACGGGGGATATGCAGGACGTCGAGAGGATCCTCGTGTCGGATATTCGCACGGGAATGCTTCTGACTTTTGGTATCACTATGGCTTTGGGTGCAATTTCGACTGCGATCAATCAAGGCATTCGCGTTATTGATTCCGTTGAGCAGATGAAAGCCTTGGAATTCATGGGCTCGCCCCGAAACTTTATGGATCGTGCGCGCAGGATTGAAATTCTGCTTCCGGCACTGCTCATGATCGGCGGAGCAATGAGTTTGGGCATTGTCTTTATGTCTCCGATCATGGCTCTGAGTGCTGGACTCGCCCCGATGTTGATTTTGGTGGGTATGACTGTGCTGGGCATCGGGCTGATTATGTTGGCTTCCGAGGCCACAGGACCCTTGCGTCGTAAACTATTGAGTGATCTTCACGAGGGGAATAACTGAATTAATACGGTGCTAATACGGCGCTTTAAGGTTGCACCTTAATCAGCTTTAAACAGCCTCTGACCTGGGAAAATGTGCATCGCACAGTGCACATTTTCCCGGGTTTTATCGTTTGGTCGGGATTAAAATAAAGGCACTGGTTGGGAGGTCAGGGTTTCGACCGGGCTGAGCTTCCACTTGCAATGGCGCTGGTGGAATGACGTGCCGGTGCTTTTGCCCCTACAAAAGCACCGGCAAGTCAGCCGTCCAGAGACCTCAGCTTTCGCAGGCAGATGTCTTATCTGGGACTCCGCGATAGCTAAGTGCCACGGACTTAATCAATTGGGTAGCTCGTTGGAAGACCCTGATCAGCAGGAACCCAACCGAGCTCAGGTGCCACATATTTGGCGAAGTTGCTGATGATCGACAGATTTTCCTGGAATCCCAACTTGACTATTGGTCAGCCATCACTGTATAGTTCAGTGCATGCTGACTATTGCTTCGCGCCTCGACGTCATGAACCGGCTCGGCCGGGCCATGGCCGACCCGACGCGCTCCCGGATCCTGATGTCCCTGCTTGACGGCCCGAGCCACCCCGCCGTGCTCTCGCGCGAGCTGGGGCTGACCCGCTCGAACGTGTCCAACCATCTGACCTGTCTGCGCGACTGCGGCATCGTGGTCGCTGAGCCCGAGGGGCGGCAGACCCGCTACGAGATCGCCGACCCGCACCTGGCCGCGGCGCTGACGGCGCTGATGGACGTGACGCTGGCGGTGGACGAGAGCGCCCCGTGCATCGACCCGCACTGCTCGGTGCCCGGCTGCTGCGGTCCGAGCGGCTCCGAGGACGCCTCGTGAGCGCCGCATGCGGCTGCGACAAGCCGACCACCAACGCCGCTGAAGAGGCAGAGGAGACCGAGCGCCCGTGGTGGCGCGACCCGGGCCTGGTGGTGCCGATCCTCTCCGGGGTCGCGTTCGGCACCGGCCTGGTGCTGGAGTGGTCGGGGCTGTACGTTGCGGCGCTGGTCGCGTTCTGGGCGGGCCTGCTGCTGGGCGCGTACACGTTCGTGCCCGGCGCGCTGCGGAACCTGTTCGCTAAGCGGAAGCTTGGGATCGCGCTGCTGATGACGATCAGTGCCGTCGGAGCGGTCATCCTCGGCTACGTGGAGGAGGCCGCCGCGCTGGCGTTCCTGTACTCGATCGCCGAGGCCCTGGAGGACAAGGCGATGGACCGCGCCCGTGGCGGCCTGCGCGCGCTGCTCAAGCTCGTGCCGGAGACCGCGACCGTGCTGCGCGACGGTGCCTCGGTGGAGGTCCCGGCCAAGGAGATCGCCATCGGCGACGTGCTGCTGGTCCGTCCGGGCGAGCGGGTCGTCACCGACGGGATCGTCCGCGTCGGACGCTCCAGCCTGGACACCTCCGCGATCACCGGCGAGTCGATCCCGGTCGAGGTCGCCCCCGATGACGCGGTCTCGGCGGGGGCGATCAATACCGCCGGCGTGCTGGAGGTCGAGGCGACCGCCCCGGGCACCGACAACTCGCTGACCACCATCGTGGAGCTCGTCGAGCAGGCCCAGGCAGAGAAGGGCGAGCGAGCCCGGATCGCTGACCGGATCGCCCGCCCGCTGGTGCCCGGCGTGATGGTCCTCGCCGTCCTGGTCGGCGTGCTCGGATCGCTGCTTGGCGACCCCGAGACCTGGATCACCCGCGCCCTGGTCGTCCTCGTCGCCGCCAGCCCGTGCGCGATGGCGATCGCGGTGCCGGTCACCGTGGTGTCCGCGATTGGCGCGGCGACGAAGTTCGGCGTCGTCATCAAGAGCGGTGCCGCGTTCGAGCGCCTCGGCGGCATCCGCCACCTCGCCGTGGACAAGACCGGCACTCTGACCCGCAACCGGCCCGAGGTCATCGCCGTCGTCGCCGCCGACGGGTTCGACGACGCGCAGGTGCTCGCCTGGGCGGCTTCCGTCGAGCAGCACTCGACGCACCCTCTCGCCGCCGCCATCGCCGCCGCGGGCCAGGGGGCCCTCGCCGCGCAGGACGTGACGGAGGAGGCCGGGCACGGCATCGACGGCATCGTCGACGGCCGCCGGGTGACGGTGGGCAGCCCCCGCTGGATCGACGCCGGACCGCTCAAGGCCCGGGTCAAGGACCTGGAGGCCGAGGGCCAGACCTGCGTGCTCGTGGCCGTCGACGGCCGCCTGGCCGGGGCGATCGGCGTCCGCGACGAGCTGCGCCCCGAGGTCCCCGAGGTCGTGCGGACCCTGCGTGACCAGGGCGTCGAGGTGAGCATGCTCACCGGCGACAACTCTCGCACCGCAGCTGCGCTGGCGAAGCTGGCCGGGATCGGCGACGTGCACGCCGAGCTGCGGCCCGAGGACAAAGCCCGCATCGTCGCCCAGCTCTCCGAGGCCTCACCGACGGCGATGATCGGCGACGGCATCAACGACGCCCCCGCCCTGGCCGGTGCGACTGTGGGCATCGCGATGGGCGCGACCGGCTCCGACGCCGCGATCGAGTCTGCCGACGTCGCCTTCACCGGGCGCGACCTTGGCCTGATCCCGCAGGCGCTGCGGCATGCCCGCCGCGGCCGGGTGATCATGAACCAGAACATCGTGCTGTCCCTGGCGATCATCGCCGTGCTGCCGCCGCTGGCCATCACCGGCGTGCTCGGCCTGGCCGCGGTCGTCCTCGTCCACGAGGTCGCCGAGGTCGTCGTTATCGCCAACGGGCTGCGCGCAGCGCGTGCCCACAAACGATAGGGGTGGCATCGAACGTCATAACTCAGACATTTGCTAGCGCATATCGATAACGCCAGTACCCACTTCGATATGTGCCGTCCGTGCTGCAACCGCAGAAAGAAGCGGTATAGGCGAAGCCCCCTGGGGCGCAAAGTGATGCACCCTGAAGTAGGCTCCATTCACTCCAAGATCATCAGCAGCAACAGATAACTCGATTGCCTGATGAAGGGCATCGCGGCCGCTCAGTCCGTGCCTTCCGTCCCGTGCATAATGTCCAAAGCTCAGGAAACCGAAGGCCTTCAATACTTACACCTGAGATTCGAGCCAGTGCTGCGCATCAAGAGCAGCGCGGCAACCGGAACCCGCAGCAGTAATTGCCTGGCGATAGGTGTGATCAACAGCGTCGCCACAGGCGAAGACACCCGGAAGGTTCGTTGCGGTACCCGGGTCATTGACCAGGATGTAACCGGCCTCGTCCAAAGCAACCTGACCGGAAACTACGGCGGTGCGGGGAAGGTGACCGATGGCAACGAAAACGCCATCGGCATCAAGAACGCGAGTCGAATCATCAACGGTGGAACGCAAGCGAACACCGGTGACAGCCGAATCGCCCAGAACCTCTTCGACAACAGAGTTCCATGCGAATTCGATCTTCTCATTGGCCAGTGCGCGATCGGCCATCGCCTTAGATGCACGCAGCTGATCGCGGCGGTGAACGACAGTGACCTTTGAAGCGAACTTCGTCAAGAAGGTTGCCTCTTCCATTGCGGAGTCACCGCCACCGACGACGATGACGTGCTTATCGCGGAAGAAGAAACCATCGCAGGTCGCGCAGAAGGAGACGCCTCGACCAGAGAACTCTTCTTCTCCGGGAACATTCATATGACGGTATTCCGAACCGGTTGCCAAGATGACGCTGCGAGCCAAGAGGGTTTCATCCTCAAGGGTGATCTTCTTAATATCACCTTCGAGCTCCAGCGTGTAGGCATCCTCGTAGCGAACATCAGCACCAAACTTTTCGGCCTGCTGACGCATATTGTCCATCAGCTCCGGGCCAAGGACACCCTCGGGGAAACCGGGGAAATTCTCAACTTCAGTCGTGTTCATCAGCGCGCCACCTGCAGCCAGGGCACCGGCAACGACAACAGGCTTGAATCCAGCGCGCGCAGTGTAAATAGCCGCAGTGTATCCCGCAGGACCGGAGCCGACGATGACAACGTCGTGGATAGTTTCAGACATGATGTCTCCTTTTGAGCAGGTAACGGTTACTTCACTGACAATTCGCTGACCCACGCCCAGGCGCGGCCATCTTGCGATGTTGGCATCTTACGGAAGGTGATGCTGATCGCTTCTGTTTCCACGGGATGTGCCAGTTTGATGTCCGTCTTGGGAGAGAACGTCGTCGTAGCGATTTCTGTTCCCTCTCGAGGCGTATTGGGATTTACAGCACGTACCACGCCTTCACCACCGGTGGTCGACGGATCCATATCCAAGGTGATCTCAGAGACCGTTGCCTTCTTTTCGAGCTTCACCAAGATGGTGACCGCGGTTTGGTCCAGGAACTGGTTGTAATCGAAGTAGCGCGAGTGCCAATTCGTCTTTGCGTCGCCGTCAATCATATTGACGGCCATTTCCTCGTGGTCACCCTTATCGTTTTGCCAGGACAACACGGAAACACTGGAAATTACGGGCTTCTCCGTCGCTGCCTGAGTGGCTTCTTGGGTGGGCTGCGCCGATGCTGAGGCAGATGCCGATGCCGAAGAGCTTGCCTTGCTGGACGAGCTGGCGATATCGCTGTGCTTAACCGGGCTGAGGGCGGTTGCACCCGCCCAAATCGTGGCAATGACAGTCAGAACTGCAGCAAAGATAATCGTGGGTCGCGTGGGGTCAATTCCCTTTTCGCCCCCATTTCCCGAGGCCGAAGCGCGTGAGTGTTCATCGTGGCCGTGAGCGTCGCCGGAGTTTCCACGGCCACCGCCAGAGCCTCCTTGAGCGCCACCGCCGGCCTCGGAATGACCGTGACCGGAGGAGCGAGTCGGGGTGGCAGCCGCGCTAGAGCCCGCAACGGATGCTGCGGCCCCTCCGACAACCGCGCCCTCGGCGAAACCGTGGGGAAGCGGTGCGGGGATACGAGAAGATGATTCCTGATGCTGAGCCTTAGCGGCGGCCGTCTCAGCCGAGGCCTCGGCAGCTGCAGCGCCCAAGGGAATACCGGCGGGTGCAGTTGCGTCGACGTCGTACATGCGCGCGGTTGCGGGCAGGGTCGGGACGATGGGGTGTTCGGGCTTTGCTTGGCTCATCTGGACGCTCTCTTGGGAACCGCGATTGCTGTGAGGAAGGGTTGGGACATTCGCAGGTGTGTCCTGCTGGGGTGAATGAGACGACGGCGCAGGATGGCTCTCGCCGTCGGGATGAACAACATCATCGAAGGTTGGCACCGAAAGGTCAACAGAAAGGGGAACCCATTGTGGCGTTCCTTCACGGGGGATGTGCTGGTCCTCGGTAGCCATAGTTTCCTCCTGAGGTGACGGTGCCACACCATTATGAGCGCTTTGTCGTTCACGTGTAGGCTGCGCGGCCGAAAGCAGGTCACATAGCGCGATCGGAAGGTGTAAACGCTCGAGCAGGGGACGAATACTGGTTGAAGATTCTTGGGGATTGATCACACGCATTGCGACCATGTACACGGCGGTGACGATGATGGCCACCACACCAAACTTCACGCCCGAAAGCAGCCAGCGCAGGATCTTTGAAGACAGAGTCGTGTAGATTCCCATGAGCCAAAGAGCGCCAAAACCGATACCGCCGGCGATGATCGCACACCCGACGTAGGTGAGGTAGGATCGCGTGATTTCCGAGGAATTCACGTAGCTGTTGCGCTGTCCGACCCAGCGCATCGCAATCAAACCCTGAACGATTCGGCAGACGGTTTCGCCAAGAGCCGCGCCGATTACCCACCAGCGCACGCCGGTTGCGAAGTAGATCGACCAACCGACAATGATCTGCAAGATCGTCGGAACAATGCCCATGAGGAAGACGGGCTTGGCGTCCTCGTAGGCAAAGAAGACGCGCTGGCTCATCAGAACAATGCCCGTGGAAGCCACACCGGGCATGAGCGAGACCAGGATCAGCGCGTAGGAAGAAATGAGTTCGGGGCGGGCGGTGTTCGTGACAACCAGCTGCATCATGGGAGCCGCGCCCGCCATGAAAATCGCGGCCGCAAGAACCGTCAGTGAGGTAATCAGGCGAATACCTGTGTGGTAGTGCTCGGCGACTTCCTGGTCATTGTCGTCGGCAACTGCGTAGTTCAATCGCGTAAAGATCGCGGTTGCAAGAGAAACAGTGATAACCGACTGCGGCAGCATGAAAATCAAGAAGGCTGCCGAATACCCCGCCAGACCCGCGATGGGCATAGGGTTCTGGTTCAGGTAGTTATCCGCAATTGAAGCGATCGCGTTCGTCGAAAGAACCCCAACCTGAGACACACCCAAGGTTGCAAAGGTCCAACCCGCAACCTTTGAGGCGGAACCAAAAGACGTTCCGCGGAAGTGGAAATCAGGCTTGAAGGAGACTCCCGCGCGCCGCATGGGAATGAAGAGCACCAGAGCCTGACAGACCACGCCCAAAGTGGTGGTGATCGACAGCAGCCAGAACTGAGGGGACGTAAAGTCAGAAATTACGAAATCTTCGTGAGCACCCCACAGAATGAGGAAAGCCACCAGACCCGCGATTGCAATGATGTTGTTGAGTACCGGCGCCCACATGTAGGGACCGAAGACACCGCGGGCATTGAGCAGCTCGCCCAAGAGGTTGTACAGGCCGTAGAAGAAAATCTGCGGGAGACACAAGAATGCGAAAGCAACGGCAAGTGAGCGGATGTCTTGGCTGTATCCCGGTGCCATGATGACGATGAGTACCGGTGCCAAGAGAGTTGAAACGAAGGCGACCAGGAACAGAATTGTTCCGGCCAGAGTAATCAGCCGGTTGATGTAGACCTGCCCCTCGTCGCGTTTGAGTGCGCGCACGATCTGGGGAACCAGGACTGCATCAAAAACGCCCGATGCCAGCAGGTTGAAGATTGTGTTGGGAAGAGTATTTGCCGTTTGGAAAGCCGCGGAGACCGCGCCACCGGCAGAACCCAGGGCCGCCAAAAGCATGGCGGCTTTAATGAAGCCAAGGACTCGGGAAACCATTGTTCCCGAGGCCATCAGTACGCTGGCTCGAAGAAGTGAGCCGTTGCGGGCCTGGCTTTCACTCATTCTGATCCTCTACATCTGGTTTGGGTGAATCCGAGCTTTCCGGATGATCTGGGCGACGCGGGGGACGTCCTGCGTGGACAAAACCGCCGCTGGAAAGTGGAACGTTCACTGTGCCCTTTTCGACGCCGCCCACACCGGGAAGATGCGAAGATTCCTCGGTCTGCGAGGACTTCAAACGGCGTCGAATGGTCCGGATGATGCCGCCAAGGAAGGCAATTCCGACAATGACGGTCACGACCGCGGTGGCTGCGTCTTCCCATCCCGCGCGCATTCGCACCAGGACTTTTTGGGAATCATCAAGGACAGCTCCGCTGGGCGTTGACACCTTATAGGTCACGCGAATATCACCCGAACCAATTGCCGTGACGGGCACATCCACATTCGAGGAGGAATTCGCGGGGATCGTGGCCGTTCCCGTGCTGGTCACGCGCAGGCGGGGGTCACTGGGAAGCAAAGTCACTTTGACATTCACTGGCCAGGGAAGTGAGTTACGCACGCGCACGGGGAAATTCGCGCTCTTGTTAATCAGGTTGACAGCATTCGAGGATTCAACCGAGACGGAGGACCTAAATGCATCAAGCGCCTGCGTATTCGCAGTGATCGTTTGGCTTTGTTGGTCACCCGCATCCGCTTGGAGTGCACTGGCTACGGCCGAATTCAATTGAAGGCGCGCGGCATCAACATTTTCTGTGGCATCGGCCAAAGGAAGAGCGTTCGAGTATGCTCCGCTCAGTCCTGCCGTTTGTGAGCGCAGTGAGTCAGAAAAATGAGCATCCTCGACGGGATTACGTTCAATATCGGTGGCCTCGGAATCCACGAGTTCACTGAAACTGGTCCCCTTGACCCAGCGGTTATCAAGGATCGCACGAACACGCTCGACACGATTCTCATCTAGCGAGGATCCGCGCTGAAGCGGAACGAATAAGGTACGCGAGAAGTTTGGGCGCTCGCGGGTGATCATCGCAGTTAAAGCTGTCAGGAATTGCTGAGTATCCAGCTCATCATCAACGCTTTGCGCATCCCATGACAAAAGCTCACTGAGGTTGTCGATTGAGGCAAGAGCAGTGACCGTGTCCCCGGGCTGAGCAGAGTCACCCGTGTGGGTCTGGCCGTCGGATGAGAGCTTGACCTTGGCCATCGAGGTGAAGTTCTGCTCTGAGCTTGGCGCTAGTTGCCCGGGAGGGGCAATCACGGTTGAGGCGTATTTGCTGTTCAGCGCTTGAGTACCCCAGCTTTGCGAGGCAGGCCAGGAAACATTTGAGATCAGTGTTGGCCCGGAGTTGTCCTTATCTGACGAGGCCGAGCTTGAGTCCGGCGAGGCAGTGGCGCTCGGTGATTGCGAACTTTCGCTTGTGGGGCTCGCATTTGAGGAAGAAGCAGAGCTCGAGGGAGAAGTAGAGGCTTTTGAACGCGAGGAAGGCAGGAGAGCCTTGACCTTGCTGACGGAGGTTGGGACCGAGGCGCGCGATGAGGCCAGGTAGTCCATGACCGCGTCATTGTTGAGCGTGGTTGCCAAGGAAAGGTCAGCGTCGTGGCTGGGCAGAGCAACCAATTCTTTTGTGCGCTCGAAGAAGGTTTGGATAAAGGCTGCGCGAGTATTGCGATCTGCCGTGATCTCGGCCTCG
This sequence comes from Actinomyces sp. oral taxon 181, assembly GCF_018370895.1. NCBI lineage: Bacteria > Bacillati > Actinomycetota > Actinomycetes > Actinomycetales > Actinomycetaceae > Actinomyces > Actinomyces sp. oral taxon 181. The sequence continues at coordinate 98,617 of NZ_JAGYZL010000004.1, forward strand.
GAACGCACAGTCGGCGAGGAAGAAGCGCTGGGCGAGGCGGAGGCCTCGGAAGAAGAGGAAGTCGAAGGAGAAGCGGCTGAGGGGGATACGGAAGGAAAAGCGCGAGATGAACTTTGGTCCTCGGGGACCGTGAGCTCGCGGAGCAAAGTATCTGAATCGGTCGCAAAAGTGACACCGGTCATCGATGCCGCGGACAGGATTGAATAGGAGTCGGTGGGGGTTTGCGGCGTTGACTCGGTCCATGGGAGCAGAACATTTGCGCGAGTGGGTTCAAGGGAATAACCCGAATCCCACACGAGGATTGAACGATCAGACCCACGAGTTTCATCGCCTTCAACAACGATGGTGATTCCACGCGGTCCCCACTCGAAATCTGATCCGAAGGGAAGAGATTCAAACGGGATTGTGATGTGGAAGGTCTGCTCGGTGTGAGGAGCAATCGTTGCCTCGAGGGTCCCCGCGTGGACACGCCGACCCTGCCAGCTCTGACCAGAAAGGTATGAGGAAAGCTCCGGTGCGGTCACGGGTGAATAGGTCTGGACGTAGGCATCCAGCGATGGGTTCGTGACGGGCTTATCTGACAGGTTTCGAACGACGCCCGATACCTGCAGGTTGTGCTGCGAGGTAATGACCCGTGGTTCCAGCCTGTTGATTCGTACGTCAATTCCCGAGGCCTGACCTGCATCTCCCAATATCTGCGGTCGCGTTGTTGATTGGGGCGCGAGCCCTAAGAGCGACGCGGAGGGCGCAGAAGCTGAGGCCTGCGCTCTTTGGGTTCCCTGAATGTGTGTGGGTAGCGCTTGAGCGCTCGCGGGGGTGGCCCCCAGGAGTAGTGCGCTCAGAGGCAGAAGAGTCAGTGCGTATCGAGCTGCTGGCGGCTTGATCATGATGCATCCCGGTAGAGCAAGTCCAAAGCGATACCGACAATGCGCCTTTCATTGGGATAGGCCAGCTCACGAGTGAGGTCGCGCAAGGGAACCCACGCGGCGTCTTCGGCCTCGTGATCGGGGTCGCCCTCGACGGTGATGGAGCCTGAGATGTAGCCCATTAAGTAGTGGTGAACGACCTTGTGAATCCGTCGATCTGCACCTGAGAACCAGTAGTCGATCGATGCCAGGTGACGAATAATTCGCCCGTGGATTCCGGTCTCTTCGGCGACTTCGCGCAGAGCCGCTTCCTCGGGAGACTCACGGCCTTCAAGATGTCCCTTTGGGAGGCACCATTCGATCTTTCCCGACCGATTACGGCGAGCAATGATTGCCGCATAGGGCTGACCATCGCGAACATCGACAACGATGCCGCCCGCGGAGGTTTCGGAAGAAACGGGAAGGAAATGGGGTGTCGGCTGGACCGTGCGCAAAGAAGGATTGCGACGCGGAGGCCGGGGCACTCCGGGTCGTAAGGCTTCAGAAGGCACAGTCATACCTCCACTTTAGGCGGGATTGGGGCTCTTGGTCAGGTCGCACCATCGGTCAAGTGGGAATTACCGCAATTTTCGTGTGTTAGAAGGTCAATTGGTGCGACCTTCGGCGCATGTCAACCGAAGACGAGGCCGTGGTGCGGATACATCAAAGATGCGGAAATCATGGCATGCTGGAGGGGATGAGTACACAACTTTCGCGAACGATGGGTCAATCCCGCTCACACGCTCCTCTTCCCAGCGGTCTGGGCGAGGGCAATCTGGGTCTATTAATGGCTCAGGCGCAGCAGGCTTTTTCCCACCTTCCCAAGGAAATCCTCGAGCTCGGTGAAATTTTCGCCGAAGCTGGAGAAGAAATCAGCCTGGTCGGTGGACCGGTTCGCGATGCCTTCTTGGGACTCACTCCCCACGATTTTGATTGCACGACTTCTGCGCGTCCGGAGAAAACTGAGAAACTACTGGCGCAGTGGGGGAATGCAACCTGGGATATTGGCCGCGAGTTCGGGACCATTGGTGGTCGCCGCGGAAAGCTGGTCGTTGAAGTCACAACCTACCGCACGGATTCGTATGAAGTTGGTTCGCGCAAGCCCGAGGTCGAGTATGGCGACACCCTGGAAGGCGATCTGACGCGGCGTGATTTCACCGTCAATGCCATGGCCATGCGATTGCCTCAGATGGCTCTGGTTGATCCCCACGATGGCCTTGGTGATTTGGCTTCGGGCCGTCTGCGTACCCCCGTCAGTGCTCTGCAGTCCTTTGATGACGATCCGCTGCGGATCATGCGTGCTGCGCGCTTCAGTGCCCAACTGGGTATCGATGTTGACGAAGACGTCATGGATGCCATGGAGTCAATGGCCGGACGCCTTGAGATCGTTTCAGCTGAACGCATCCGCGCTGAACTTGAACGACTCATCATTTCGCCGTGGCCCAGGCGCGGTTTGGAATTGATGGTCCACACCGGGGTTGCAAATAACGTCTTGCCTGAGCTGTCTGCTCTGGTGTCGACCGTTGATGAGCATCATCGTCACAAGGATGTTTACCAACATACGCTGACCGTTTTGGATCAAGCGATCGATTTGGAAACGGATGCTGACGGTCCTGTTCCCGGTCCGGATTTTATTTTGCGTTTCGCGGCACTCATGCACGACGTGGGCAAACCGGCTACGCGTCGCTTCGAATCCAATGGCACGGTGTCATTCCATCACCATGAGTTAGTGGGAGCGAAGCTCACGCGTAAGCGGATGAAAGCCCTGCGTTTTGACAAGGCAACGATTGATGCCGTTTCAGAACTGGTTGCCCTGCACCTGCGTTTCCACGGCTACGGGGAAGCGAAATGGACGGATTCGGCAGTGCGCCGCTACGTTGCCGATGCGGGAGAGCTTCTTGAGCGCCTGCATCGCCTGACGCGCGCTGATTGCACAACGCGTAACAAGCGTAAGGCCGCCTACTTGTCCGCTGCATATGACGACCTAGAAGAGCGTATTGCTGCTCTTCGCACCCAAGAAGAACTCGACGCTATTCGCCCCGATCTCGATGGCGATCAGATCATGGAAATCCTTGGTCTGCGTCCTTCGAAGGCCGTGAAGATGGCCCGCGATTATCTTCTGGATCTTCGAATGGAACAGGGTCCTTTGGGAGAAGAAGCGGCGCGCGAGGCACTCCTTGCCTGGTGGGCATCTGATGAAGTTCGAGAGATTGCCGCGGAGTATCAGGCACAGCAGGAACGCTGGGAAGCAAAGGCGGCCGAAAAGAAGGCGCGCAAGCGCCGTTCTGCCAGCGAAAACTAAGTCGATCCGGAGCTTGCTTTAGGCAATACGCCCGCTTTCTGCGTAGGCTAGACACGATCACCTATGCTGAAAGGCTGGTTTTTCGTGGCACCTTCTAACGCAAACGACGACCGCGGACGTCGACCTCTTCCCTCGCGGGCCGAGGCTACTCGACGTCGGCTCGCAGAGCAGGCCCGTCGCGATGGAGAGGGAACGATTCCCAAGACTTCCGCATCCTCGGCGTCCTCTGCACCCAAGCGGACTTCCGCAGCTGCACGGGTCTCAGGCGGGGCCTCGGCGCGCACAGGAAGCAGCAGCGAGGCTCGACGCACAGGCACCCAAGGCGCTAGCTCCTCCTCGGCAAGTAGTGCGCGTAAGCGTCCTACTCGCCCACAAAGCGATCGCGAGGCCTCGGCAGCAGCAAGCCGCGCGCGCGCGAAGAAGGGCCCAGCTAAGGGCGCTAAGGCAAATAAGGGGAAGAAGAAGCGGAGTCTGGGCGCACGTATCGGCCGCGGAATCCTCTTTACTTTCCTTGGGCTGATCATCGCGGGGCTGGGGACCTTCTTGGTTGCCTATGCCGCGTTGACGGTTCCCCAGGCTGATCAGGTTGCGCTCGCGCAGACCACGACTGTCTACTACGCCGATGGCACCACCGAAATGGGACGGATGTCGCAGGTTAATAGGAAGATCATTGATTCATCGACCCTTCCGGACTATGTTGCGCATGCTGTTGTTGCCTCGGAAGACCGGACTTTCTACACGAACTCCGGCGTTGATCTTAAAGGTATTGGACGCGCACTGGTCAACAATATTAGGGGCGGGGCGCGCCAGGGTGCATCGACCCTGACCCAGCAATATGTTGAGCGCTACTACGTTGGGGAAACAACCGGCTATGTGGGTAAGGCCAAGGAAGCAATTCTTGCCCTCAAGATCAACCGCGAACAGTCCAAAGACCAGATCATCGGCAACTACCTCAACACCATTTACTTCGGGCGTGGAGCCTACGGAATCGAGGCCGCATCTCAGGCTTACTTCGGTCATGAAGCAAAGGACCTGACCCTTTCCGAGGCCGCAATGATTGCCGGCATCATTCCCGCTCCTTCCGCGTGGGACCCGGCGGTTGATGAAGAGAAAGCGCGCTCGCGGTGGACTCGTGTCATCAATCTGATGGTCGAAGACGGGTGGATTTCCCAGGCCGATGCGAACGCGGCTGAATTCCCCAAGACCATTGACCCCGATACTTTGAGCGGGCCGACAATGGAAGGTCCGACCGGTTATCTCATGGAGCAGATCCGTACGGAACTTGCCCAAGAGGGCGGTTTCACGGCCGATCAGCTGGCAACCGGTGGATACCGAATCATTTCCACAATTGATAAGGAGAAGCAGGATCAGGCGGTTGAGGCTGCCGAGTACATGTACACGGTGCGTGGGTGGAATGAAGACTCCATGCACGTGGTTTTGACGTCATTGGATCCCGCTACCGGTGAAATCGTTGCCGAATACGGCGGCAAGGACTATCTCAAGCGCCAGCAAAATGGCGCGACGCAGGACATTATGGCTGCCGGTTCGACCTTTAAGCCCTTCGCCTTGATTGCTCATGTCGAACAGGGCGGGTCGATCTACGACACCTACGACGGTTCCTCGCCGAAGACCTTCAGTGGATTGGCACGTCCGGTGAGTAATGACTCGGGTGTGTCCTGGGGTCGTCAGAACCTGGTCAATGCAACGAAGAATTCGATTAACACGGTTTTCGTTGGACTCAACCAGGAAGTTGGATCCGCAACGACCAAGCAGGTTGCCATTGAGCTGGGTATCCCCGAAGACACCAATGGCTTGGACGACTCCCTGCTGAACGTTCTGGGCTTCGCGGCGCCTCACAATATCGACCTGGCTCACGCGTATTCGACCATTGCTTCTGGCGGTCAGCGGACCACCCCGCACATCGTCCGCGAGGTTCAAAACTCTGATGGTTCGAAGGTCTTCCAGACCACCGTAAACCCGAAGCAGGTTTTCGACACGAAGACCATGTCAACGGTCCTTCCGGCGCTGCAGGCCGTGACCGCTTCAGGTGGTACAGCCGAGGCCGCCGCAGTTCTCAAGCAGGATAGCGGCGGAAAGACAGGTACCTCGGAAGAGCAGAAGACCGCACAGTTCGTTGGGTTTACCCCGAGCTTGGTCACTGCCGTTAGCATGTACCAGCTCGATGAGAATGGTAGCCCCGTGTCGCTGACGAATATTGGCGGTTTGGGCCAATCCCACGGCGGTGACTGGCCGGTAACCGTGTGGGTGCGCTACATGAAGGCGGCGACCGCGAACGATACGAAGCTCCACTTCGACTGGTATAAGCGTCAAACCGCGACTCCGGTGAATCCCGCACCGGTCGCGACGACCACTCCCACTCCAACTGAGGAAACACCAACACCGACTCCCGAGGCGACCCAAGAAACCCCTGGAGCAGAGGTTCAGCCAACCGTTACTCCTTCCACCCAAAACAATGGCGGCAATGGTGGAAACGGCGGCGGTTCTAACGGCGGGGGCTCATCGAATGGTGGTGGCGGACGCCCCGGTGGCGGTGGCGGTCCGGAGTAAAGCCTATTCGGGTATACAAAAGCCGGGGCAATCCCTTTCGGGATACCCCGGCTTTTGTATAAGCCTTGTCAGACTGTCACTTCACGGCCAGAACGCGAACCTTGAGGTTTGCGCGAACATCGGCGTGGAGGTTGACCGTCACGGTGTGGTCACCGGTGGTCTTGATCGGGTCGGTGATGATCACGCGACGACGATCGATGGTCTGGTTCAGCTGTTCCTTCACTGCGTCAGCAATCTGAGCGGCAGAAACGGAACCGAAGAGGCGTCCGTGTGCACCGACCTTGCTGTTCACGGTCACAACCGCGGCCTGCAGGGCGTCGCGCACGAGGCGTGCATCGTCGACGGAAGCGATCTCACGACGGCGGCGAGCTGCTGCCATCTGATCGATCTGTGCCTGTGCACCCTTGGTCCACTTGGTAGCGAAGCCACGGGGAACCAGGTAGTTACGGGCGTATCCAGACTTGACCTCGACGACATCGCCTGCGGAACCGAGACGTTCCACATCGTGGGTGAGGATGAGCTTGGTAGTTGCCATTTTTCAGTCCTTCCCTTCGAATCAGCGGCCGGTAGAAGTGTAGGGCAGCAGAGCCATCTCTCGCGCATTCTTGATGGCGCGAGCAATGCGACGCTGCTCCTGGACGGAGACACCGGTGACGCGGCGAGCGCGGATCTTGCCACGGTCCGAGATGAACTTACGCAGCAGAGCGGTGTCCTTGTAGTCGATCGATTCGATCTTGGCCGACTTCAGCGGGTTGGCCTTCTTCTTAATGGGCTTATTGCGAAGTTGAGGCTTCGCCATGATGTTCTCCTTGATGATCTGAGCGAGTGAACGCTCCCAAGCATGTGTTCAGCGTGTGTCAGCGTGGTGCTGACGAAGCGCTATTTAGAAGGGCGGATCTTCGGCGAAAGAGGTCGCAGCACCGGAATCGGATGTGCGCCACGGATCGTCTTGAGAGCCGCCGGCGGGTGCGCCATAGCTGGCCTGGCCCTGTGAGTAACCACCTTGGTTTCCGTAGCCCTGCTGCTGTCCGTAGCCGCCACCTTGGGAGTAGCCTCCCTGGGGTGCTCCGCCTTGCGAGGCCGGGCCGCCCGTGCGGGTGACCTGTGCCTTTGCGCGGCGCAGTGAGGGGCCGACCTCGTCAACTTGAAGTTCGACGACGGTGCGACGTTCGCCCTCGCGGGTTTCGAAAGAGCGCTGCACGAGGCGACCGGTGACAATGACGCGCATTCCCTTACGCAGGGATTCGCCGACATTTTCAGCCATTTCGCGCCAAACAGAGCAGCGCATGAACAGGGTTTCCCCGTCCTTCCATTCGCCGCTTTGACGGTCGAAGGAACGCGGGGTAGATGCCACCGTGAAGTCGGCGACGGGTGCTCCGCTCTGCGTCCAACGCAGTTCCGGATCATTGGTCAAATTGCCAATGATCGTAATGACGGTTTCTCCAGCCATTGGATCTCCTTGGTGGGCTGTATGAGGTGATTGCTCAGGCGAGCAAAGGTCAGTGGGCGTCCGGACGCAGGAGCTTCGTGCGCAGGATGGACTCGTTCAGAGTCATCAAGCGGTTGATTTCCAGCGCAATTTCGGGGGTGGTCGTCATGTTGATGACGACGTAGATGCCCTCGGAACGCTTGAGAATGTCGTAGGCAAGACGACGCTTGCCCCAGATGTCGACCTTTTCGACGGAGCCGCCATTAGCGGTGACCTGCTCGAGGTACTTCTCCATCTGCGGGGCGACGGTGCGCTCGTCGATCGAAGGATCGAGGATCACCATCAGTTCGTATTCACGCACGTTGATACCCACCTCCTGTGGTCTTCGCGGTCACGGTATTTCCGTGACAGGAGGGTCATGCGTTGCAATTACCGGAGTTTCACCGGCTTTTGCACATGGACACATGGGTGTCCATGGGACTCATTTCTTGCCCGGGTGGGTAGAAACAGTCCAGCGTCAAAGTCTAGCGTTTTTTCAGTTTTCTGTCACTACCTGTCACGCAGTTCAAAGCCTGATTTATTCGGCGCCTTGGGCAGCGGCCTCGTGGCGAGGAATTAGCGCGTGTTTGGGCGAGAACCAGGTGATCCACGAATTGGTCAGCGCGCGCGTGAGCATGTACAAACCGGTGACCAAACCGATGAGGACAGCAACTGCCTGAGTTTCTGTAAGAGCGGGGCGCGCAACCGAGAAAAGCCACAGTGCGGGAAGCAGAATCGCCAGGTTGAGGAATGCAGCCTTTGCCAGGGATGCCCCGCGTCCGGCTCCGATCAGGACGCCATCGAGCAAGAATGCGTGAGATTGAGCGGGGAAGAAGACTGCGTTGACGATCACCGCGGGGATCGCCATGTTTCGCACCACGGCCTCGGAAACGAAGAAGGAAGGGATCCAGGGGGACAGGGCCGCGGTCAATGCGCCGATGATGATCCCCGCAAAAATTCCCCACCACGAGAGGGTGCGAAGCAGAGTGCGCAGCTGTGAGCGATCGCCCGAACCGATAGCGAAACCGACCAGGGTTTGCGAGGCGATCGCAAGGGAATCGAGAAGGAAAAGTGGGATTTGCCAGGCGGACATGACAACTTGGTAGGCGGCCAGGCCGTTGACGCTGATTGCCGTCGCGCTCCAGATCGAGGTGAGGAAGGCCAGACGAATTGCGATCGAACGTGCCAAGAGGGGGCCTCCGACACGGGCGGATTGGTGGATTCCCCTGATCGAGGGCCGCAAGGAGACTCCCAAGGTGCGCGCCGGTCGGGCAAGGATGATGGCCAAGCTGATCGCCATGATTGTTGAGACGATCGAGGTTCCAATACCGCTACCGACAATCCCCAGGTTGATCCCGTAAATGAGGAAGGCGTTGAGGCCGACGTTCAGTGCCGCACCCGCTCCAGCCGCGATGAGAGGAGTGGTGGTGTCCTTCATTCCGCGCAGGACACCCGTGGCCGCCATGGTGATGAGCGAGGCCGCAAGTCCGGGTAGGGATGCGTAGAGGAAGGATTGGGCGTAGGGCATGATTTCGGGTGCTGCGCCCAATGCGTGAAGCAGTGGAATTCCGCAGATTGCCAAGAGGAGAGCTAAGGAAACGCCGATGATGGCTGCGAGCCACATGGCATGTACTCCCAGTTCGCGTGCCCTGCGTTCGTTTCCGGCTCCCATTGCTTGGGCAGTTTCGGCAGTGGTTGAGTAGGCCAGGAAGATCGACATTCCGTAGACGGTGTTGACGATGATCATGGCCAGGGACATGCCGGCGATTTTCTCTGCACCCAAGTGTCCGACCATCGCGGAGTCAATGGTGAGGAAGAGCGGTTGGGCGATTGTTGCGCCCAGGGTTGGGATGGCGAGCGCCAGGATTTGTCTGGTGAGGCTTGTTTTTTTCGTCACCACGGGGGCGCTGTCACCTGTCTTTTCTGAAGGAATGCTGGGAATGGGATCGGATGCTTCGGTAAGTGTGTGCCTATCCACTGAAGTGGATTCATCTGTGGATAGAGCCTGTTCAGAGTGCTCATTTGCAGTTGGTGTCGGTTCATTGTGGATAGAAATATCTGACGCGCGTAAACCTTCAATCTCCGCTTGAGGCTTATGTTTGCGCTGGTCATCGTTATCCACTGATTCTCGCTCCACTTTTTATCCACAGTCTGTGTACACATCTGTGGAAAGATCTTACTCGGAAAATGGCGTGATTCTAGGGAAACTCGAAACTGAGGATAGCCTGAGAGAGGGCTTGGGAAATGCCTGTTATCCACACCTTTCCACAGGACATGTGGATGACACGCGGCCAAATCCACAAGATATCCACATGTCATCCACATTCGTGTTGAACTTGAGGGTGGCACGCTTCCTCACTTGGCAGTACTCTCGCGTGTACGCGCTTTGCGTCGGTAGCTCGAATCGACGCGGCATGCCAATCCCGTCCACATACGCACATTCGCCTAGGAGAGCCCTTAATGGCATCGGAAGATTTTGATCGCACCCCACCTCAGGACATCGACGCTGAGATGTCCGTTTTGGGGTCCATGATGCTCTCCAAGGAAGCTATTGCCGATGTCACCGAAGAAATTCGAGGGACGGATTACTACAAGCCCGCTCACGAAATCATCCACAACACGATCATTGATCTGATGGGGCGCGGAGAACCCGCAGATGCCGTGACGGTGGTAGGCGAACTCCAAAGGCAGGGCGACCTGTCCAGGGTGGGCGGGGCCTCGTATATCCATTCGATTATTGCTGCAGTTCCTACCGCGGCGAACGCCGGCTACTACGCGCGAATTGTTAAGGAGCGCGCGATCTTGCGTCGACTGGTGACTGCGGGAACGCGAGTTGTTCAGCTGGGTTACGCAGATGCCGGTGGTGACGTCGATGAGATCGTTGACCAGGCGCAGGCTGAGATCTTCGCAGTTGCCGAACGTCAGTCGCAAACTGACTACGTGTCGATGGCAGAGATGTCAGAGAACATTCTGGGCGAACTGGAGCAGATTGAACTCAATCAGGGCAAGCTCGCTGGCGTGCCCACGGGATTCGTTGACCTTGATCGAATAACCGGTGGCCTGCGAGGTGGGCAGATGATCATTGTCGCGGCCCGTCCCGCAATGGGTAAGTCGACTTTGGCTCTGGACTTTTGCCGTTCGGCCTCGATCAAACATGGAGTTACCTCGGTCATTTTCTCGTTGGAAATGTCGCAAAACGATATTGCGATGCGCATGCTTTCCGCTGAGTCTTCAGTGTTTATGAGCAAGATGATGAAGGGCGAAATGACCGAGCGTGACTGGCGAAAGGTCTCTGAAACAACCGGCAAGATTTCCGAGGCTCCGGTTTATGTTGATGATTCGGCGAACGTCACCATGACGGAAATTCGTTCAAAGTGTCACCGCCTCAAGCAACAGCACAATCTGGGCCTCGTTGTTGTCGACTACCTGCAGCTGATGACAACGGGTAAGCAGGTTGAATCTCGACAGCAGGAAGTTTCAGTTCTGTCGCGAAACCTCAAGCTTCTTGCGAAGGACCTCGATATTCCAGTCGTTGCTGTCGCCCAGCTGAACCGTGGTCCCGAAGCGCGAACCGACAAGAAACCGATGATGAGTGACCTGCGTGAATCCGGTTCGCTAGAACAGGACGCGGATATCATCATGCTCTTGCATCGTCCCGAATACTACAATTCTGAAGATCGTCCGGGTGAAGCCGATATTATTTTGGCCAAGCATCGTAATGGTGAAACGGGAACTATTCGTGTGCTTTTCCAGGGGCACATGGCTCGCTTCGCGAACTTTACTTCGCGCGAAGAACCTGTGTAGTTTGAAGAGTCAGGAGGGATATGTACGACTTAAATGCTTTCACACCTGCACAAGCGGCTGATCCCTCTTTACCTGCCGAACTGATCGCCCAACTTGCTGCCGCACGCCCTGATTTGCATGCCGTGCTCTTGGAAAACCCTAGTATGTACCCGCAGTTGCGCCAGTGGATTATTGATACGAATGCTCAGCGCGAACCTCAGTTCGTCTACGGTTCGGGAGTAGCCGCGGCAAATGGAGAATTTCCCTCCCAGCCTCAGGCTGACTACTTCCCAGTCCCCGGAACTGACCGTGCACCGCAGGCTCAGTTCTCGCAGCACAGTGAGGCACCGGTCGCAGGACAGTACGCCTCGGCGCAGGTTCAGGCGCCGGCCTCGGCAGTGGGAGAAGCGGTGGACTGGAGTTGGCGGGAAACGGCGAATAGCGGGCCACTTCAAGACCTCGAGGCCTTTGCAAATGGAAAGCGCGTGCGCGAACCCGGACAGGGTAGGGGCGGGTCTGCTCTTGTGTGGGGAATTGGGGCCTTTATAGCGCTCTGCGCGGGTGTGATCGCTATTGTTTGGAGCGGCGTACTTTAAGCAGACCGTCCACGCTGAGTAAAGCCAATGCAACCCAGACGATGCCAGTTGCAATCCAGCGCGTGGGCTCCATGTGCTCGTGGAAGATGCACACGCCGATGATCAGCTGAATGCTGGGCGAGATGTACTGCAAGAACCCCAGAAGTCCAAGAGGTAGGCCCTGCGAAGCTTTGGCGAAAGTGAGCAGCGGGATGACGGTGAGGATTCCCGAACCAATCAGAAGAGCCAGGTGAAGCTGCCACGACATCGCTGCGTCTCCCGAGCGAGCAAGCGCATGGAAAGAAGTTGCTTGGTGTGCAGCAAGGTAGATGTAGTAACCCAGAAGAATTGGGATGACCACGGCAGTTTCGATCGTCATTCCATCAAGGGGACGGACCTTGAGTGCGACCTGTTTCTTGACAAGGGAATACAGGCCAAATGATGCGGGTAGGGCCAGCGAGATCCACGGCAAGCGCCCGAGGCCAACAATAATGACCGCGACAGCGATCACCCCCAAAACTAATGCGACTCCCTGAAGGCGCGAGATCTTCTCGTGCAGGACGATCATGCCCAGGGCGACTGTGAAGAGGGGATTGATGTAATAGCCAAGCGCGGCATCGGTCGTGTGGCCGATGAGGATCGCGTAAATATAGGTGGTCCAGTTGATAACGACAAGGAATCCCGCTGCGACTAGAGGCCATGCGATCGAGGGGTCGTGGACAATGCGCCACACTCGCGGCAATGAGCGGGTCATAGCCAAGGTGAGAAAGCACGCAAGGAAGGCCCACAGTGCTCGGTGAACGATGATCTCTAGAGAACCTGCGGGATCAAGCAGGTGGAAATAGAGCGGGAAGAAACCCCATAAGACATGGGTACCAATACCTAGTGCAAGGTACTTACCGAAGTGCTCGTGTCGTGTGGGATGTTCGCTGGCCATAGATGCAGGGTATCGGTTTGGGTAGGGAGGTGCCCGGTGGCGCGTTCGATTTTTGTGCGGGCTACCCTGATGACATGTTCATACGCCCCGCCACTTCCGAGGATCTGAATTTCATCGAGTCTGCTTTTGACCAGGCCCGCGAATTCATGCGGGCGAACGGTAACCCAACGCAGTGGCCCAGCGATTACCCCAACCGCAGCGATGCGCTCAGGGACATTGAAAGAGGCGAGTGCTTCCTTGTTTGTGATGAACAGGGACCTTTAGCAGTGTTTAGTTTCGCTCGCGGGCCAGAAGAGGATTATTCCCAGATTGACGGGGCCTGGCACTTCGATGATGAGTATGGCGTGATCCATCGCCTTGCCAGCGTCCGAGGCCGTGGGGTCACTCGCGTGGTCATGGACTTTTGCGCGGGACAAGTCCCGTATTTGCGCTGCGATACGCACCTTGATAACGGACCGATGCGTCGAGCGCTGGAGGCTTATGGCTTTGAGCCGTGCGGGATGATTTCGGTACGAGGCCAGTGCCCGCGAATTGCCTACGATGGGTTGTTTTCTCAAATATCGAAATAGCGTCGAGTAATTACTTGCTGAATCAGCTTTCTTCGTTAGGCTGAGGTTGACCTCAACGACGGCGAGGAGGTGTGGTGGTGTCTGATTCGCAGTCCACGTGTGGAGCACAAAGGCGGCGTGTGAAGCATTTTTGGCGTGTGGTTGTGGTGCTTGCGTGCGCTGTTGTGGTTTTTTTGTGTTTTCGTTTTATGCGTTGTTGCATGATGATGGTTTGCCGTCGATGGATGGGCGGCTTCCTTTGGAGAAGCGTGTGTCGATTGAGGCGTTTCAGCGTGATGTGGAGCCTCATATTCTCTCTGCTCGGCAGGCGCTGTTTGAAGATACCGGTGGAGTACGCCCCTATTCGGAGGGCAGTAGGATAAGTACGGCTGTGGGTGAATCGTGGACTTTGTATAGCCAGAACACCGATGGGGCTAAAGTGTCTGTGGACGCAGTCTACGAGGTCATGCGTGATTATGTGGAACCTAATGGTTATGTTCTTGCTTTGGATAAGACTTACAAAGACGGTTCACGCAGCTTGGTATGGCGCGACTATGACAATGGCGGAACAGTCGATGTGAATATCAATGGGGATTGGACGAGTTTTGCTTATGAGAGTGGTGCTCGTCCTTCTGATGGTTCTGTGCCTGATCCGCGGGTGTTGATTCCCAATGATTCTCGGGATATTGCTGGATACGTGAGTGATAGTCTTCCCAGTATTTGGGATTTCGATAGGGACGCGCCTAGATTTCCAGAGACTGATGGCAGTGAGTGGGCGGAGAAGCGTCAGTCGATTGAGGTATTTCAGCGTGATGTTGAACCGGGGATTTTGAGTTTCAGAGACGAAATTGTTGGTGATTCACCGTATTACGTGGCTCGTAGACCTAGTGAGATAGATGCGGATGAGAAGGATCTTCTTGTTAAGCGGTATTGGTTTAAGAGCCAGCGTGTTCAGTGTGGTCCGCGTGATGTGGAGCGGGTAATTGAGATGGGGAATGCTCATTTGAATCCACTGGGCTATGAGTTGGTGTATGACTATGCCAGTCCGCTACCTGGGGTCGGCCACTATCTGGCGTGGAAGGATGAGAAGAATGGCGGGATTGTGACGGTTATTCTTCGCCAGGAGAACACGGAATTTAGTTACAAGAGTGGGGCTCGTCCTTCTGATGGTTCTGTGCCTGACCCGACGGTGTTGATTCCCAACGATCACCGCGACCTACCAGACCCTCTTGCGTAGCAGCGACCGCGGCCTCGGCTATTCCCTAATACCGACGTGGATGGTGGGAATATAGACCGGTATGGCCAGTGACGCAAGAAGCTCCTCAAGGCTACTGCGTAAAACCCCTAGATCTGCATACTGCATACCCTGATGCGCCTCACCCGGAAGACGAGAGGGAAGATAGCGCAAAACCTCGTACTGATCGCCTTCATAGTCCGTATACAATCCGGTTTCGACGAAGCCATTGCGCTGATAGAAGGCCAGTCGCCTTTCGCGCTGATGGAAATTAGAAGCATCGGTAGTCATTGGCTCGATTTCCAAAGCAATGGCAAAACCGGGGAAACGCTCCTTCAACTGGTCAAGAATTCGCGTTCCATATCCCCGCGAGCGAAGCGCGGGATTCGTCGCTAAAAACACGACAAAAAGCAAATCATCTGAGTGAATAGTAAAAGTCACTCCGCAAAAGCCCGAGGGCTCTTCCGGATCAAAATACGCAGTGAAATCAATAGAACGGCGTAGTGCAAGCGCATTCATCACCCATTCAGGAATGAGTTCGGCGGGTGGAAAGGCCTCGGCAAGGAGGCGACGAACCTGCGGGTAGAAGTGGGAATGACGGCGGACGGGCAAAGTGATAAGAGGTGACTCGCTTGAACTCACCCTTCCATACTAAATTTCACCCGCATCGGCTGCCTCATGACAATTGTCATGTGAAACTTCGTAAAAACGACACTGTTGTCGATGTCCCTCACAGGCTTGACTTAAAGCATGAACACGGACACTCAAACCACGACCCCAGTGATCCTTGCGAAAGACCTGGTGAAGACCTACGGGAATGTGCACGCGCTCAAGGGCATGAACCTGCGCGTTGATTCCGGTGAAATCGTTGCTTTCCTTGGCCGAAATGGCGCAGGAAAAAGCACAACAATTGACATCATTCTTGGCCTTCAGCAAGCAGATAGCGGAAGCGTTGAAGTTTTTGGCATGAGCGCCAAAGAAGCAATCCGCCGCGGATTGATCGGTGTCGTTCTCCAATCGGGTTCGCTTCCTGGGGACTACAGCGTCGCAGAAATCCTCAAACTCTTCTCGCGCGTCTACAAGCGCACCGAGTCCATTGACCCCCTTGTCGAAGAAACCCACCTTCGACACCTTCTTGGCCGCAAAATCCGCAAGCTATCCGGTGGTGAGCAGCAACGCGTTCGCCTAGCAATGGCACTCATTCCTGACCCAGAACTCATCATTCTCGACGAACCGACCGCCGGAATGGACGTCACCATGCGCAAGGAGTTCTGGGATCTCATGAGTACCCAGGCCTCGAAAGGTAAGACGATCCTTTTCGCCACTCACTACCTGGCCGAGGCGCAGGACTACGCTCAGCGTACGGTCATCGTCAATGCGGGCCGCGTGAGTGCCGACGCCCCCACCGAAGAAATCCGCCGAGCGCACTCGTCGACGCGCCTGGCCTTCTCTATCCCTGCTTCCTCTCTTGAGGGTGTGCGTGCAGGACTGGCCGCGCGTGCGGCTGAGCTTGGGACAGTGTGGGAGCTTTCCGATATTGCCGAGGTCGATTCCACCGATTCCTCCCCCGCTGCCTTGGGCGAAGAGGACTTGGCTGCCGATCACTGGCTACGCGTGGAGTTCCACACGACCTTCTCTGACGAGGCCGCTCGACACATCGTCGCCATTCCCCAGGCATGCGAATTCGAGGTTGTTTTCTCGAGCCTCGAGGATGTTTTCGCCGAGCTCACGCAGTAGAACGCAGGGCACGAAGTCCTGTCTTTCACTTTGGCCACCTCGCACCTCTTCTTTAAGGATTCACAATGACGACTCACACTCACGCAGCAACAAACCCCTGGATCAGCCGCCGGGCACTGAGCTCCTGGCAGGGATTTGGGCTTCTCACCTGGAAGTCATTCCTGAAGCTGGTTCTCAATCCCGCTATGTTCGCCTTCGCGCTGATCCTTCCGATCTTCATGTACATGATGTTTGGAGCAGGACAGGAGTACTCGAAAGAGTGGGCGATCAATGCAAATATTGGCGCAACGGTTTTGGTGTCAATGACCCTGTACGGCGTAATGATCGCTGCCGCATCGGCTGCAACCGTTGTCGCACTTGAGCGAACCTCTGGAATCTCCAGGCTCTTTGCACTGTCCCCCGTGGGTTCGGGCGCCTTCATCTTTTCCCGTTTGATCGCGGCGATTTCCATGAGTGCCCTGGTTATTGTCATTACCTATACCTTCGGATACGCGACCGGAGCACGAATGAGACCCGAGGCCTGGGTTGAAAGTGGGCTCATCACCTTGGCTGCATCGGTGATTTCCGCTGCCCTTGGTCTGGCGCTGGCCTTCCTCATGCGCTCAGATACTGCCTTCGCGGTGATTAATGGTGTCGTTGTCTTGGGTGCTTTCCTTGCGGGAATGTTCATTCCGATCAGCTCCATGGGGTCGATATTTAAGACGCTCGCGCCCTATAGCCCCTTCTACGGACTCTTCAACCTCTCTCAGCTGCCCCTCTACGGTTTCGATAATTTCGAATGGAAATGGGTGATTTCAACGGTCGCGTGGTTTGTTCCCATGGCACTGCTTGCGATCTGGGCGCAGCGCAGGGACACTGATCGCTAAGAAGTCCGGCGCAATCGGGCGCGCTCTCGCACTACTTTCATTGCCAATGACTGGGGAAGGACCGGAATGAGCACCAAAACTCAGGGGACAGATGCCTCGTGGTCACAGCGCCACCCGCGCTTGTCCGCGGTGTTGTGGGCGCTGCCCTACCTGGCGTTCTTGGCCTTTCCCTTGGGGATGATTCCTTCCGTTGAATCCCCCGGGATGATCGCGCTGATCCTCACTCTGACCTTTGGCGTTGCTGCTGCTGATATTGCAATTTACATCGTCAATCCGACCCCTGAATGGGGAGCGCGCATCACCAAGAAAATGTGGATCTCGCACGGGATCTTGCTGGCCCTGGTGATTGCACTGGGACTCGTCCTGGTTGTCGCCGGCGCATCGCGAGTAACCTCGGCCCTTTTCATCACCTACTCGATCGCAGGCTGGAACCTTCAAGCTCCCAAGAGATATGTGGTTCCCGGCCTAGTGGCACTTGTCGGCTGGGAAGTCATTGCCATCTTGTTGCCTATTGGCAGTATCGACGCGGTGGCCTTGAGCTACGCGATCATCGCGCTGCTGATGGTTTTGGGATTAACCCTGGCCGTGCGCCGCAGTTTCGATAATCGCCACTCAGAGCAACAACGTCAACGCCAAGCAATCAGCCTGGTTCGTGAGCGCGAACGCCTGCGTTTTGCCGGGGATCTTCACGATATTCTGGGTCACTCGCTGACGGTCATCACCATGAAGAATGAGCTTGCCCAGCGCTTGCTCTCCGTGGGAAAGATTGCCGAGGCCAGTGAGCAGATTGCGCAGACCCTGGAGTTATCCCGCCAGGCGAAAGAAGATCTGCGTGGGATCATCGCCGCTTCGCGAAGCCTGTCCGCCGAGGAAGAGGTCGAGTCGGCCCGTGAACTATGCGAGCAAGCGGGAATCGAATTTACCGCCGATATCCAAGGAGAAATACCACCCGGTCCCAGGGCAAATTTGGCCGCACATGTCATCCGAGAGGGGACTGCCAACGCGATTACCCACGCTCATCCCTCCACAATCAGCGTCCGCCTGACTCCTGGTGAGGTCCTGGTGGAAAACGACGGGTATTCACGCAGCTATTCACAGGCCTCGGCAGGGGGAGGAGCCGGATTGGAAGGACTACGCCAGAGGGCGGCCTCGGAAGGGGAGATGACGTGGGGGAGCCAGGGGAATACGTGGACACTGCGCCTGACTTTCCGCGGGGAGTCCGCCTAATCGGAAGGTAGAATTGGCGGGTCAAGTACTGGCGCGCAAAAGGAATACCAATGATTCACGTGATTGTGGCCGATGATCAGGCCTTGATTCGTGGTGCCTTGAGCGCGCTCATTGACTTGGAAGACGATATGCGCGTCGTCGCTCAGGCCGCTGATGGTCGTGAGGTCATCGCCGCAGTCGAGGCCTATAACGCTGAGAATTCCAGCGGTGACCAGGCTGCGAAAGCCGCGTCGACACTGGTCGTCATTATGGACGTCGAAATGCCCGTAATGGATGGAATCAGTGCAGCCGCGGCCTTGAAAGACCGCGTGGCGAATGCACGAGTCCTCATGGTGACAACCTTCGGGCGTCCCGGGTACGTCCAGCGCGCATTGGATGCGGGAGCCGTTGGATTCATTGTCAAAGACGCACCGGCCGAGCAGCTCCTAGAAGCAATCCGACGAACTTCCCAAGGACTGCGCACGGTCGATCCTGCGCTCGCGGTCGATGCGCTCACGAAAGGTCAAAGCCCGCTCAGCGCGCGCGAAGTTGAAGTTCTGCGCGCTTTTGAAAGCGGAGGGACCGTGGAGGATGTGGCCTCGGAGCTCATGTTGTCGGCGGGGACGGTGCGCAACTACGTGAGCTCGGCGATGGATAAGACCCACGCGCGAACGAGAGCTGAAGCACTCAAGGTAGCAACAGAAAACGGGTGGTTGTAAACTGAGATTCCATGGTAAACAGCTATGGACGTCGCCAAGAGACGCAGGAAAACGTTACTCGCCACATCTTCGTCACCGGAGGTGTGGTTTCTTCTTTAGGTAAGGGTTTGACGGCCTCTTCGCTGGGGCGTCTGCTGCGTTCGCGCGGTTTGAGCATCGCCATGCAAAAGCTTGACCCCTATATCAACGTCGATCCCGGGACGATGAACCCCTTCCAGCACGGTGAGGTTTTCGTCACTGAAGATGGCGCGGAAACCGACCTTGATATCGGCCACTACGAGCGTTTCTTGGACGTGAACCTCTCCGGCGCGGCGAACGCGACGACCGGCCAGGTGTACTCCACGGTTATTGCAAAGGAACGCCGCGGCGAATACCTAGGCGATACCGTCCAGGTCATCCCTCACATCACCGATGAAATCAAGCGCGTCATGCGTGCCCAGGCTGTGCCCGACGCCGAGGGCAATGCCCCCGATGTCATCATCACCGAAATCGGTGGCACGGTTGGCGATATCGAATCACAGCCCTTCTTGGAGGCTGCGCGTCAGGTGCGCGCCGACCTGGGCCGCGACAATGTTGCCTTTGTGCACGTCGCACTGATCCCCTTCCTTCCCGCTGCCGGTGAGCTCAAGACCAAGCCGACCCAGCACTCTGTGGCCGCGCTGCGCTCCATCGGTATTCAGCCCGATGCGCTGGTGCTGCGTACGGATCGCCCGCTGCCCGAGGGAATTAAGGGCAAGGTTGCACTCATGTGCGACGTCGACCGGGATGCTGTCATCGAATGTAAGGATGCGGCCTCGATCTACGAGGTTCCCCCGACGCTGCATCGCGAGGGCTTGGATGCCTTCCTTGTTCAGCGTCTTGGCCTGACTTTCCGCGACGTGGACTGGAGCGAGTGGAACGAGCTGCTTGAGCGCGTTGAATCGCCGAAGTACCGCGTTGAGGTTGCGTTGGTTGGTAAGTACATTGACCTGCACGACGCTTACCTTTCTGTTTCCGAGGCCGTGAAGCACGGTGGCTTTGCGAATAACGCTCGCGTTAACCTGCGTTGGGTTGCCTCCGACACCTGTGAAACCCCCGAGGGCGCGCAAAAGGCTCTGGGTGGCGTTGATGCGATCATCGTCCCCGGTGGTTTTGGTATCCGAGGCATTGAAGGCAAGTTGGGAGCGCTGCGTTGGGCACGCGAGCACAAGATCCCGACCTTGGGATTGTGCTTGGGCTTGCAGTGCATGGTGATCGAGGCCGCGCGTGACCTGCTGGGCTTGGCTGGAGCTTCCTCGACGGAAATGGATCCCGAGACGCCGGATCCGGTTGTTCACACCATGGATTCGCAGGTCGACATTGTTGAGGGCGATGGCGATCTGGGCGGAACCATGCGATTGGGCGCATACCCCGCGGTCCTTCAGGAAGGTTCTATTGTTGCCGAGGCCTATGGGAAGACCAAGGTTTCAGAGCGCCACCGTCACCGCTTTGAAGTGAACAATGATTACCGCGATCAGCTGGAATCGGTTGGTCTGCACATCTCGGGTACATCACCCGATGGAAACCTGGTCGAGTTTGTTGAACTGGATCGTTCCTTGCACCCCTACTACGTGGCAACTCAGGCGCACCCCGAGTTCAAGTCGCGTCCGACGAAGGCTCACCCGCTATTCGCGGGCCTGGTTCGCGCCGCACTCGCGCGTCACGCAGAAAACTACGCTGCGCGCGGCGGGCGTAAGTAAGGGCTGTAGGGTCTGAGGGCTTTAGCTCCGTCATTCCTGCGCTATTCCCGTCTTTAGCTCCGTCATCCCTGGTTTAGCTCACAGATTCCTGGCCTATGAACGCTCATATGTCAGGACTCGACGAGCTAAACCAGGAGATGGGGCAGAGCAGGGGATTGATGTTGTTTGAAAAGGTGCGTGCGCTACGGCCGATCGGCCCCAATAACCGTATTTCCAGGCACGAAGATTGGATCAAGCAAGGTCAATCCGTGCACGGGGCGACGGATCTTGGCCTCGACATTTTCCGCAGGGACAGTCTCATGTCCCTCAATATCGGTATCTGCGTCCGCTTCCTTCCTGGGTTCCCCATCGATCTGGGCAACCAGCATCTCAACCGCTCGTCTCAAAAGCTCATCCGGCCGGGTATCAAAATGATCGACATCGAAAAGGCAGTGGGCTCGCTCCGCATGCCATCCGCTGGCAACCAGCGAGACATCGCGCCCCGGTCTAATTCCCAAATCCATCAGCGCATTGCACCAGTCATCAGCGGAAATCGTTGGCCCCAGAATGTAGGAATCAACCCGTCCCTCACCGGCAATTTGGCCGACCAAGTGGCGAATTGCCTGAATTCCAGTCCCGCAGGTGCGTGACAGAAGGGGAATCCCCAGCTCGCCGGCAGTATCCACAACCGCCTGCTTAAACTGCGCGACGAAGTTCAAGGACTGCACATCTGCGCTGGCCGAGTGTACGAAAGCAACATTCCGCGCCCCCGCATCCCGAATGCGGTGCACTGCCTGGGTGCCGGCCTCGTAATAGTCCACGTCAATGGACTGGATCGGTGACCTAAAGGGTCCAAGCCCGGGAGTGCCAACGAAAACCGTGGGAATCTTTCCCTCGGCCACGACCTCTAGGCGGGGGTCATTGAAGCGAACTTCCATGATGAACAGACCATCACACAGCGCAGTCGTCATGACACGGCGTAGCCCAGCCGCCCCCTCGTTCGCGGTGATCAAAAGCAGATCAAAATCATGTTCGCGCAAGAGCTGTGCCAGTGAGATCAGCATGTAGTGCTGGTCCGCCCCATCCGCACCCTCGTGGTAGGGGATGACAACTCCCAGTACTCGCGACTTGCGTGAGCGCAGTGAACGAGCACCCGCATGAGGCTGGTAACCCAGTTCCTTCATTGCAATTTGGACACGTTTTTCCGTCTCCGGAGACACTGTCCGTCTGCCGCTCATGACGTAGGAGACCGTGGTTTGTGAGACTCCCGCCAGTTTTGCGACATCTCTACTGGTTGGCTGGCGTGCCATCAGTTCCTCCTGCTCTCTTGACAGGAACGCTTTTACAACTTATCTTGAGTTTCACATCACACGCGAGCAGCGATGCTCGCAAAAAATTTTTACATGACGAATACGTATGCGTAATGGATATTACCAGAAAATCTCCTGCATAGAAGCATGGAGCGAATACGTATTCGTACTCTTCGCTAAGGAGTCATAGGTGTACACGAAAAAGGAGTACCCGGGCGCAGTCGAACTCTCCTATGCGCACGAGTTCATCCGCATTGAGGCCTGGGGTCGCAATGCACTTCGCGTGCGCATAGGCCCCAATGCGAACTTCCCCCAGGGACTGGGCGCGCTCGAGGCCGCACCCCTTAGTGGCCTCGGCGCGACCTCTGGAGCATCCGCGGACCCGCTTGCCCTGGCTTCGGCAGAGGCTACCGGGAATGAACCTTGCTCTGTCAGTGAAATCCCCGGCTACGACCGCCCCGAAGAAGTCTTTTCCAATGGACGAATCAGCGTGGTCGCAAACCTTGACGGCGGAACCGGAATTGCCCGATTCCTTCTGGACTTCCAAAAGGACGGCGAATCCATCCTGCGTGAAGCCCCCGAACACTTCTGGTGGCCGGGCGCCCACGGAATCTACCCGGGCTTCGGCGGACATGAAGTGCACCAATGCTTTGCCTCGGACCCCGCCGAGCGCTTCTACGGAATGGGCCAGCACTCCTACGACTTCCTTGACCACAAGGGTGTCGTCTCTGATCTGGTCCAGCGAAACGGCGAAGTCTCCATCCCATTCGTCCTCTCAGACAAGGGCTATGGATTCCTGTGGAACAACCCCAGCGTTGGCCGCGTGGAATTCGCCAAAGAAGCCACACGCTGGGTTGCGCAGGCAAGCGAATGGATCGACTACTGGGTGTGCGTAGGAGACACTCCCAAGGAAATCCTCCAGTCCTATGCTGACGCGGTGGGCCACGCGCCCCGAATTCCCCAGTGGGCACTTGGCCTGTGGCAATCCAAGCTGCGCTACACCAGCCAAGAAGAACTCATGGATGTCGCGCGCGAATACAAGCGCCGCGGCCTGCCCCTATCTGTGATCGTCACCGACTTCATCCACTGGCCGGCCATGGGGGAGTGGCGCTTTGACCCAAGCGAATATCCCGACCCCGAAGCGATGATGGCCGAACTGGACGAAATGGGCACCAAGCTCATGGTTTCCGTGTGGCCCACGGTCTCCCCCCTTGCCGAAACCGATGCAGAAATCCGCGCAAAAGGTCTATTGGTCGGCACCGAGGCCGGAGTTGAATACCACCAAACCTTCCGCGATAAGGGAATGGATCGCCCGCTTCCCGTCGCCTTCTACGACCCCACGAATCCCGCCGCGCGCGACTACGTGTGGAACAAGCTCAAGAACAACTACTTCGATCTGGGCGTGCGGGTGTTCTGGCTGGATGCTTGCGAGCCTGAACTCAATCCCGGTCACCCCTCTAACCTGCGTTTTTATGCGGGAAAGGGCCTGAATGTCTCGAACCTTTACCCACGCGAGAATGCCCGCATGATCTGGGAAGGTATGCGTGAAGAGGGCGAAGACGAATTCCTGACCCTGTGCCGCAGCGCCTGGGCAGGCCAGGCAAAATACGGCGCCGCCGTGTGGAGCGGAGATATCGGCCCCACCTGGGAGGCCCTCTACACGCAGGTGCGAGCTGGGCAATCCATTGGAATCGCAGGAATCCCCTGGTGGACCAGTGATATCGGCGGCTTCCACGGAGGCGACGCCAGCGACCCCGCATATCAGGAACTCTTCGCCCGCTGGTTCGAATTCGGAACCTTCTGCCCACTCATGCGCGTTCACGGACACCGCGAACCCCGCGAAGATGTGGCCTCGGAAAACCCCGGCGGCCCCAACGAAATCTGGTCCTACGGCGAGGAAGTCGCGGATATCTGCTCCCGCTACATCCTCCTGCGCGAAACCCTGCGCCCATACCTCACTCGCGTGATGGACGAGGCCAGCGAATGCGGAATCCCCGCCATGCGCGCCCTTTTCCTGGAATTCCCCGAGGATGAGCGCTGTTGGAGTTGGGACGGAGAGTTCCTTTTGGGTCCCGACCTCTTGGTTTCCCCGATTACCGAGGCCGGCTCCCGCACTGCCCGCGTCTACCTTCCCCGAGGTGCGCGGTGGCGCCAACTTCTTATCGCCCCAAGCCGCGGCGGCGAGGATCAAGAGGCCACGGCCTCGTACATGCTTGGTGAGACTTTCGAAGGCGGAAGTGAACTCACCATCGATGCACCACTGGAGTGCATCCCATTATTCATCCGTGAAAACACGGATCTAGATAGTTGGTTGACGGACAACTATCGACACTCAAAGGAGAGAAAGAATGGCATACGCATCTAAGCGCGCAATGCGCGGGATTGCCTTCTTCGGTGCCGGAGTTATGGCACTGGGACTGGCAGCATGCTCCGGGACGAAGACGGATTCGGCCGACTCCGGCAGCGCATCCGGCGGTCAAGTAACCGTTGAGATGTGGGACTACCTGAGCGGTGAAACCGCCAATGACTCGATCAATGCATCGATCGCTGAGTTCGAGAAGGCCAATCCCGACATCAAGGTCAAGCGCACCACCTTTGCGTTTGCAGACCTGTCCAAGTCCATCCTTCAGGGATCGGTCGGCGGTCAGGTTCCCGATGTCGCAGTCGTCGACGTTGTCGACAACCAGAACTTCGCATCCCTGGGAATGCTCAAGGACCTGAGCAACGACGGAATCAACAAGTCTGACTTCTTCGATGGCCCCTGGTCCTCGGTCGTCTACGAGGGCAAGACCTACGGTATTCCGCTCAACTCCAACAACCTGGCTCTGTACTACAACAAGCAGATGCTCAAGGACGCAGGCGTTGAGGTTCCGACCGACTGGGCATCCCTCAAGGACGTCGCAAAGAAGACCACCAAGGGTGACGTGAAGGGTCTTGCGATCTCGGCCGTGAAGTCCGAGTCCGCAACCTTCCAGATTCTGCCCTTCGTGTGGCAGACCGGCGGTGACCTGAACGATTACGCCACCTCTGGCGCAACCGCTCTGGCCTACCTGCGTGGCCTGATCGATGACGGCTCCATGTCCGAGGCCGTTTCGAACTACACCCAGGAAGACGCACGTACCCAGTTCATCACCGGCAAGTCCGCCATGATGATCAATGGCCCCTGGGAGCTGGCAACCCTGACCAAGGACGCCAAGTTCGACTGGGATGTTGCACCTCTGCCCAAGGACAAGCGCGCAGCAACCTCGATGGGCGGCGAAAACGTTGTCGTCATGAACGGTGCCAAGCAGTCTGATGCAGCAGTCAAGCTCGCAAAGTTCCTGACCAGCGCAGAAGGCGCCAAGATCTACTGCGATGGCTCCGGCCAGCTGTCCTCTCGCCCCGACCTGCAGGGCAAGCTCAAGCTCTCGAACGATGCCAAGCTCAAGGTCTTCGAAAGCCAGCTTGCTGACGCGCACGCACGTGCGTACGGCAAGGATTACCCGAAGATTTCCGAGGCAATCCAGCTGTCCATGCAGGAAGCTTTGACGGGCGCATCAACCCCCGAGGCCGCAGCAAAGAAGGCCGCGGACACAATCAACCCCTTGCTGCCCAAGAACTGAGTAGCGCAAGAAACCGGTTTGCTTGGGGCGATCGCGCCTAGGCAACCAACACACACATAAAGTTCCCCGCGCGAGTGGGAACGCAACGATGAGCAACGGCTTGAAGCCGCAGCGAATCTCCCGCTCGCGTGGGGAAACATCCCTGTTTTGGTGCTGGCAGGCCGCTGAGCCCGCCAGGCCACAACAGTATTCCCACACAAACCTCGGATCTGTGAGTGAATTTCGATGGCGCGAACGAAAACAGCGGGCCACGACGACGGATCACGTTCTTTGGCGCGAACACGGCGCCTAGGACTGCTTCTGGCGTTACCCGCACTGATTTACATAACGATTTTTCTTGTTGTCCCCCTGATTTATAACATCTGGCTGTCCATCTCTGACGCGAACGGCGCAAACCTCATTTCGGGTGACTATCACCCCACGGGCCTGGCGAACTATGAAGCGATGGTGAAGAGCCCAGGCTTCTGGAATGGCGTGAAGCTCTCCATCATCTGGACAGTTGCCTCGCTTGCCCTGCAATTCCTTGTTGGTTACGCGCTGGCCTTGTTCTTCCGCAAACCTTTCCCGGGTAACGGCATCATTCGCGCGCTCCTATTGGTCGCGTGGATCCTTCCCGCTGTTGTGACGGGCACGATCTTCCGCTGGATGTTCGACTCTGACTTCGGCGTGATCAACTACTTCTTGATGAGCCTGCACATTATTGATCACCCGGTGATGTGGCTGACCGGCCCGACAACCGCAATGATTGCAATCGTCGTTGCAAACCTGTGGGTTGGCATGCCCTTCAATATGCTGCTGATCCTTTCAGGCCTTCACACCATCGATGACGGCCTGTACGAGGCCGCTGAGGTCGATGGCGCTGGCCCGATTCGTACCTTCTTCTCCATCACCGAACCTCTCATGCGTCCCGTGGTGATTTCACTGCTTTTGCTGGGCGTCATCAATACCTACAAGGTCTTCGACCTGATTTACACCATGACCAAGGGCGGTCCTGTCGAGGCGACAACAACCCTGCCGATTTTCACCTACCTGCAGACCTTCAAGGTTTTCGACTTCGGTAACGGTGCTGCGGCTTCAATGCTGACCATGGTTTTGCCGCTGGCTCTGTCGTGGTTCTACGTTCGTTCGCTGGATAAGGAGGACCAGTGATGTCTGAGAAGACCGCTGAAGTTCAAGAAAAAGTCCAGACCGTGACGGACGAAAGTGCACCCAAGGGCGGAGCGCTTTCCGCCGCCTCGGGAGCAAAGGGCTTAGCGAAGACGAAGCGCGAAAAGCGCGAGGGACGCGTCCGGATTGGGAAATCCGCATTCGCGTGGGTCATGGCAATTTTCTACCTGTTCCCCGTCTACTGGATGGTGTGTACGGCCTTCAAGACGCAGATGGAAACCTTTGCGCAGCCCCCGCACCTGATTCCGCAAAACCCAACCCTGGCCTCGTTCAGGGTCGCTTTCAGCGACAACTTCGGGATCTGGAAGGCGCTGGGAAATTCGGCAATTATCGCAGCCGGATGTTTGGTGCTGACGCTGCTCTTTGCAATTCCCGCGGCCTACGCAATTGCGCGAATGAGAAGCACAATCACAACGGGCATGTTGATCTTGCTCAGTGTTGTCCAGCTGCTCCCCGCGATCGCAATCTCGATTCCAATGTTCGTGCTTTTCCGTCACGCTGGAATGGTCAACACCCTTCCCTCGATCATCTTGGCGGATGTGACGGGAACACTACCCTTTGCGATCATCATGCTGCGCCCCTTCTTCAAGCAGTTCCCCAAGGAAGTTGAAGAGGCCGCGCGACTTGATGGACTCGGCATCATTGGAACCATTGTCCGAGTCGTCATCCCGACGATTCGTCCCGGTGTCATTATGATCGGTTCCTTCTCCTTCTTGATGACGTGGGGTGAATTTACCTTTGCCTTGACCTTGCTCACGAAGGCGGATCTGCAGCCTTTGACGGTTGCGTTGAACCGACTCATTGGCCAGTACGCAACGAACTGGAATGACCTGATGGCCGTCGCAACGGTTATTGCGATCCCCGTCTTGATCCTGTTCGTCGCCCTTCAGAAGTACATCGTTGCCGGCCTTGCCGGCGGCGCGACGAAGGGGTGAAACCCTGACCCTAAAAGTTGGGTGGTGAGTTGCTTGGGGGCGTCGGTGTGTGGGCCGATGCCCCCAAGTTTGTGCCTGAAAGGCAGGAAGAGGGCGTTGCCGAGGCTGGGCCGAGTTGCTCTTAGGAGCGGCGCTTGGACACGTAGCCCTGGAGCCCGATAACCGCTGCTCCTCGGCACCAGGTTTCATTCGCTGGCGAGGCCAATTCGATCTTGACCAGCGAGGCTCGTGGGTCACGGGTTTCCGCTAAGCCCTGGCGCATCCATCGATTGCTCAGCGATGCCAAGGCAACGCCTTCGCCGCCGATAATGACGACTTCCGGAGCCGTGAGGTTGGCGATTGCGCCAATGAGACGCCCAAGTGCCAATCCCGACGCTCGCAAGACGGCGGAAACCGCGGGGTCTTCGGCCTCGGCCAAAG
The DNA here is from genome assembly GCF_018370895.1 of Actinomyces sp. oral taxon 181. Lineage (NCBI taxonomy): Bacteria > Bacillati > Actinomycetota > Actinomycetes > Actinomycetales > Actinomycetaceae > Actinomyces > Actinomyces sp. oral taxon 181. The sequence continues at coordinate 126,596 of NZ_JAGYZL010000004.1, forward strand.
AGATCACTTCGCTCCAGCTGACCTCACGGCCCAGAGCTTCTGAAATAGAGCGGGTAATCGCGGGGGTTGTCAGCATCGATTCTGCGCAGCCCCGATGCCCTTGCGAGCACAGTGGGCCCAGCGGGTCGAGGGGCCAGTGCCCAACCAAACCGATGCCTGAATCCTGATTTTCCAACGGCCGCCCGTTTGCCACGCAGCCATAACCGGTGCCGATTCCCAGGGTGAGGACCGCGAAATTCCGGTGTTGTGCACCCAGATCGAACCAGTGCTGCGCCTGCGTGTAGGCCGTTAGGTCATTGGCGACGAAAACAGGGATTTTGATGTGTTCGCGCAAAAGACCGACAAGGTCGACATCTTCCCATTCCAAGAAAGGCGCGGATCGGATGATGCCTTGGTCTGTGACGACACCGCCGATGCCCACGCCAATCGCGTCGATGCGGAAACTCTTTTCGGCCTGGCTTGCCAAAGAGGAGATGCCTTCAACGACGTCCTTGGGGGAGTGCGTGGGAAGAGGAAGCTGATCGTAGCTTAAGACCTGTGCCTTCAGGTTAATGACCGCGGCGGTGAGGCAGTCGTCGGCGACTTTGATTCCCAGGAAATGATGGCTATCTGGAACGACGGCTAGGGGGATCGAAGGACGGCCAGATGCGCCGGTGCGGGTGCTGCGTACTTCGGTGAGGAGTCCAGAGGCGATCAGATCGGTGCTGATGCGGGTGAGCGTCGCGGGTGCCAGCGAAAGACGGCGGGCTAATTCGGAGCGGCCCAGTGGTCCGTGAAGAAGGACTTCAAGTGCCACGCTCTGCGCAAGTTCATCCTGAGGCTGCCACCCCATCATGAGCGCCTTTCTTTACCAAATTAAATAAATAGCAGAGTAATTAGACTATAGATCACACACTTGACGCAAGTATTTTTATTTGGTGAAATAACCTCCAGTGGCCAATGATGACCGCCTCACGAAGAGACCCAGTGCGATGACGCAGAGAAGTCTAAGGAAGGTGAGGGCTGGTGCAGTGAAAGGATTTAATCCCATGTTCGAACTTCTTCCCGTTTCCGCGGCCTTTCAGGTCAAAGACGATGTACGAATCGACATTGTTGCCGATTCGCCCCTTCCTTCCAGCGCCACTTTGCGTCTGACCCACCTTGGCCTTGTTATTGCTGAGGCCGAACCCCCGCTGGGTGAGTCCGTTTCCTTTGGCACTTTGGAAGAGGGCGGATACGGCGTTCTGCTGTGTGACGGGGACGAGGTCCTTGCCTCCACCGCTCTTCAGGTTCTTGACGATACCCGTCAGCGACTTCGCTACGGTTTCGTTGCCAGCTATGCCCCCGATAAGGACGTCGAGGCCGTAGCCCGTTTGGCGCGCAAGCTTCACCTCAACGGCATTCAGTTCTATGACTGGGCCTACCGCCATGCGGATCTTGTAGGTGGGGGAGAGACCTATCTCGATCCTCTTGACCAACCGATTTCACTGGAAACAGTTCGTCGCCTGATCCGTGCGCTGGCGCAGGCTGGATCTCGTTCATTCGGGTACGCCGCTGTCTATGGAGTCGGAAATGAAGAGTGGGATCAGTGGAAGGATGCCGCACTCATGCAGTGCGATGGGACTCCCTATGAACTGGGTGGTTTCCTTCAGATTGTTGACCCTGCCGCCAGGGAATGGCTTGCCCACTTTGTCAGCGACCTTCAAAAGTGCGTTGAGCAGGTGGGCTTCCAGGGCTTCCACCTGGATCAATACGGATACCCAAAGTATGCAACTCGCGCCGACGGCGAATTGATCGACCTGTCGCAGAGCTTCACGCGCATGATCAACGCTGCGCGCAATGGGCTTCCAGACACCGTCCTTGTTTTCAACAATGTCAACGATTTTCCGACCTGGGCCACTGCCGGCACTCCCCAAGATGCTGTGTACATCGAACCGTGGGCTCCCATCACAACGCTGGGTGCGCTCGCGGGTGTCGCGGCTCGAGCCAGAAGCGTTGCGCAAGGTAAGCCCGTGGTTCTTGCCGCCTACCAGAGCGTCTACTCCAAGGCCTCGGCAGAAGAATCGGAGCAGGCTAACAAACTCACCATGGCGACGCTCTTCTCTCATGGAGCAACCCAGCTTTTGGCGGGAGAAGGAGGAAACGTCCTCGTCGACCCCTACTACGTCAATAACCACAAGGCTGCTGACAGCACCGTGGAGATGCTCAAGCGCTGGTACGACTTCTTGGTTGAACACGATGAAATCCTGATGGATCCGCGAATTGCGGAAGTAACCGATTCATTTGCGGGCCCGTTGAATGAGGATGTTGAGGTTGCCTACGACAATCTGTGCGTGACGGAAGATCCCAAGGAAGGGGCGGTGTGGAGGCGAGTGACGACGACACCCCACGGATTGGTTGTTCACCTCATTAACCTGGTGGGGCAAAAGGACACACTGTGGGATGGGCCTAAGCGTTCAGGGATTCTTGTTGAAGGTGGACGACTGACATTGCGCTGTTGCGCGGGGCGTACTCCCCGCGTATTCGTGGCGGACCCAGACGGTAGTGGACACCTAGAAGAACTTCGTGTTCACTGTGAGGGAGCGCAGGCAAAGGTGGATCTCCCGCCGCTACAAGTTTGGCAGGTTCTTCGTGTTATTCTCTGAGGCTTCACTTCCCAAAACCAACGCCCTAAGCGAGCTTCCGGCTGATGAATGGTGGAAGAGCGCGGTTGTCTATCAGATCTATCCGCGCTCATTCCAAGACTCCAATGGTGATGGTTTTGGGGACCTCCAGGGAATCCGCTCTCGACTGGGCTATCTGAAAGAGCTGGGAGTTGATGTCCTGTGGCTTTCGCCGATCTATCGATCGCCACAGGCTGATAACGGTTACGACATCAGTGATTACCAGGATATTGATCCGGTTTTCGGAACCATGAAAGACTTCGACCAGCTCATTGCCGATGTTCACGCTCTGGGCATGAAGTTGGTTATGGACTTGGTCGTCAACCACACCTCGGATGAACATCCGTGGTTCCTTGAATCGCGCTCATCAGTGGATAATCCCAAGCGCGATTGGTACTACTGGCGCGATCCGCGGCCGGGCTTTGAAGGCGGAACTCCCGGAGCGGAACCAACGAATTGGGAGTCCTTCTTTTCCGGTCCGGCGTGGAAGTATGATCCGGCGACAGGGCAGTACTACCTGCACCTTTTTGCGGAGCAGCAACCAGACCTGAACTGGGAGAACCCAGAAGTTCGTCAGGCCGTCTACGAAATGATGCGCTGGTGGCTGGACCGAGGTGTCGATGGCTTCCGTATGGATGTTATTAACCTGATCTCGAAGGTCCCGGGATTGCCTGATGGAACTCCTGCGCCCGGTCGAGCTCTGGCCGATGGAAGCCCCTTCTATATGGAAGGCCCGCGCCTGCATGAATTCCTTCAAGAAATGCATCGCGAGGTCTTCGTTGGTCGCGGCGCTCTTTTCACCGTTGGAGAGACCCCCGGCGTCCTATTAGAAAACGCGCACCTGTATTCCGATCCCGCGCGGCGCGAAGTCAATATGATCTTCCAATTTGAGCACGTCATTTTGGGGCTTCCCGAAGGAAAGTTTGGTCGTCGTACCTTGGAAGAGGGAGATCTTGCTGATTGCCTGACACGTTGGCAAGAAGGCCTTGCTGAGAGGGGTTGGAACAGTCTGTACCTGTGCAACCACGACCAGCCAAGGACTGTGAGTCGTTTCGGTGATGAAAAGTACTGGTATGACAGTGCAACTGCACTGGCAACCACTCTTCACCTGCTTCGAGGGACACCCTACGTGTATCAGGGCGAAGAACTTGGCATGTCGAATACTGTTTTCGAAGGAATTGAGGACTTCGAAGACATCGAATCGACGAATTACTATCGCCTGGCTGTCGAACGTGGGGAAGATCCTCAGACGATTCTTTCCGGTTTGCGTGCCATGGGTCGCGACAATGCGCGAACCCCCGTCCAGTGGGATGGTTCTACGCACGCTGGTTTCACAGAGGGTATGCCGTGGATTGCCGTAAATCCGAATTACCCGGTGATTAATGCCTCCGAGCAGGTGGGCGATCCGACCTCGGTCTTTGCCTACTTCAAGGCTCTGATCGAATTGCGTCACCGCTTGGCAGTGGTTGCCAACGGAAGTTTTGAGCGCATCGATGCGGGAAGCCGTGAAATCTTCGCATATCGCCGAGTTCTAGGTGAACGCGAGCTGATAGTTATTGGAAATCTTTCCTCGCGTGATGCCCAGCTGTCGCTTCCTTCAGACATTTCCGAGGCCGCGTCGGAGTTTGTCCCAGTTCTGACCAATGCAAATGTCTGGGAAGAGATGGATGCGCCCCTTGCTCCGTGGAGGGCGCGGGTTTTCCTTGCCTGAGTTCTCGCCGCCTTTTGGAGCTTGGTCCTAGTTGGAGTCAACGCAAAGTACAAAATGCGAGGACTGAAAAAACTCTGGCAGTTCAGGGGGACTCTTCCGAAAAGTGGAATGTCATCCACTCAAGCATTTGACAATCCGTGCACACTGACAGCGGAACGCGAATGTTAGCTGTTCGTGTTCCATCAGGCTGTGGCCCCATCTTCTAGGAGGGAGAGATGGGGCCACAGTCTTATTATCAGGTAGTTTTTAGGTTAATCAAAGGTTATCTTAGGGTTTGGAATTGATGCGTGCAGAGTCACAGTGCTGAACTTTGCGCTGGATGCGTTGCGCGCGGTAATCTATTGACAATTTGGCCTAGATCCAATCCTGTTCATCACGCCATTACCCAGTCTGCGAATGCAGGAAAACCGGGTGTGCCTAGGTGACAGAGGTGACGGACCAAACAAGACAGATAACGAACGACGCGCTACGAAACCTCAGAACCTGGAAGGATAACCGATGAGCACAATCGCACCTGAACGACACAAAGAAGAAGTCATTCGACATGATGATGACTTCTCATTTGAAGCAGTTCCATCAAAGAACCGACGGTCATTTTGGGCCGTCGGTTTTGTTATGCTCGGCTTCACTTTCTTCTCGGCCTCGATGAGCGTCGGTGCCAAGCTCGGAAACGGCCTGAACTACACCCAATACGTGTGGGCAGTCATCATCGGTGGCGCAATCCTTGCGGTCTACACGGGTGCGCTGGGCTACATCGGCGCAAAGACCGGTCTGAGCTTCGACCTCATGTCCCGTCGCACCTTTGGCCGCATCGGTTCCTTCCTGCCCTCAGCGCTGATCTCCTTCACTCAGATGGGGTGGTTTGGCGTGGGCGTTGCGATGTTCGCAATCCCCACTGCTGAGACCCTGCACATCAACGCGTGGCCCGTCGTCATCATCGCGGGCGGCCTGATGACCGCCTCGGCCTACTTCGGAATCAAGGCCATTGAGATCGTCTCCTTCGTCTCAGTACCTCTGATCGCAATCCTCGGAAGCTACTCCATGATCAGTGCGGTCAACGCAGGCGGCGGTATTGCCGCAGTCTTCGGCCAAAACCAAGGCATGACCACCGTTGCAGCCATCGGCCTCGTGATCGGAAGCTTCGTCTCCGGCGGTAGCGCAACCCCCAACTTCACTCGCTTCGCAAAGTCCGCAACCTCGGCAGTCATCACCACTGTGATCGCATTCTTCATCGGTAACACCCTGATGTTCACCTTCGGAGCGGTTGGTGGAGCCTTCACCGGTAAGGACGACATCTTCTACGTAATGATCGCTCAGGGCCTGCTGATTCCTGCGCTGATCGTCTTGGGCGCAAACATCTGGACAACAAACAACAACGCCCTGTACACCACCGGCCTGGGCTACGCGAACATCACCGGAATCAACAAGAAGCCTCTGGTTTTGGTCGCAGGCATCATCGGAACCCTTGGAGCCCTGTGGCTCTACGACAACTTTGTCGGCTGGCTCAGCTTGCTCAATGCCACCCTGCCCCCCATCGGTGCAGTTCTGGTTGCCGATTACTTCGCACGTCGCCGCAGCTACATGGATCTGGGATCAGATGACCCCGAGGTCAAATGGGCACCGATCGTCGCTCTGATCACGGGTGCGCTCACCGGTTGGCTGACTCCGGGCTTTGGCATCGTTTCGATCAACGCCATGGTCGTCGCCATCCTCGTCTACTTCGTCGGAAGCGCAATCGAGAAGGGAATCCGTCGATGAGCGCGGATACTCAGGGCAGCAGCGCACCCCGCAATCAGGCCTCGGCAATGGGAGCAAAAGGCGCAAATCTTCTCATCACGGGTGTCCGCATTGAAGATGGCCCCGCCGGAGTCGACATTCGCATCACGGACGGAAAGTTCGCCGAAATCGGCGCGGGGCTGACGCCTCGTGAAGGCGAAGAGGTCCGCGACTACACGGGAAAGCTGGTTCTGCCTCCCTATATCGAGTCGCACGTGCACCTGGACACTGCGCTCACCTCGGGACAGCCGCGCTACAACGAAAGCGGCACCCTGTTCGAGGGCATCGAGGTGTGGAGTGAGCGCAAGCAGACCCTGACCTACGAGGACGTCAAGGATCGCGCGGGCCGGGCGCTTCGCCAGCAGGCACAGTTCGGTATCCAGTACGTGCGCTCGCACGTCGACGTCACTGACCCGGACCTGACAGCCCTGCGCGCGCTCATTGACCTGCGTGAGGAACTCAAGGACTCCATGACCCTGCAGTTGGTTGCTTTCCCGCAAGAGGGCATCGAGTCCTTCCCGAACGGACGCGACCTCATGCGTCGCGCGGCCGAAATGGGTGTCGATGCAATCGGTGCCATCCCGCACTTCGAGTTCACCCGCGAATACTCCGTGTCCTCGCTGAACTTCGCAGTCGAGCTTGCCCAGGAGTACGGACTGCTCATGGACGTGCACTGCGACGAAATCGACGACGAGGCCTCGCGCGGGCTGGAAACCCTGGCCACGCGCGCGCTCGAGGCCGGGATTGGGCCGCGAGTGACCGCCTCGCACACGACCGCGATGCACTCGTATAACAACGCCTACTTCCTGCGTCTGGTGCGCTTGCTCAAGATGAGCGGGATCAACTTCGTATCGAATCCGCTGGTCAACACGCACCTGCAGGGGCGCGTCGATACCTACCCGAAGCGCCGAGGCGTCACCCGAGTGAAGGAACTGACCGAGGCAGGAATCAACGTCTCCTTCGGTCAGGATGATATTGAGGATCCGTGGAACCCCATGGGTACCGGAAACTTGCGAGATGTCGTACTCAACGGCCTCTACGTCACCCAGATGATGGCGCGCAGCGAGATCACCGGGTCCTACAACTTCATCACTCACAATGCAGCGCGCACGCTTAATCTCTCCGATTACGGCATCGAGGTTGGAAACACGGCGAACTTCATTGTGCTGGACGCTGAGGATTGGTTCCACGCGCTGAGCTTTGGTTCTCCCGTTCTGGCAAACTTCCGCGCTGGCCGGGTTTTGACCGAGTCCGAGGCCGTGGTGCGCACGGTGAATTTCTGAGGTCTGCATAAAAGTCCCGGGGTCAGGTGTGAACTGCGCCCCGAAACTTGGACGCGTTTAATGGTAGCCGTTATGCGGCTTCCCGTAGGGCCTGATCCCGGTATTCTGCCGGAGTCAGGCCCTTGAGCTTTACTTGGCGTCTTGTTGTGTTCCAGTGTGTGATGTAGGTGGCGAGGTGGGCCTTACCGAAGGAGAGCTTGAACTCGGTGACATCGGTACCCAATTTCTGCCAGGGACCGGTCGCCTTGAAGTCGCGACCGATGATGTTCTTGAAGCTTTGCCCTCCGCCTCCCGCTGTCCCCTCCCGACAGTGAGGAGGCTGCTCGGTGACCACGCCCTGCCCCGCGTGAGGGCCGTGCCCTCCACCCCTTGAGCATATACCCCCGGGGGGTATATGCTGGAGAGCAACATCGCCGCATCCCACTGACCCGTAGGAGCTTTCCCATGATCACCTCCCCGCCCCGCCTCTTGCCGATGGCCTCCCACGGTTGCAGCTGTTGCGGACCTGCCTCACATGCCGACACCGCCTCCATCCCTGCCGCCAGCGACTCGTCAGCAGGAGGGTCCTCCTCTAGCTACCAGGTCACCGGCCTGACCTGCGGGCACTGCGCGAAAAGCGTGACCCAGGCCCTTCAGGCCCTCCCCCAGGTCGACGACGTCCAGGTTGATCTCGCTGCTGGTGGTGTTTCCACCGTCACGGTCACCGGTGTCGTACCTCCGGAGATGATTCGCCGGGCTATCGAGGCGACCGGCTACACCGTCTTATCCTGATCGATTTCACCCATCATCTCGACCCCGACCGGCTTGAGCGAAAGGAACATCATGAGCACTCCCCACCATTCCGGTGATCACCGTGGTGATCACCTCGCTCCGGAAACAGACCACACCCACCACCCGGATCATGCCAGCCACGAACACCACGCAGACGCCGACACCCACGGCCAGGCGATGCACCACGGTCACCCGCACTCCGTCCTGGACGAAGACCACCAGGTTCATGGTCACGGCGAACACGCCGGGCACAGC
>NZ_JAGYZL010000017.1:0-31768 GCF_018370895.1 Actinomyces sp. oral taxon 181
CCATCCCTTGGGTAGCAGTCGACAAGGTTCATCGGTCATACAGAGCTTTGTCGCACCGGGAGCATCTGGAAGAAAGAAATTCGGGTGCTGGAGAAGGTAGTCTCCCCACCACGATGAGAAACCAAGGATTACAGCAAGGCGCCTGGCACTAACAGCATCATTTTGTAGCAGGTTGATCAGCGAAGGACATTCATCGTGTGCTCTTGCGCAGAAAACCGCGAACTGTTCGATATCCGCACATTTTTCAAGTGAGTCAATATGCTCGATATCGCTCAGACCAGACGATTCAAAGAGTGCCCGAATACGTTCAGGTTGAGTCACACCATAACGGCGTAATTGACGATCAGAGATCATCCATTGACCTTGAGGAATTGACGCAGTTCTGCCGGAGTAATCTGCCGACGGTACTCGCGCCACTCATTTTCTTTTTCACGCAGAAGGTGCTCGAAAACCTGCTCGCCCAGCGCTTCGGCAACTAAATCCGATGAACGCATTGCGCGCAGGGCATCAGAAAGTGACGAGGGCAGCGGGTGGATGCCTAAAATCTGACGCTCTGTTTCGCTGAGTTGCCACACATTATCTTCTGCTTCTTCAGCGAGAGGCATTTTCTTTTCGATACCGTCAAGACCAGCGCTAATAAGCACAGCGAGCGCGAGATAGGGATTTGCTGCAGGATCAAGTCCCCTGTATTCGATGCGTGCGCTGCTCCTCTTCGAAGGCTTATAGACGGGAACGCGAACGAGCGCCGAACGATTATTGTGACCCCAACAAATATAGGAGGGCGCTTCTCCCCCGCCCCATAGACGCTTGTAGGAGTTCACATGCTGATTGGTAATCGCAGCAATCTCGCGCGCATGGTGAAGCAAACCGGCGATGAAATAGCGACCAATCTCAGAGAGCTGGTAGCGTCCAGAGGGATCGTAGAAGGCATTTTCATCCCCTTCAAATAGCGAAAGGTGGGTGTGCATTCCCGATCCTGGGCGATTAATGAAGGGCTTTGGCATGAAGGTGGCGAGCATTCCCTCAGCCAGCGCTACCTCTTCAATCAAGGTCCGGGCGGTCATGATGTTATCGGCCGCGTGAAGAGCATCGACCGCACGAAGATCAACTTCATTTTGGCCGGGTCCACCTTCATGGTGCGAGAACTCTACCTGAATCCCCGTCTCTTCTAAGGCACGCACGATCTTCCGGCGAAAATCGTTAGATAGCCCGCGAGTCACATGATCGAAATAGCCAGCTTGATCAACCGGTTCTAGATGATTGATATCGACCGGCTGACGAAGAAGGTAAAACTCAATCTCCGGGTGCGCGAAGACTGAGAAGCCCATCTCCGAGGCGCGCTGAACTGCACGCTCGAGCGCGCCTCGGGGATCGGCTGGTGATGGCAATCCGTCCGGGGTCAGAACATCGCAGAACATCCGCCCGTGAACATCAGTGCCATCTTTTGTATGCAAACGTTGGAAAGTACCAGCATCAGGACGCAAGAGCATATCGGATTCGTAGACACGAGTTAGACCTTCAATGGAAGATCCGTCAAAACCGATTCCCTCGCTAAAAGCCTCCTCGAGCTCTCCGGGATCGATTGAGACCGATTTGAGCACTCCAGCGACATCCGTAAACCACAAGCGGATTAGACGGATATCTTCCTGGGCAACACTACGAAGGACCTGTTCCTGTTGCTGTTTCATCTGCTTACCTTAGGAGCGACCAAAACCCTTGGAGATGGCATCCAGTGCACCGGTGAGATCCGAAGGAAGAACCCACAACTTTGAAGCCTGGCCATTAGCAATGCGAGGCAGCATCTCCAAGTACTTGTAGGACAGCAGTTCAGGAGTTGCATGTCCCTGATTGATCGCATTGAAGACGACAGAAATTGCTTCAGCTTCGCCCTCTGCGCGAAGGATCTGCGCTTGGCGTGCACCTTCTGCCTGAAGAATCAGCGCTTCCTTTTCACCACGTGCCTGAAGCACTTGGGCTTCCTGCTGTGCTGATGCTGCAAGAACGGCAGCCTGCTTCGCGCCTTCTGCCTTCTTAATTTGCGCCTCGCGCTCGGCTTCAGCGGTCAAGATCGTGGCGCGCTTCGTACGCTCAGCTGTAATTTGCTGCACCATTGCAGAGAGAACATTCGGTGGTGGTTCAATCGACTTGAGCTCGACGCGTGTCACGCGAATACCCCACGGACCAGTTGCTTCATCAAGCACACCACGAAGTTGCTTGTTAATAGATTCACGGCTGGTCTGAGTTTCTTCCAGATCCAAGGAACCGATGAGGTTACGAAGAGTAGTTGCAGTCAGCTGCTCGATCGCCTGCAGGAAGTTAGCGACTTCGTAGGTTGCACTACGAGGATCGGTAATCTGGAAATAGATGACCGAATCAATTTCAACCATTGCCTGGTCTGCAGTAATCACTGACTGCGAAGGGAAATTCACAACCTGTTCGCGCAGATCGATGCGTGCGGCAACGCGATCGACGAAGGGAACAAGCAGGTGAATACCACCGTGTAGAACGGAACGGAAACGACCAAGTCGTTCCACGACGTATGCTTCAGACTGCGGGACAATACGGACAGCGCGAGCGATAGCGATCATGACAAAAATCGCCAGCACAACACCGACTATCATCGCAATGCTCCCGATGGGATCTTCATTCATTAATCCCTCCCCTTTCTATGAGTAAACCGGATGAAATTAAGAGTGAAGCGGTTGAACAACTGCGGTGGCGCCGTCAATGGCGACAACAGTCACCTCGGTACCGACAGGAATCAGACCTTCAGCACTTCGTGCGCTCCACTCACCACCTGAAAACTGAATTCGACCGTCACGCTCGCCCACCAACTGTGTGACATAACCGGTCTTACCGATCAAGGCATCCGCATTGGTTCGAACATCTTCACCTGAGCGTTGAATGCGTCCTTTCATCAACGGGCGAAGCGCGAAGATCAAAAGAATTGAAACAACGACGAAAACGACGATCTGAGCTAGGGTTCCTCCGCCAAAGAGCGCAACAAGACCTGCCGCGATTGCAGCGATGGCAAACATCAGAAAAACGAAGGTAATAGTCAAAACCTCGATGATGCCGAAGACGAGCGCCCCAAGAAACCACATCCACCATGTAATCATTGGTTTTCACCTACTTCTGTGTACCGAAAATTAATCAACGGCGTAATCCACGGGCGAACCAACGGCCGTTTTCGTTTTCCACGCTAAGCGCCAGTTCGAAGGCATCCGAAAGCACCCGGCCATTCAGCACCTCATCAACTGTGCCGGCAGCGAAGATTTCTCCGTCCTTCATCACCGCTGCGTGGGTAACCCCCTGCGGAATTTCTTCAAGGTGATGCGTCACCAAAATAACCTGAGGGGCATTCTTTCCTGCGATGATCTCTTCCATGGCGGCAATGAGAAGCTCTCGCGCTCCAAGGTCCAGGCCTGCAGTTGGTTCATCAAGAATGAGTACTTCGGGATCCGACATCAAACCGCGTGCAAGAACAATCCTTTGGCGCTCACCCTCAGACAGGGTGTGGAAAGGACGTTCCTCGAGGTGATCAACACTGAAGAGACCGAGCAAGTCACGGGCACGCCGTGTATCGACATCTTCATAAGTCTCTGCAAAGGGTGCAGAGACTCCCCACGCTGCTGAGCGCACCACATCAATCACACGCGTACTTGCACGTAGTCGTTGGGTGGTCGACAACGATACTAACGAACAGCGTGATGCAAGTTCTTGGGGCTGGAGATCATTGATCGGATTACCGTCAAAACGAGCAGTTCCGCTTGTCGGTTGAACTTTTCCACTCACCACCCGAACAAGAGAAGTCTTTCCTGCACCATTTGCACCCAGAACTACCCACTGCTCGCCGCGATGGGTATTCCACGTAATGTTGGTTAAAATCTGCGTCTCGCCACGCGTTAAAGCAACGTCATCGAGCTCAATTACCGTATTCATTGTCTTAGTATCCCGCAGCTCACATTAGGTGTCCTCTTCAAAGCCATCAACTCAGTGAACGAGCTTCTGATAAAGCGCCACAGTCTTATCACCGATCGCATCCCACGAGAAATAATCACGTGCGCGGCGCAAACCTGCTTGCCCCATTCGTTGAGCCTTCTCAGGCAAGGACAGCACCTCGATCAAACGATCAGCCATATCGCGTTCAAATTGCTCGGGATTCAGCGGGGTCCCGGTGCCATCATGAAGCTGCTTGATCGGCACAAGATAACCTGTTTCACCATCAACAATGACATCTGGAATACCGCCCGTTGCTGTTCCAACAACAGGTAGACCAATGGCCATAGCCTCCAAATTAACGATGCCAAGAGGCTCGTAGATCGAAGGCGTAATGAAGACAGTAGCGGCATCTAAGAGGGCAATAAGATCTACGCGAGGGAGCATTTCGGAGATCAAAACGACACCATTGCGACTATCGCGCAGCTCGGCCACTAGTCCTTCAACTTCGGCGGCAATCTGCGGAGTATCTGGCGCACCAGCGCAGAGGATTACTTGGACATCCTCGGGAAGACGACGTGCAGCGCGCAGGAAGTACGGCAGTCCCTTCTGGCGAGTAATTCGCCCAACAAAGATTACTGAAGGCCTGTTGGGATCTACGCCCCAGTGATCAAGGACCTTCACCTGATGTTCTTTCTCAACATCGGTTGTTGGAATATGCCATTGAGACAGATCAATTCCGTTATGGATAACATGAACACGGTCGGGATCCACGGCGGGATAGGCGCGCAAAATGTCCTCGCGCATTCCGTGTGAAACCGCAACAATACCTGCCGCGGCCTCGTAGGCAGAACGCTCAACGAAAGAGGAAACGCGGTACCCGCCGCCGAGCTGCTCAGCCTTCCACGGGCGCAGTGGCTCCAGCGAATGAGCCGTCACGACGTGGGGAATATCGTTCATCAAGGACGATAGGTGCCCGGCAAAATTGGCATACCACGTATGTGAGTGCACGAGATCGGCGCCAAGTGTATCGGCCGCAATAGCAATATCAACGCCAAGTGTGCGTAGCGCTGGGTTGGCATGTGCCAGCTCCGGGAGATCCGAATATCCAATGACATCTCCCGCACCTTCGCGGGGACCGTCAAAAGCGTGAATACGAAGCTCATCGATTCGAGAGCGAAGAACCTTAGCTAATTCAGTAACATGAACTCCCGCGCCTCCGTAAATATGTGGCGGGTATTCTCTGGTCAACAAGTCAACGCGCATGTGAGCTCCTTCGACGCATGGGTGCTTCTAGCTTAGCCGAAATTTCTCTCTCAATATGCTCTTCACCACGTTCTAAAATCTGCAACCAAAATGAGCAATTTACGCATACTCTAGAGCCATGGCTAAAAATCATGTTCTAGCGATCGTTCTAGCCGGGGGCGAAGGTAAAAGGCTGATGCCTCTCACCATGGATCGGGCAAAGCCGGCCGTTCCCTTCGGTGGTCATTACCGACTCATTGATTTCTCACTATCGAATATGGTCAATTCTGGCTATATGAAGATCGTTGTGCTGACTCAGTACAAATCGCATTCACTGGATAGGCACGTAACCCGTACGTGGTACACCTCTCCCCTGCTTGGCAATTTCATTGCCCCAGTTCCCGCCCAACAGCGTCGTGGGCCACACTGGTACTTGGGAAGCGCGGATGCTATCTACCAGTCACTCAACATCGTTGATGACGAAAATCCCGACTATATTGTCATCACTGGTGCTGACAATATTTACCGTATGGACTTCTCACAGATGGTCCAACACCACATTGATTCTGGGCTTCCCGCAACCGTCGCAGGAATTCGTCAGCCCATCGAAGTAGCATCTGCCCTCGGGGTAATCGAAGGCAAGGATGGCCACGTCGATAGGTTCGTTGAAAAGCCTCAGAATCCAGTTGGCCTCGAGGATGATCCCACCCAGGTTCTAGCCTCAATGGGCAACTACGTCTTCACAACTCAGGATCTGATTGCCGCGCTTCGGGAAGATGCTGAGGACCTCCTGTCGAAACACGATATGGGCGGGAATATTATTCCGTGGTTCGTTGAGCGTGGTATGTGTGGCTACTACGACTTCAAGGACAACGACGTTCCCGGTTCAACGGATCGAGATCGCGATTACTGGCGTGACGTCGGTACCTTGGACGCCTACTATGAGGCAAATATGGACCTCATTAGTGTTCATCCGGTCTTTAACCTCTACAACAGGGATTGGCCCACGATGACGCTTTTGGATGGCTCATTGCCTCCTGCAAAGTTCGTTTATGGAGACGAGCATTCGCGTATGGGACACGCAGTGGACTCCTTCGTTTCGCCCGGGGTGATTATTTCGGGTGGCGAGGTTTACCACTCCATCGTTTCTCCAAATTCCTATGTCCATTCATGGGCGCAAGTCACTGACTCAGTGATCATGCACGGTGTGCGTGTCGGCCGTTCTTCGCAGGTCGTGAAGACAATTCTGGATAAGAACGTCGTCGTTGAAGAAGGCGCGATCGTCGGTGTCGATTTGGAACACGATCTCGAACGTGGCTTCACAGTCACGGAATCAGGCATCACCGTCGTCCCCAAGGGAACAATAGTGACCCGTTAGTTCGCGAGAACTTAGAGTGAGCCCCCTGCGGTGATGATCCACGCAGGGGGCTCACTCTAGTTACTCAATGACTTTTACAGCTCCATCCCATCCGACAAGACATTGCCGAATAAGATCACACAGTGAGCGTGGGTATACCTCATGATTCTCGGCATATTTCTCGAGTTCATGAAGATCCCACCAACGGTATTCATCGATCACTTGTTGTTCTTCCGGGGTCCAATGAGAATCGCTGAGAGGCTGGGCTTGAACGCGTGCCCAAAAAATTTCTTCATCTTGGCGAGCAACCAGACTCTTAAAGTCAAATATTGCCTGTCGACGAGCGATCGGCCCAATGAGTTCCTTCTGCCTAAGTTCTATACCGGTCTCTTCGAAGACCTCTCGTAGGGCAGTTTCTTGGCTTGTTTCCCCGTCCTCAACTCCCCCACCAACGGTGAACCACCATGAGCGCGTGGGATTATCAGCATCGTGTCCTCGTACAAGAAGAACGCGATCTCGTTCGTCGATGAGGATTACCCGCGCTGCGTTTCGATGTGGGAAGCCTTCCTCATCACGAGGCCACTGCAAAACGCTCACGCGCCCACCCGACGTGCCGCTTGCGAAAGTTCCGTCAATGAGAGGAACTTCTTGCGCGCTTCAACCGCTTTCGTAAGGAGTTCACGATCGTAAGCATCACGTGCGGGATCTTCGCGCTGTCTTAAAGGACGTGCATACTCGTCAAGACCAATGGCTGCAAGAGAATTCAAGAAGAAATTCATTGCTTTACGTGCCTCTGAACCTGCGCTAGCAGCCCACTTGACGGCATTTCGACGCTGCGCACGGTCGGTAACCATTTGAAGCTCAACAGGAAGTACCCACCCTTGAACGACATAAGGACTTAACCCCTGCTGGATATGTTTTGCTTCACGTGAAGATTGCGTAATCAGATAGATGAACCAACACGTAAAAATCGGAACCTCAATGGTGATGTATGAATGGAACCAACCGCCGATACCATTATTGCTCGCAAGAAAATTCCATAGACCATGAAAGAACACCGCGGTTAGGTAACCAAGCGCGACTCGAATAGTGCTCCACAGTGCACCGTAGCGACGAATCAAAACAAGTGCAATGGCCATTCCCGTAAAAGAGGTTGCCATCGGATGGACGAATGGCGAAAGGATGCCTCGGGTAAATACCGTCGTTGTCAGCATAAATGCACCGGAGGAGCTGGTTCTCAGGAAGTACTGAATATTCTCAATGAAGGCAAACCCGGCACCAACAATGCCTCCGCAGATCAGACCATCAAGTCGCGAATTAATGGAATTCCGGCGTGCAAGGACGAAGATGATGACACCAATGCCCTTGAAGAATTCTTCAGCAACCGGTGCAACAAAAACAGCCACGATGACCGCCGCAGAATCTTGATCACCGAGTGTCCGGGCAATATCCAGATTTAAGGTGCTATTGACGACCAACGAAGAAAGCGTTGCGACGCCTGCTCCCCAAATGAAGCAAATGAAATTAGATTTCCAGCCCTCACGTTCCCATCGATCAAGGTAACTCAGCACTCCGAGGACAATGACAAGCGGAATTAGCGCCAAGATCGTCATGACCGCAGCGGAGACAACACCACCCGTACGTACGTACGTCACCATGAGAACAATGACACCGATGGTTCCCAAAATTGTGAAGATAATTTCAAGGAAAGGCAGCGAGCGAACACGTTGAGGAATCCGCCATGTCGGAGCTTGTGCGGGTGTTGAGTCTTCAGGACCGAATAGTTCAGCTTCGGTCGTTCTGATCTTCTTCAGCCGATAGTCCTCACCGGGACCTCCCCAACGCGGGTGTGTTTCACTCATTTAATAGCCGTATCCGTCTTCAATCGTGTCGTCATCAAAATCAATTGTCTGAGCCATTGGCGCATGTCCTGCAAGATGTGCAATCCGTACCCAGCTTCTCTCACGAATCTTATGCGTCTGAGTAACGTAAAGGTTATGCATCGATCGCGCTAATTGGACCTTATAGGAGGCCTGGTCAAGTTCGCGTAGTTCGCGAGACCAATAATCATCGACTTCAATCTCTTTGCGGAGCTTGACGTTAAGTGCGCTTCGAAGAAGTCTTGAAAGTTGCGACTGAATCTCAAAAAATTCGATGACCTTCTCACGTGTTTGGGCATCGCGGATACTTGCTTCGCTTGTTCGTCGGTCTAGCCCATCGGCAACAAGAGGAATCATCTGCCGGCGTGCTCTTGTCGAGGCCTCCCGGATTGCTTGAGATTCCTCAGAGGTAAACCCCGGATAGTCAGCGATCCTCTCGCTATAACGTGCTCGTTCATCAAGAAGTAGTACCAGCGAATCTCTCGTCGTTAAAATCCGCCAATGAAGACGGTCAAGTCGTGTTGCAAGAATTGCTGATTGACGCACAACAAACGCCAGTGCGACCAAAACAAGAGCCGAGAGAACAAGGGTCAACGTATTACTCATCGTCGTCGGCCTCGTTCCTGCCACGAATAAGATCAAGAGCCGTCGGCGCCGATGGCTGCGCTTGTGCAGATGCTAAGACGGTCTGATACAAGGCTAAGACTTGGTCGGTGACCGTATCCCATCCATAACGAGAACTTGCCACTTCTCCTCGGCGCGCAAGCATTGCACGTTCTTCAGAATCACGAAGAAGTCTGACTAGTTGACGAGCCAGATCCTCACTATTTCCGGTCTCAAATAGCGCACCCACTTCTCCTTGTTCAAGGACTGCCCTAAAAGCCTCGAGATCAGAGGCTAGTACTGCACAACCGGCTGCCATCGCCTCGACAAGAACAATTCCGAAGGATTCCCCACCGGTTTGGGGAGCAACATAAACACTCGCTCCCTTCAGTAACGAAGCCTTATCTTCATCGCTCACGCCACCAAGAAATTCGACTGAGTCCCCAAAACGCTCCAATTGTGAGCGGTATTCATGTGCGTTTCCGCGTCCAGCAATAAGAAAGCGGGCACCTGGGACTTCTGCAAGAACTGATTCGATCGCTGCAGAGAAGATGGGCAATCCCTTTCGGGGTTCATCAAGACGGCCAAGGAAAACAACGACCGGGCGCTGTGGAGTTGCTTCCCATTCGGCTTTAATCTGGGCCTGCTCGAAGAAATGGGTATCAACCCCATTGGGGATAATCACCGCATCTCCACCATGATGTTCAACGAGCGTCCGGCGTGCTTCCGCTGAAACAGCAATACGAGCAGAAAGCTTTTCCAATAGCGGGTCAAGTGCAGAGGAGGAAACGGAACGAGAAAAGGAATAATCCAATGCTGCATGGAAAGTTCCAACAACCGGAATCTCGGCTGCACGCAACGCCAACATTGAAATAGAGGGTACTTCTGGTTCGTGGACATGAAGAAGATCAAAGTTGCCTTCATCGATCCAACGTTTCGTTCGCATGTTAGCCAAGGGGGTAAAGGAGAGACGGGCGACTGAACCGTTAAAAGGAACAGCGACCGATGAACCCACGGCGGTTATCCACTCGGGCAGATCATCAGTATTTTTTGCTGGAGTAAGGACACTTACCTCGTGTCCACGCTTCATAAGCTCCAGCGCAAAATCACGGATGTGGAACTGAACGCCGCCGGGCACATCCCAGGAGTAGGGGTTAACGATACCGACTCTCACCTATTCTCCTTTCTGTGCCGCACGCTTACGCGCCCGAGCCAAGCGCTCCGGATCTAAATCCTCAACAAAAACTGCTTGCATCATATGCCACTCACGAATCCGACGTTGAAGAATCGGAAGAAGCGCAGTCACCCATTTCTGGGTGAGCTCAGGTACATCACTGTCCTCGACCTGTGGGTCGTAGAGATTCTCAGTAACTTCCAGACGCACAAATTCTGGGCTGCCAGAACCATCAACATCTGATACAACCCCAGCTATGAGCGGGGCGTTGAGCGCTCGTGCAAGTGCTGCTGGCCCCGCGGCAACCAAAGCAGACTTGGTACCGAACTCAACCTCAATACCGGTTCCGGAAATATCGCGGTCAGCAAGAAGAGGGATCACAAGGTTTTTCCTGCCCTTTGCCTGCTCAAGCAAGGAGTGAAAAACACTATCTCCCGGCGAAACGCCGATAATCTCCATCCCGACGTCCGTGCGCAGTTTCACGAAGGCATCGAAAAGCTCAGGAGGATTCAATCTCTCGGCAACAGTGAGTACGGAAATACCCTGTGCGCACACAGCCGCACCTACACGATCGAAGGTTCCCGCATGCGGTAAAGCCAAAACAACTGGACCTTCGCCGGCAAGACGAAGGAATTCGTATGCCTGGCTGAGATCAACACGTGCACGAAGCTTTTCACCAACGCTGCCACCAAAACTCAACTGCTCAACATAAGCATTGATATGCGAGCGCACGGCATCTCGAAGCTCGCGTCGTGAAATCTTGCGTCCAAGAACACGCTCGTGGTTGGCTCGCATTCTGCGCACGCTGGAACCATTGAGTAGACACATGAGATCGGCTCCACGTCTGCCGAGCCATGTGACCAAGGAGAAAGGTAGTCGAGGAACTACTCGGAAAGCCCATACCAAGGCACGTCCTGACATTAGGACTCCTGGGATGAAGGAAGATGCGTTGCTGTGAAATGCACACGTTGAACAACAGTAACGATCGATGCAAAAGCAACCCAACACAAACTTGCTGCGAGGAACACAGCCGGTGCGCCCCACCCGTATAGTGCAGCTCCCAACAAAGCAATGATGAGACGGTCAGTCCGCTCGGCAATACCGACCTTTGCGATAACCCCAATTGATTCAGCACGTGCACGCGCATAGGGCACGGTAGCTGCACCAACGATCGCAATAAGGCCTGCAACGATCGTAACAGTCCTCGATAGTGAGCTTTCCATGCTGAAAATTGCGAAGGCAGTCAATGAACCGAAGACCGCTCCATCGCCCAACCTGTCCATTGTTGAATCTAAAAAGGCTCCAAATGGCGACGATGTCCCACTCATTCGCGCGAGAACACCATCAATCGAATCGCAGAAAAGAACGACAGCGAGAGCTAGGGCTCCTTGCCAAAGGTAGCCAAAAGGCAAGGTCGTGACAGCAACTGCGATTGTCACAACGGTTCCGGAAATAGTGACCATATTGGGAGTAATGTGCGCTGCTACGAGCACTCTCGCGACAGGAGTAAAAATAGCTTTCGTTATCGAGCGTCCGTGGTTTCCAAGCACTATTCCTCCGATGATATGGGCCATGCTGCGGCTAGCCGAGCACGCGCATCCTCAAGTAGTTCAGGCACTGCCTTGGTACGGGCAATGATTGGGAAGAAGTTTGCGTCTCCAGCCCACCGAGGAACAACATGCTGATGAAGGTGGGCAGCGATCCCCGCGCCTGCAACATCACCTTGGTTCATACCCAAATTAAATCCAGCGGGATTCGCCGTCGCACGCTCCACACGCATTGCAGTGGCAGTCAAACGACCGAGTTCAATACGTTCTTCGTCAGTCAGATCCGTGTAGTCAGAGACATGGCGGTAGGGACAGACCAACAAATGCCCGGAGTTATACGGAAAGAGATTCATCAGAACGAAACAGCTGACACCGCGATGAACGATGAGCCCCTCTTTATCTGTGCGCGATGGCGCAACACAAAAAGGACACTCTTCCGACGAGGAATCGGCGGGCTTGTGATCGCCATTAATATAGGCCATTCGGTACGGCGTCCATAAACGATCGAAACCGTCGGGAACGCCAGCGAATTCCCGGGAATCCTCGGTCGGAAGAGTGCTACTCATTGCTATCAGTCCTCAGCGCTGGGATCAGCGTTATTGCGGGACGCGATGTGGTGAGCAATACGCTCAACCGCCTCGTCAAGGGGAACACCATTGAGTTGGGATCCATCGCGGAAACGGAATGACACTGCCTGCGCTTCTTGGTCTTCCCCACCTGCAATCAAGGTGAAAGGAACCTTTTGCTTTGCAGCATTGCGAATCTTCTTACCAAAGCGATCATCGGAATGATCAACTTCGACGCGAATCCCACGTTCACGCAAACGCTGCGCAACCGTATCAACGTACTCATCGAAGGCCTCGGCAACGGGGACAAGGCGCACCTGCACGGGCGAGAGCCACGCGGGGAAAGCACCGGCATAATGCTCAGTCAAAACACCGATGAAGCGTTCAATCGAACCGAACTTCGCCGAGTGAATCATCACCGGCTCGCGGTGGCTTCCATCGGGAGCCGTGTACTCCAGTCCGAAACGGTGCGGCTGGTTGAAGTCGTATTGAATCGTCGACATCTGCCAGGTACGACCGATTGCATCCTTGGCCTGAATCGAAATCTTAGGACCGTAGAATGCGGCACCGCCCGGATCGGGAACGGTCTGAAGACCGGTCTCTTCGGCGCAGCGACGCAGAATTTCAGTCGCTTCTTCCCACTGTTCATCCGTACCGATGAACTTATCCTTCTTCTTTCCATCGGTATCACGGGTGGAAAGCTCCAGATAGAAATCGCTCAATCCAAAATCTCGCAGAAGCTTCAAAATGAAGTTCAAAAGATGCTTAATCTCATCTGCTGCCTGTTCCGGCATCACATAGGAGTGCGAATCATCCTGAGTGATGGAGCGAACGCGAGTGAGTCCCTGAAGAACACCGGACTTCTCATTTCGATACACAGTACCGAATTCGAAGAGGCGCAGCGGAAGCTCGCGGTATGAACGGCCTCGGCTCCTGAAGATCAGGTTGTGCATGGGGCAGTTCATTGCCTTGAGGTAGTACAGCTGGCCGTCATCATCCATCGGAGGGAACATGCCATCCGCGTAGTACGGAAGGTGTCCCGAAGTGTGGAAGAGCTCTTCCTTCGAAATGTGCGGGGTACCCACGTAGAGGAAGCCGTTCTCGATATGGGCCTCACGGACGTAGTCCTCCATAACGCGCTTGAGCACGCCACCCTTGGGATGGAAGATCGGCAACCCCGCGCCCAGCTCTTCTGGGAAAGAGAAGAGATCAAGTTCGGCGCCAAGGCGACGGTGGTCGCGTCGTTCCGCTTCCTTCAATCGTTCTTGGTAAGCAACAAGGTCGTCTTTCGAGGCCCAGGCAGTGCCGTAAATTCGCTGCAGTTGATCGTTAGCCTGGTCGCCGCGCCAGTAAGCGGATGAAGACTTGGTCAACGCAAATCCGTTACCAATGAGTTTTGTCGAAGGCAGGTGGGGGCCACGGCAGAGGTCTTTCCAAGCAGTGGTTCCATCACGGCGGACATTGTCGTAAATGGTAAGTTCCGCACCGCCAACCTCAACGGAGGCATCCTGCGCTCCTCCACCCTTGGTGCTAATCAGCTCAAGCTTGAAGGGCTGATCAGCAAGTTCTTCGCGTGCTTCTTCTTCAGTGACAACACGGCGACGGAAAGTCTGGCCTTCCTTGACAATGCGCTTCATGCGTTTGTCAATATCACGCATGAGCTCAGGAGTGACGGAATCAATATTCCCGAAGTCATAGTAGAAGCCGTCAGTGATGAAGGGGCCAATTCCCAAATTCACATCGGGGAAGATTTCTTGGACTGCCTGCGCCATAACGTGAGTGCAGGAGTGACGCAGGATCTCAAGGCCTGCTGGGGAATTCAGAGTAATCGCTTCAACAGTTGCACCGGCAGGAATTTCGCGGGAAAGATCCCATGCGTTCCCATCAACCGTCATTGCGACGACATCACTGCGGGATTCGTAGTACTGCGTTCCGGTGCAGCCTTCTTCGATTTCAACCGCAACACCATCAATAGTTGCGTTAATAACAGGCACGAGCTGTGCTCCTTCGGGTTCTGGCGTCTTGCGCCATCTCTACCCACTGACTGCACGCATACGATGGCGTGTCAAACGCTCTTTCGAGAATCAGCAGGCTTGGACCCTTCTATCGTAGCCGTCTCGCCCCAATGTCACGAACGAAGAGCACGCTTAATTGAGAGTAGATTTCGTAGACCCGCATACAGACGCGGACGCAAAGGTAGATCCCATGCTCCCGGGACGTCCGTATAGCCCTGCGCAAAACTCAACTTGTATTTCCCGACTGTAAATAGTTCGGGAACCCGAGGTGAGTGAATTCCCATCAGGTCAATACCGCCATTAATGTCAAGCTCAGGTCCCAAGATGATGGCGCACTGAACATCAAGCTCAGGCATCGCTCCCAATTTACGCGCCTTCGCAGTCGTTGCACCGTAATAGCATTCAGCTTGGCGGTCATTGATAAGGATCAAATTCCACGCGACCACTTCCCCATCGACTCGGAGCACGAAGAGGCGTGAATGCTCAGGGCCGAGGATTTTCAACATAGTTGAGTAGACCTGGGCGGGGTGAGGACTGAAACCATCGCGCTCGGCGGTCTCTTTGAGCACCTCGTAGTACTCAGTGAAATCTTCCGCAGCCTGATCATGCTCGTCAGCGATCGTTGTCTGGACCTCAGCCAAGGCCTTACGCGAACGCCGAAGCTGACGGCGACCTTCCTTCGTCATATCCCCAAGGATCTTTTCCTCATCACCACCATAGGAGCGAATGATGACGGTGCGGTCATAGGTAATAATCTGCATGACATCGCGAAGATCAGTGTCATTAAAGATCGCATTCAGGCGAATAAAAACGATCGATGAGTCTTTCTGACGAACGTAACGCCCAAGCGCATCGCGGAAAGCACGTTCGCGGCTCGGTGTAGCCTCTTTGAGCCACACCGGTCCATGTTTCGCCCAAAGGTAGCGCGCCCCTCGCATTGAGTACTCGTAGAGCGCGACAAGAGCAATACGCTTGCCATTCTCTGAATACTCAAAACGTCCCCAGAGCTTGCGCCCCTCAACCGCCTCGTACTGTTCCCAAATTGCGGACTGTTCAATGGGCAGAGGAGTCACTCCGGCAGCGCCAATACGCATTTCCTCGGCAGTGATCTCACGAAGCTGTGTATCTGTCATAAGAAAAGTCCCCTTAGAATGAACGATCGTTCGCTTGAGGGTAGTACCTATGGAACTTTCGGTAGTGATTGAGCTTTTGCAGGTGGAGTGTCAGGAAGCGACGCAGGTCCGAATCAGCTGAGTAGAAGAGCGGATCGAAACGCTTCCCCCCTCGAATCAAACTACGCACTCGCTGAGCAAGTTCGGGCTCTCGAATGTATCGCAAGAGCAATCGATCGGGAACCATCGAATAGAGGATTTCCTCGTTTACTTCTTCAGGGCTATGTTCTTCGCCGCGAACAAGATCATCAACCATTGGAATCATGGGGTTATGTCCCGCCGCGGTCATGTACCAAGAGTTCCGACCGATTCGCGGATTCACTTCAAAGAAGAGCGCGCGACCATCACGTGGATCAATCTTCACATCGAAGTTAGCGAAGCCACGATAGTTTGCTGCCTCAAGAATGCGTCGTGCATCCTCCCACAACTGAGGAAACGCCTCGGTAATCATTGCAACGGGATTACCAATCATGGTTGGCGCATGGTCTTCCAAGAGAACGCGTGCGGAACCAATCAAGGTCATATGCCCGTGAGAGTCAACATAGGCGGTCACTGAACGCATCTGCGTGTTATCTCCAGGAATCAGTTCCTGAACAATAAAGTCACCACGGAAGCCAACACCTCCCAAAAGATCCCAGAGGTCGTTCAGTTCCTCTTGGCTCTCGACAAACCAGATCTTACGTTTTCCTTCAAATTCCAAAGCATCATAATCATTACCGCGCGCAGGTTTTGCCACCACGGGGAAAGCAAACGGAATTTCGGGACGAACAGGAGCCTCGGAAGAAAAATTACGGAAAGAGACCACACGCGTCGCCGGCGTAGGCACTCCCAGCTCATCACAAAGCTGAGCAAAGGCGCCCTTATCCGTCACGCGATCAATAACGTCCATTGAGGGAAATGGGAGTGCGTAATGTTGACTCAGAGAATCCCAATGACGTGCAACAAATTCAGAATGAAGGTCATGATTAGCAACAAGGACCAGAGTACGGTCCGCATATGTATCAGCGAGTTTGCCAAGCGTTGCCAGAAGTTCCTCATCGGAAGCATGCGCAACGATCGGCTCAACCCGACAAAAGGCAGAACGCGAGATCGCAACAGTCGGCGCGTGAGACAGCACGATCGAGGTCACACCATAGGCCTCGTGGAAAGAACGCGCAAGAGCATAAACTCCAAAATCTCCGCCCAAAAGTACAGGCTGCACAACAGGAGCATCGGCCAGGGTCATTGCTTCTCTTTCCTCTGTAACAGGTGAACCCCTCCAGCATAGCGGAAGGGGTTCACGGACACGTCACTACTCGCTCAGACGTTAAAACCAATCGCACGGAGCTGTTCGCGGCCGTCAGTTGTAATTCGATCAGGACCCCAAGCAGGCATCCAGACCCAATTGATCAAGACATCATCCGAGAGCGATGCCAGTACCATCTGAGCCTGGCGCTCGATGATGTCAGTCAGAGGGCATGCCGCTGAGGTCAAGGTCATGTCAATGACGATTGAATCATCCGTCGCAACCTTGACACCGTAAACCAAACCAAGGTCAACAATATTGATGCCTAGTTCGGGATCGATGACATCCTTGAGTGCCTCAAGTACATCAAGGCCGGCGATGCTTCCGCCCTCAATGATGTCAGTTCCTTCGACATTAAATACATGCGCCGAGGCCGCATCGGGAGCAGAAACAGAACCCTGCTCGGACGTGGCAGAGCTTGCAACTGCAGAAGGCGCAGGGGCGAAGCGCTGCTCGACAGCATCAGTTTGTGCCATCGGGTTGGAAGAGGTATCCATTACTCGTTTTCTCCTGCAATATCGGTTCCGAGCTGCGCGAGAGCATCGCGCAATGCATACCATCCAAGGAGTGCGCACTTCACACGATTCGGGAACTGTGACGTCCCCTCCAATGCAGCGGCATCACCAAGGATGTCGAGGGTATCGTCATCCACGCCCAGTCCGCGTGAATGCATCATTTTCTCCATGGCCGCATAGAGTTCACGGACATGCTCCAAATCAGCTCCGCTCACCATGTCAGAGAGCATCGATAGGGATGCTTGCGAAATCGAGCAGCCATCACCATCCCATGTCAGTGCTTCGATCTGACCTGAGTCAGACAGAGTCACACCCAGTGTTGTCTCGTCTCCGCAAGTCGGATTCACCTGATGCGATGAGGCTGCAAGACTTGAGGGATCACCAGTCCCGTGGCGCTCACGCGCATGATCAAGAATCACCTGCTGATACATCTGTTCAAGGCTTGACATCATTTGCCTCCGAAGTAGGAACGAACCTGTCCTAAGGCATCGATGAAACGATCAATCTCTTCACGGGTTGTTGTCGGACCAACTGATGCTCGCGTCGAGGAACGGACTCCAAAGAAGTGATGCAATGGAATGGCACAATGATGGCCGACTCGCACCGCGATGTCCTGCGAATCCAAGACTTGTCCAACATCATGCGGATGGACGCCCTCAACGGCAAATGCAACGACACCGATCCGTTCTTTATCCGCTCCCGGTCCCAGCACGCGAACACCGTCAATTCCAGAGATGCCTTCAAGCATGTAGGAAGTCAGAATGCGTTCGTGCTCAGCAATGCGTGCCATGCCGATGCCACTGAGGTATTGAAGAGCAGCACTCCAGCCAACGATCTGAGCAATCGGCTGGCTACCGGCTTCAAAACGCTCGGGGGCCGGCATAAAGGTCGAGGATTCCATGGTGACATCCTCGATCATCGAACCACCGGTCAGAACGGGCGGCATCTGTGAAAGAAGCTCGGCTCTCCCCCACAGCGCTCCGATACCGGTTGGGCCCAACATCTTATGCGAGGAGAAGACTGCAAAATCAACTCCGAGTTCCCTGACGTCGACCGGCATGTGCGCACTGGACTGACAGGTATCAAGAAGCACAAGAGCACCGCATTGACGAGCACGCGAAACAATCGACTCAACAGGAGAAACCGCACCGGTCACATTCGACACATGTGTAAAGGCTACCAAACGCGTGTGGTCATCAATTACCCCAAGAGTCTCACAATCAATTCGGCCATCTTCATGAAGGTCGAGCCAGCGAAGCTCCGTCCCGGTTGCTGCACAGAGCTGCTGCCATGGAACTAGATTTGCATGATGCTCTGCTCGGGTAATAACAATGTTATCTCCCGCCGAAAGCTTGACAGTTGAGGGCTTTGCAGCACTGTCCTGCGATACGTTTCGCATTGCCAGTGCAACTAAATTAATTGCCTCTGTCGCGTTCTTTGTCCAAACGATCTCATTGGCACGACCACCAATAAAATCAGCCAGAATCGAGCGTCCTTCTTCGAAGGCAGCAGTCGACTCGTCACCCAGCAGATGCGTCCCACGATGTACTGCGCCATTGCTGGTGCGGTAGAAATTACTGATCGCATCGATGACCTGCACAGGCTTTTGCGAAGTCGCGCTGAAATCGAGATAGGCAATGGGGTTGCCACCGCGGCCGACCCTCCCAAGGATGGGAAAGTCGGCGCGCAGTCGCGAGAGCTCTTGAAGCGAAAAGTCTTCAGTCACCGAGAAAGCTCACTTCTCCAGGTAGGAATCGTAGCCATTCTCTTCCAGCTCATCAGCAAGTTCAGGACCACCCTGAGCTGCAACCTGGCCGTTGACAAAAACATGAACATGGCTGGGCTTGATATAGCGCAGAATACGCGTGTAGTGCGTAATGAGCATAACTCCGCAGCCGGTATTGCCGTGGACGCGATTAACGCCTTCAGAAACAATGCGGAGCGCATCGACATCCAAGCCGGAGTCGGTCTCGTCAAGGATCGCGAAGGACGGCTTGAGGAGCTCCATCTGGAGAATCTCAAGGCGCTTCTTTTCACCACCGGAGAAGCCAACATTAACGTCACGTTCTGCGAAGGAAGGATCCATCCGCAGATTCTCCATAGCCTGGTTCACGTCCTTCACCCACTGACGAATCTGGGGTGCGTGACCGTCAACCGCAGTCTTTGCTGTACGCAGGAAGTTCGAAACCGAAACACCGGCAACTTCAACCGGGTACTGCATTGCCAAGAAAAGGCCAGCTTTCGCGCGCTCATCAACGCTCATGTCCAGAATCGAAGCATCATCGAGGTAAGCCTCGCCACTGGTAATTTCATAGGCGGGGTGTCCTGCAAGAGCGTAGGCAAGAGTTGACTTGCCCGAGCCGTTGGGGCCCATAATTGCGTGAATCTCACCGGAGTTAATGGTCAGGTTCACGCCCTTCAGAATTTCCTTCGGTCCTTCAGCGGTCTCAACGGATGCGTGAAGGTCTTTAATAGTCAAAGTCGACATTTTTTCTCCTCTTCGGCGCTAGACGCCGCACTGTAGTTGTCGTCCTACTGTCGTGTAGCCTCAGGCGCCAAGAGCGGCGCGTTCCAGTTCCTTTTCAATTGCGTTCATCAGGTGTTCTTGAACCTGCGGAACGCCGATTTGTTCAATAAGTTCGGCGAAGAATCCACGAACGACCAAACGACGTGCATCAGCTTCGTCGATGCCGCGGCTCATCAGGTAGAAGAGCTGTTCATCATCAAAGCGTCCGGTTGCGGATGCATGTCCAGCACCGACGATTTCACCGTTCTCGATTTCGAGGTTAGGAACGGAGTCGGCCTTCGCTCCTTCACTCAGCACAAGGTTACGGTTGAGCTCGTAGGTATCGGTTCCATCGGCAGCTTCACGGATCAGGCAGTCCCCAATCCACACTGAGTGTGCGTCCTTCCCTTGAAGTGCACCCTTGTATGTCACGCGGGAGTAGCAATTGGGCTGCGAGTGGTCAACGAACACTCGGTGCTCAAGGTGCTGACCAGAGTCAACGAAGTACAGGCCGAGCATGGTCAATTCGCCGCCGGGACCGCGATAGTCAGTATCAGAGCAGATACGTACGAGGTCACCACCAAGGCTCACCACAATGTGACGAACCTTAGCGTCACGACCAATCGCAATGCGGTGATTCGACGCGTGTACGTAGGTGTCGTCCCATTCCTGAATTGAGACGATTGTCAGATCCGAGGCGTCACCCGCCTCAATCTCAACGGTCTGGTTCAGCGCACCTTCGCCGCCGCCTCGGTGATTAATAACAACGGTTGCGGCAGATTGGCTTCCAACACTGACAAGCAGGTGCTGAACACGGGCATGCTCGTCACCGTCAATATCAATCATGACGGGGTCAGTGACCTCGGTACGTGGAGGAACAGTGACGATTTGTGCCCGGGTGAAAGCATTCCACGCAACAACCGACGTGCGGTCGCCAGGAGCGAGAACAGTTCCCAGACGCGAATCATCGCGCCCGACCTCTTCAACAGTCACTTCAGCAGGTGCGTTCACCTGCAAGCCCAGGGGCTGTGACTCAAAGAAGCCCGGATCAAAGAGTTTCTCAATTCGACGAAGCGGAGTAAAACGCCAATCTTCTTCGCGCCCATGAGGCGCAGGAATCTCTTCAAGAGAGAAAGAAGTGGGACGATCGCCTCGGGATGAATGTGCTACGGGTGCTCCCGCTCCGTGAGAATGCGGACGGGCAGCGGTCTCTTGGGTCGTCATCAGCCAACAGATCCTTCCATCTGCAACTCAATGAGTCGGTTCAATTCAAGGGCATATTCCATGGGGAGTTCCTTAGCGATCGGCTCGACAAAGCCTCGGACGATTGTCGCCATCGCCTCGTTCTCATCCAGACCACGGCTCATCAAATAGAAAAGCTGATCGGCGGAAACCTTAGAAACAGTAGCTTCGTGTCCCATTTCGACGTCATCGGTACGGACATCGACGTAGGGATAGGTATCAGTACGCGATACCTTGTCCACAAGAAGCGCGTCACAGAGCACGTTGGACTTCGAGTGACGGGCACGTGCATTGATCTGAACAAGACCGCGGTAGGACGTGCGGCCACCACCACGAGACACCGACTTCGACACGATCGAAGAAGAAGTGTGGGGTGCCATGTGAACCATCTTTGCACCGGTGTCCTGCTGCTGTCCCGGGCCAGCGAAACCAATGGAGAGAGTTTCACCGCGAGCATGCTCACCCATGAGGAAGCACGCAGGGTACTTCATCGTGATGGCAGCACCCATATTGCCGTCAACCCATTCCATTGTGCCGCCCTCATCGACCATTGCACGTTGAGTCACAAGGTTCAGCACGTTTGTCGACCAGTTCTGCACGGTGGTGTAACGAACACGCGCATCCTTCTTCACAAAGATCTCAATGACACCGGAGTGCAGAGAGTTCTCATCGTAAATAGGAGCGGTACAGCCTTCAACGTAGTGAACGTAGGAACCTTCATCAGCAATAATCAGGGTACGCTCAAACTGTCCCATTGCCTGGGTGTTGATACGGAAATAGGCCTGAAGAGGAATGTTCACGTGTACGCCCGGCGGGACGTAAACGAAGGAACCACCAGACCATGCTGCGGTATTCAGAGCAGAAAACTTGTTGTCTCCAGCCGGAACGCATTTACCGAAGTACTCTTCGAAAATCTCCGGATGCTCGCGCAAACCAGTGTCGGTGTCAGTGAAGATCACACCCTGCTTCTCCAAGTCATCTTGGATCTGCTGGTAGACGACCTCGGATTCATACTGAGCAGCAACGCCAGAAACCAGGCGGTTCTTCTCAGCCTCGGGAATACCCAGACGATCGTAGGTATCACGAATTTCTTCGGGAAGGTCTTCCCAGTCATTCACCTGACGATCAGTCGGGCGCACATAGTACTTAAAGGCATCGAAATCGACACCCGAAAGATCAGGACCCCACGTCGGCATTGGCTTACGCTCGAATAATTCAAGCGCCTTCAAACGCCGTTCGCGCATCCACTGCGGTTCGTCCTTTACATCAGAGATAAAACGGACAACCGACTCGTTAATACCAAGGGGGACATCTTTCGAATAGTCATCGTTATCGTGCCACCCGTACTCATATGCGCCGATGGAGCTGATAATCTCATCGTCACTCATCTGAGTAGTTGCGTCGGTGACCGGTGGTGACTGGGTCATATTTTTCCTCGTCAATTCGGTTATTTTAGTAATGCGCTGCTACTTGCGAAGAGCAGCTCGCGCGGCGGGAGAGATGACAGGTGCAGAAACCGGAATATTGGTTGTGCACACGTGTTCCCCACCCGCAAGTGTTGCAAGTCGTTGAACGTGAACATTGAGCAGTCGCGAAAACGCAGCAGTCTCGGCTTCACACAGCTGTGGGAAGTCCCCTGCAACCTGCCTAATTGGGCAATGCCCCTGACAGAGCTGGACAGCATAGCCACCGCGACCAATATCGCGAACCGTTGCTGCATAGCCATCTGCAGTAAGCGCATCTGCGAGAGCTTGTGCACGCAGCCTCGGGTCACTACCCGCCTCACGGACCGTAGCCGTATAACGCCTTTCGATTTCTCGAGAGCGAGCTGCAGCAAAAGAATCAATCGCTTCTCCCCCACCAACTTGCCCAAGGTAGCCAAGGGCTTTCGAGGCGAGGTCTGAGTAACTTTCAGCGAGTTTTTCGTGCGCCCGAGCAGTGGCAACATAGTGTCGCGCGGGACGTCCGCGCCCGCGTCGTCCAACCTGTCCCGGTTCGTGCTCGGCAATTTCGTTATCGGAAAGCAAGATGGTGAGATGACGACGCACCGCGGCGGTCGTCAGTCCGAGAATGCGCGCAATTGTCGAGGCGGTTACCGGCCCCTTCTCAACAACAAGGTCACGTACCTGCTGCCGGGTGCGCGCATCACTGCTCTCCACGCTGCCCTCCAAGCGAATTACATTCACGACTGTTCAATCTCATGAAAAGCATACGCTCTTTATGAAACATTTTCGTTGCGAAATACTGCTCGATTAGCGCGACTCGCATCACAAGTCTTAGGTCCAAGGTCCTTCAGTCAGCGTAGCCATTCAGATGAGAGGCTACGAAGCTTCCAACCGCGACGACGCGCCGCATCTGTTGCAAGAACAGCAGACACAGTTGACGCATTATGCAGGCGCCCATCAAGTGCCGCGGTTACGGCATCATCAAGCCTCACCCACTGGTATTCAAAATCAGCTTCTTCATCCTCGCGGTCAAAAGTTTGACCTGTCGACTCCAGGCCTCGTGCAAGGAAGATTCGAATTGATTCAGACGAACACCCCGGAGAATTGAAGATATCGAGAAGAACGTCCCAGTGTTGCGCTGTCAAATCAGCTTCTTCAGCCAATTCTCTCTGAGCTCCAATCAGCGGGTCTTCACCCGGAATATCAAGGAGCCCGGCGGGCACTTCCCACAGTTTTGCGCGGACCGGATGACGATACTGACGTTCCAGAAGAATTTCCTCATTACCCTCGTCACCGCGCAGCGCAACGATAACCACTGCACCAGGATGCGCCATGTATTCACGAACAATGGGTTGTTCAGAGTGGGTAAGAGTCAGCTCATCACGTTGGATGTCAAAGACTTTTCCTTTGAAAACGGTCTGAGACGACACTAAGCGAACAGGGACATGCTCATCTTGAAATTCAGTCACGACTCTATTGTCTCTCACTAAGCAGGAGGGAAAACTGAGGTCGCGCCGCTACCGACACCGAAGGAACGGGCACTCGCGTGGGCATCCTTAAGGGCCAAGACTGCAGAAATTGTCCCCTGTGTCGTTCCAACCTGATCGACGGTCGTTGCCGCAACGTTTGCATTGCGTAGGGCACTAATGGTGGAACGGTCACTTGACGCATCGCCAAAAATTACGCCACCAACCGGCGCATTGCCAATCATCTTCGCCAAGCCTTCCCATGATGCTTGCGAAGCCAAAGGAGCGGCGGCCGAGGTCTCATTCGCAGACATCGCGTTTGCTCTGGGACCAATGACGATGATTGCCTGAGCGCCACCCTGAGGATCTTTGGAAATCTTCATAACGGGGGTGTCTCCACCCGTAAGGATTTGCTTAACAAGATCAGGCTCGGATCCAGATTGAGTCAATGAAGACACGATTGCCTGAGCAATCACTGCCTCAGCGCCTGCATCTGCTGGCAAACCACTCAAGTGCGAAGCAAGAGGCGTCGACAAGGTACTACGGAAAGTCGCAGAATCAGCGCTCAGCCACGTATTCGTTAGCTCTGCCTCGCCCGAAACTTGCGCGCCAGCCTGTCCGAGGGTTTGACGCATTGAGTCAACATCCGCAGCATCTGTCCCCGGCACGGTCACTAGCGCAACCGAAACCCCGTTGAGAGAACCATTGAGTCGACTCTGTGCGAGTTCAGAAACAGCACGCGCTTCGATCTTGCCGTTGTTCTGCGCCTGGGCAAGTGCCTCGTTTGACGAGGCCGTGGTGGTCTTTGATGCCAAGCCTGAAGAAATTCGCGACTGAAGCGGTCCCGCACCGAGGACAACGCCTAAGCACAGCGCAACAAACACCGCGGTCAAAGAAACAATGTGATAGCGAAAATTCACCATGAGATATCTTCCTTATGCAGTGAGTGCGCCAGCCCAGTTGGCTAGCTCAGAGGTTGCTGAATTCGTTGGGGACCACAGGTGCGAAACCCAATCCCACACTCCGGTAAATAGGTCATGTCCCCAAGGAGTTGACCAGAGCGCAACACCCATTGAGATCAGAAGAACGCATGACAAGAGGAAGAGCGAAGCAGCGCGTATACGGCTTCGATAAGTAGCACTGACAGCCCGAGCTGGAATCAAAAGATCACCGGCTCGCAAACGAATCAAGAACGCCGGGGTGACGACCGAACGCGAAAGCTCAAGATAGTCCTCAAGCTCGCGTGCATCTCCCGCAACAACAATCGCGGCCGGATCCATAAAGCTCAATACACTGATCGCCACATCAACTGCTGCTGCGGTGAGATCGACCTGGTGATAGTCGACGCCCATACGATTGAGACGCTCACGCCCTTGATCACCATCGTGAGCACGCGGAAGAACAATTTCTGCGCCGCTGCGCAAGATCCTATCCGGTACTTCAGTCATATCACCGACAATGATTGCCGGCTTTAGATGCGCACGCCGCGCGCGAAGTGCACCACCCTCAACCGCGACGACGATGGGCTGCGTGTCGCGAATCCACTGACGAAGATCTTTCAATTGCTGGCTGGATCGAGGGGAATCACAAACGAGAAGAACCTGCTGACCCGCAATCTTGGTCGATAGCTTCGGATAGCCTTCGCCGTGAAGAACCGCAGCGCCTTCATTTTCTAGGAATGTGGCAGTGGATGCTTCAAAAGCCTGTAGTTGGTCAGAGAGAGTCTGATCGGCATCGGGAAGCTCATCCTCTAGCGGAGAGTGCGAATCGTATCGGTTCCCCTGCGCGATTCGCTTCCCCTTACTTTGAATTTCAGAACCAACGATCCTCACCGTGTCGCCGTCTTTGAGGGCCCACACATCTGGTCCGCAATCATCAATCAGTACAATGCCTGCGTCAAGAAGTGCCTGGGGTCCGCGGCTTCGAACACGACCGGTCACCGAAAGCTGTGCATTAATCACAACTCGTGCGCCGCTTTCAATAAGAAGCTCAGCGTCTGCCTGAGTGAGATCGTTATCCTCAATCAGTAAAAAATCACCGTTGTCGACCTGAGGAACCTTCTGGTGTAGGTCTCTGGCAATCCATACACGTCCCTCAATCGAGGTAGCATCGCTACCTGAAAATCCTGATTTTTCTTCCGTCACGCCTTCGATTGTGGCATGTCCTGGCCTAGGAGCTCATAAGCATGTCGGCGCGCCGCCTCAGAGTGTGCATCCCCACTCATCATGCGTGCAAGCTCAGCGGCACGTTCTTCACCCTCAAGCACACGGATTGAGGTTCGGCCATCCATTTTCTCGATATAGAGATGGTGATCAGCATAAGCAGCAACCTGCGCGAGGTGAGTCACGACAATAACTTGATGATGCTCAGCAAGCCGAGCAAGACGAGCCCCAACCTCCACTGCCGTTTTCCCGCCAATTCCCGAGTCAACCTCATCAAAGATAAAGGTGACATCACTGTCAGACTCCCCCAATATCACCTCTAAAGCAAGCATGACGCGAGAGAGTTCACCTCCGGAGGCACCCACACCTAGGGGACGGGGTGGCGCTTGCGGATGCGGCTGGAGAAGCATCACGGGGTCTTCAAGGCCGTGAGACTGCGGAGTGTGTTCCTCCCAATCGACACTAAAAGACGCATCAGGCATCGAAAGAGAGTGAAGTTCATGTGTCACCTTTGAACTGAGTTCTTCTGCCAATCGCCGGCGCGACTGAGCCAGCGCTTCACCAGCTACGAGCACCTGTGTTTGAGCTTTCTCAAGCTCCTTCTCCACAACCTCTGGACTGTCGTGTTGTGCAGTTAGTGCTTCAAGGCGTGAACGCGCATTCTTCTCCCACTCGAGAAGTGAGGGAATATCACTTGCTCTTCCCTCCATGAGTTGACGTAGGGAGGAGCGGCGGGAGTGCAACGCAGCCAAAGCCTCGGGATCGGCTTCAACAGTTGAGAGGTAGTGTGCTAGATCATCACGGACACTGGCCAGTTCCATTGAGGACTGCTTAAAGCGCTGTCCGATAGAGGCAAGTGCATGGTCCACACGCGCCCCCATCCGAAGC
The DNA here is from genome assembly GCF_018370895.1 of Actinomyces sp. oral taxon 181. Classification (NCBI taxonomy): domain Bacteria; kingdom Bacillati; phylum Actinomycetota; class Actinomycetes; order Actinomycetales; family Actinomycetaceae; genus Actinomyces; species Actinomyces sp. oral taxon 181. Next base: position 27,008 of record NZ_JAGYZL010000017.1, read on the forward strand.
GAATCAAGAGCGCGACCAATCAAATCGAGGATGCCATCGGTATCTTCATCTCCATCAAGGAACTCAACAGCAGTGCCAACATGACGGCGGAGATCTTCCGTGTTAGTCAGGCGCTGAATCTTTGAAAGGATCTCTTCTTCTTCGCCTTCTTGAGGCTTGAGAGAATCAAAAAGTGCCAACGCGCTCGAAAGCTCAGAAATCTCTTCCTGTCGCTCACTCGAAGAACGCCTCAGTTCACGCAAACGCGAGCTAAGATCGACGGCTTTCTTCCACGCCGCGCTGTACTCATTGATCAGATTCTGGTGTTCGTCTCCACCGTAGGAATCCAGAGCCTCTCGTTGAGCACTCGTCGAACGAAGACGAAGCTGATCTGATTGACCATGAATAGTGACAAGGGAACCAACGATCCTCGAGAGAGCAGCAGCCGGCATCGCGCGTCCTCCGAGGGCAGCACGCGATCGTCCGTTTCTCGGAATTGTCCTCGAAACATATAGGAGGTCGTCATCGAGCTGTGCGCCCATCTCTTCCAGTTCGTCGGCAAGAGTGCGCGGAACCGAAAAAACCCCGTCAACACTTCCACGATCAGAGGCATTTTCGTCGCTGCTTTGACGAACGATCTGGGGGTCGGCTCGTCCCCCTAAAAGCAAGTTAAGGGAAGTAAGAACCATAGTCTTGCCCGCACCTGTCTCCCCGGTCAGCACGGTAAAACGTGGAGCGAAATCGACATGAGAGCTTTCAATAACTCCCAGGTTCTCGATATCCAAAGACTCGATCACTTGGCGTTTCCTTCCGGGGTCCTCCATCCACGGACAGGCAAGTTAAACTTCGTCACCAGACGCTCAGCGAAAGGAGTATGCTCCATTCGAACCAGGCGCACTGGATTTTGTGATACTCGTGCGACTACTGAGGTGCCGGCAGGTGCAATCGTTCGACGGAGGCCATCGCACCAGACTTCAGGAGCACTCCAATGCTCTTCATTAATCACAACTTCAATCGTCGACCCGGGACCCACAACGAGCGGTCGAGTGAAAAGCCCATGCGCCGCAATCGGAGAAATCACAACAGCTTCCGTATCGGGCCACACAACCGGACCACCGGCGGAGAAAGAATAGGCGGTCGACCCCGTGGGTGTCGCGAGGATCATTCCATCTGCACCATATGTTGAAACGTCCTGGCCATCGACTACCAATACAAGGTGTACAGGGTGGGCGGGATCGGTGTGCTTCACAACCGCATCATTAAGCGCCCAATCGGTGATGAGATTTTCACCGGGGAGTTTGATGGAAATATCCAAAGTTGAGCGTTTTTCCTCGTGGTACTCCCCCAGCGCAAGGCGATGCATCAGAGTGGGAATTGACTCCGGCGAGGCCTCGGCTAGGAAACCCATGTGGCCAGCATTGATCCCGAGCAGGGGAATATTGAAGCGACGAGCTGATTCAGCAGCCGCAAGGATGGTGCCATCTCCACCCATCGCTAGGACCAGATCAGGCCCATGATCATTGGGGAGGTTCTCTGCCTCATCTTCACCAATAACTTCAATTCCAAGTTGCGTGAGCTCACGCACTGCAACTTCAGTTGCGGCAATAGCAGCAGGGCGTTGAACGTGCCGAACCATGAGAATTCTTTTCATGAATACCCCTCTCCCTATGCATTCTTGTGCAAGTGAGTGCCAGCACCGCGTCCTGCAGGCCCCTCATCAATGGCTTTTTGAATCGATTCAGGGATCTGAGAATCCTCAAGGGCCTCAGGATGGTTTGCACGCATGGAAACAAAATACTCGACGTTTCCGGATGGACCGGGAAGCGGAGATGCTTGAACAGCGGCAATCCCCAAGCCGAGGCCTCGTGCGCAGTCGATTACCTGAGTAATAGTCTCGCAGTGATGATCAAGGTTCCGCACGACCCCACCGCTACCCAAACGCTCTTTTCCAATCTCAAACTGCGGTTTGACCATTAAGAGGAAGTCAGCATCGGCGGCGGCAACGCTCACGAGAGCCGGAAGAACGAGTGTCAAAGAAATGAAGGAGAGATCCCCAACAACCAGCCCTGGGGCTGGGAGGATATCGCCTGCCTTCATTAGGCGCACATTGGTTCGATCCATAACTTCGACTCGCGGATCACTCTGAAGACGCCATGCCAGTTGACCATAACCGACATCGACAGCGACAACGCTGGCTGCGCCCCGACGAAGAAGCACATCAGTAAAACCGCCAGTAGATGCTCCAGCATCCATGCATCGACGCCCCTGGACAATCGGCGCGTGTTCACCCAATGCGTCCAAGGCACCCGCAAGCTTAAAAGCTCCGCGAGAGACATAATCGGGATCATCGCCCTGAGTAATCACCAATGCCTGGGCCGGATCCATTTGACGAGCAGGTTTTTCAACAACCTGCCCGTCAAGAAGAACCCGTCGCTGGGCAATGAGTTCTTGCGCATGAGAACGCGAACGGACCATCTTGCGCCGAACAAGCTCAGAATCGATACGCCGTAATTTCATCAGCTTAGGCGTCCTTCTAGTTCACCACGAAGGCCTTGATCGAGCTGTCGAAGCAGTTCGATCTGCTGCGCGACGGGAAGCTCATCAAAGTTATCAGGCAATGATGAGCCGCCCACCTCGCTTGCCTCTAAGGACACGATCAGTCGTCCTCTCCGTCAAGATCACTGGTCTGAGCCAGAAGCTCTTGGAGGTCTTCTTCACCGGGGAGGAACTCTAGGGTTTCAGCCACACCTGAGACATTCTCTTCGGAAATGACACCTTCTTCGGATTCCTCAACAGGCTCATCGAGAGCTTCGAAGTAAGCCGAAGGATCGTCATTTGGTACCACCGCCAAAGTCGGGCAGACAATCTCAATCTCTGAGGGTGAATCCCATGCAGCTGCTGCAAGAGCGCGGTAAGAGTCCATACTGATGACGGCTCCTTCTCGCAACTCGACGTCATCAAGGGTCAAGTGTCCATCACGACGCAGGCGTGCAACCTGAGAAATACCGCAAGTCCACGTTCCATCAGCATGGTGCTTGGGCGAAGGATGCTCTTCAAGTAGTCCGCGCATATCCAATGCGAGGTAGCTTGGACGCTGTCCGCGAGGTGCACAAATCACTGCTCGAGCATCGTGAACGCCGGTGAGCACGTGGAGTGCAGGAATACCTGCAGCAACCGCGCCGAGAATATCGGTTTCAAGTCGGTCACCGACTGCGATCGGATTTTGACTCTCGATCAGTTCTGCGCCACGCTGGTAGATTCCAGGTTCCGGCTTACCCGCAGCAATCGGCCGCTTGCGTGTTGCATAGCTGACTGCGCGTACTAATGCACCATTGCCCAGTGCGAATCCGCGCTCCTGTGGAAGGGTGGCATCCAAGTTGGTTGCAAAGAACTGAGCACCGCGTTCCAAGGCAAAAGCAGCCTCAGTAAGCTGGGCCCAAGTAACCGAAGCATCAAAGCCTTGAACGACTGCTGCAGGCTGATCGTCTGCACTCTCAACCAAGACATAACCGGCCTCGCGAAGTGCCTGCCGCAGTCCCTCTCCACCAACAACGTAGACTGAGGCACCCTCTTCAAGGTGTTCGCTCATCACTGCAATGACATCCATGGCAGAGGTCATAATGTCAGATGGCTGTGCCTTGAACCCAAGCTCATCAAGCTGGGCAGCAATCATTGCTGGGGTGCGTGAAGCGTTATTGGTGACAAAACCAATCTTCAGACCTGCTTCACGAGCTTCTTCGGCTGCCTGTGCCGCGTGTTCGATTGGAAGCTTGCCTGCGTACGCAGTGCCATCCAGGTCCAAAAGGGCTGCATCAAAGTTGGTGTACAGAGCACCCTTCGAGCCCTTCAGAGGTGAGCGACGATCATCCACATCGGCATCTGCAAAGAGGCCCACATCAACGATATCCGGGTCCTCTTCCTCTTCTGGAATTTCAGCCTCCACCTGGGCTGCTTCTTCTTCACGTCCGAGTTCACGAAGACGATCTGCCTTGACTGACATAAGACGGCGAAGGAATTCAGGATCTGCATCCGAGCCGAGCGTTGCGATCGCATCGTCAACGATGACAAGGCCAACTTCGTTTTGTCCCAGATCGGCACGCGCACCGGAGGAAACAAGCACTAGTTCGACTTGTTCTGCAAGATCAAGCTGGGAGGTATCAGTCTGGTCGATAATTTCGATGGCTCGCTCGGGGCGTCCCAATCCACGTTCACAGTCTGCTTCAATGGCGCGCAAAGAAAGATCACCACGGAGGCGTCGCATAGCGCGAACCTCGCGCAGTGCTTCCTCATAGTAGCCTGCTGCGTAAGCAGTAAGGGCCGAGGCCTCGCGAACAACGTCGACACGTCCCGCGCGCGATGCTGCAGCCTTTGCGTGCTTGTAAGCAAGCTCAGGATCAAGGTCGATCAGTTGGCCCGCCATCACAAGGTGGCGCGCGACGATATCGCGATTGATTCCTGAAAGCGTGGAAAGTGCGCGAAGCGCATCTTTATCAAGTTCTTCAGCAGAAACGCCTGCGGGAATCGTAGGTTCGTCGCCATTGGGAGCGGTGTATTCATCACGCGAACGCGGCGCGCTCGAACGCTGGGTATCACGGAAATTACGTCCTCCGCGCTGATCACCACGTTCATTACGGTCAAAACGACGATCCGAACGCTGACCATCACGACGATCACGAGAGAAACCACGCGAATCACGATCAAAGCGGCCAGAACGCTCACCACCCTGGCGACGATCTCCATACTCAGAAGAACGGAAATCACGATCAGAACGCTCAAAACGAC